>SXPB01000101.1 GCA_005776475.1 Planctomycetia bacterium
CGCGCCTTCGCGCGCAGAGTCGCCTCCCGCTCCCGATCCTGCGCCTTCGGCGTCACATCATCGAGCGACACGACCGCACCCTTCCCCCCACCCACCTGCGCCATCACCGCTTTCGCGTCGTCACGCCGCCCGAGCCGCATCAGCAGCTCCGCCAGCCGCAACGTCGCCAGATCCTTCGCATCGGCCGACAACGCCGTGCCGGCGAGCGCTTCGCGATAGAGCTTCTCCGCCTTGGCGAGGTCGCCTTCCTGCTCTTCGACCGCGACGATCTTCGCGATCTCCTGGCTCGGCGTCGGCTTCTTCGGTTCCTGGGTCTGGGCCGCGAGCGCACCGGCGCACACAGCGAACGTCCACACGAGGGTCGTCTTCTTCATGGTGCCGATAGGAAGGTGTGCGCGCATCGATTCGGTCCGCGTGCCGTCAGTTCGGTGTCAAGCGATGGTCAAGGTGCCAGCGGCTCGGCCGACTCGACGAGTCGGTAGCCGACGCCGTGCACCGTCAGCAGGAAGCGCGGCGCCTTGTGGTCGTCTTCGACCTTCTGCCGCAGGTTGAGCATGTGCGTGTCGATCGTGCGATCGCCGACGAACGGCACGCCGCCCCACACTTCGCGCAGGAACTCGGCACGCGCGACGGCGCGGCCGGCGCGCTGCCGCAGCAACCGCAGCATGCCGGCTTCCTTCGGCGACAGCGTGTGGCATTCACCACCGCGCACGACGGTGAATGCGGCGAGGTCGATCTGCGTGGTGCCGAGCACGAACTGCTCCACGAGGGCTGCGTCTTGGCGATCGGCTCGCCGCAGCATCGCCTTCACGCGGGCGAGCAGTTCGCGCAGCGAGAACGGCTTCGTCACGTAGTCGTCGGCGCCGAGTTCGAGGCCGAGCACCTTGTCGCCTTCGTCGCCGCGCGCGGTGAGCAGCACCACCGGTGTGTCGGCGTCCCGCGTACGCAGCTCGCGCAACAGTTCGAGCCCGTTCGGGCCCGGCAGCATCACGGCGAGCACGACGAGGTCGAAGCGTTGCGCGCGCAGCAGCGCGCGCGCTTCGTGGCCGTCGGCGGCGGCGACGATCGTGTGGCCTTCGCCAGTCAAGGCGTCGGTGAGGGCGATGCGCAGCGTGCGGTCGTCTTCGACGAGCAGGATGCGGAAGCTCATGCCGAGGTCTCCATGGGGAAGTGGAACGTGAAGCATGCCCCAGCACCCCCGTCCAGCGGGTCGCTGCAGACGAGGTCGCCGCCGCTTGCCTGTACGAGGCGCCGCGCCAGATAGAGGCCGATGCCGACGCCGGGCGTGCTGCCGTGGGCATGGGCCGCACCGCGCACGAACCGTTCGAAGATGCGGTCGCGTTCTCCCGCGGGCACGCCGGGGCCGTGGTCGCGCACGTCGATGGCGATGGTGTCGCCGAGGCGTCGCGTGGTGAGCAGGACGCGCGGTGGCGTGCCGCCGTACTTGCGGGTGTTGTCGAGCACGGCGACGAGCGCTTGCACCAGCGCCTGCCGATCGGCGCGCACGCGCGTGGCGCCGCACAAGTCGTCCCACTGCACGGTGCCGCCATCGCGTTCGAGCAACGGCGCAAACATCGCCAGCGTCTCCCCCACCACTTCGCCGACGTCGAGCGATCGCACGTCGTAGGCGCGATCGCCGCGTTCGATGCGGCCGAGGTCGAGCACGTTCTCGATCAGCAGCGACAGCCGCCCGGCCTCGCCGGCGAGCATGCGGTAGTAGTCGTCCTCGCGGCCCTTGGCGCGACCTTCGGCGAGCATCTCGCCGAGCAGCCGGATCGCGGCGAGCGGCGTCTTCAGTTCGTGCGTCACCGTCGTGAGGAACTCCGACTGGGTGTGCGCGGCGGCAACTTCGGCGCGGGCGGCGCGCAGTTGCCAACGTACTGCGAATGCGAACGCGGCGGCGAGGCTCACGAGCAGCGCGCCGAGCAGGCCCGGACGCAACCACACCGAGCCGAGGTCGGGGCGATCGATGCCGGAGATTCCCGGCACGACGAACGTGGTCGCGGTGGAGTCGCTCGCCGTGAATCGCCAGGCGCCGCCGATGGCCGGCAGTGCACCCGAACCCATGGCCTGCTCGAGGGCCTGCACCCAGTGTTTCGGTGTCACCCAAGCGAGGTCGCGGCCGCCATCGGGTCGAGCCTGCCAGCACAACAAGTGCTGCGTGCTACCGTCAACGATGCCGGAGCTCGCCGTCGGGGCCAGCCGCTGCCAGGTTTGTTCGATCGTCAAGAGCAACGCGCGTCGCGCCGCGACTTCGACGTGCGCACTGCCCCACTTCGTGTCGTCCAGGCTTACGGCGATGTCGGGAGGTAAGTAGGCGACGAGTGGTTCGCTGTCGTGCCGGCCCAGTCGGCACGATGCGGCAACCACGCGAGCGATGGCTGGGCGGCGGAGGTCGGGCGCTCGGAGGCCTGCGACCCCGCGCTGCAACTCCGCTCGGAGTTCGGTGGCGCGCGTCGCTTGCTCGGTGCGCTGGGCGTGGAAGCAGGCGGCGACGAGCACGCGCAGCCGAATCGTCTCGACCAGCGGCGCCGCGAGCAGTTCGTCGAACTCGCGTTGCGCCGCGACCGGGTCCTTGGCGACGAACTCAGCGCGTGCCGCGCGTTCCAGCCGATCGTCGACGACAGGATCGACGTCGAGTGGTGAAGGTTGTTGCTCTAGCCAGCCGACCTCGTCGATGACCAGTGAGCCATCGGCGCGCTGCACCGCCTTCTGGTGATCCGGCAACGCGGCGAACACGGCACGCGACGAGGGTGCCTGCTGCAGAATCCGCTCGGCGAGCGCGTGGGCGCGTTCGTGTTCGGACACGCGCAGATCGGCTTCCGCGGCCGCGCTGCGCCACAGCAACCAGCCGAGCACGACCAGAATGCCGCCGCCTGCAACGAGCAGGATGGCGGGTAGACGCTGGCCGGAGGTTCGGTGTCCGAGGTCGATGCCGAGACGCTAGGCGCTTTTGGCTGCGACCTGTCAAGGAACGGTCAAGCCGATGGCCGCAGCCGCAGCGATCTGGAAACGAAACCGGCCGCCCACGCCTTGCAGCGCGAGCGGCCGGTTCGTTCGTGCGGTCGCGCCGCCGTCAGGCGACGCAGCGCGCAGCGAGATCCTCGATCAGAAGTTGCCGAGGACCATCGTCAGGGCGTTCGACGTGATCGCGCCGAAGGCGTTCGCGGCCGCATCGAGCCACACCGACTGGCTGTGGATCGTCAGGCCGGCGAAGGCCGGGTTGTTCGGCAGCGGGAACGCAACCGACATGCTGATACCCGGCAGACCCAGGTTCGAGATGACGTTGCCGACACCCTGGTTGATGTCGATGAGCGCCACGCAGCCAGGCATGCCCAGGATCGACAGGTCGAAGCCCGGGGCCGGGACCGCGACGATGCTGACGAAGTTGATGCCGAGGTTGAGCCCGGTCTCACGCGTCGTGTCGATGTTGACCGTCGTGCCGATGATCGGACGCGCCGACATGCCGACCGTCAGCGGGAACGCTTCCGGCGACGGCAGGTTCTGCGAGACCAGCGTGACGATGTCGAACGGACCGGCGTCCGGCGATTCGCCGCCCGGCGAGAAGCCGATCATGAAGTCGTCGCCCTGCAGGAAGCCGGAGCCGCCCACCGGGTTGATGTTCTGGTAGATCGTCGTGACCGTGCCGGTCGCGTAGTCGAACTGGAACTGCACCGTGCTCGGGTTGGCGGCGGTCGTCGGGTAGCTCTCGACGCCGTTCCACGTGACGTAGAGGACGTTGCCGATCTCTTCGTAGACGATCAGGCCGCTGCCGACTTCGGTCGCGTTGAAGTCGTGCCAGCACCACCAGCCCGTGGCCGGGGCGTTGAGCAGGCCCGACGGTTCCGGGATGTAGTTGAGGTTGCCACCCGGCAGCGTGTTGTTGCTCGCGACCGAGATGTAGCCGTTCGTGTGCACGAACAACTGCGTCGCGACGCCGCCGGTGTACGGGAACGCCTGCGTCAGCGTGATTGCAGTCTCACCATCGTCGTTGGCCGGCAGGGCCGTGGCGGTCCCGCTCGGGGGCAGGTAGGTGCCGGTGCCCTGGGTCATGATGTAGCTCGTGCCGGCGAGCAGGAACTGCAGCTGGCGCGTGTTCAGCGCGGCTGCGGCCGCGGGGGCGGCGCCACCGGGCGAGCTGTCACCGAACTCCTGGTAGGCGGAGCCGCTGACCTTGTAGCAGCCGGCGCCGAAGGTCGACGACTCGGCGCACGCGTGCGGGAACACGCCGTTCTGGTAGATGATCTGGCCGCGCCAGTCCCAAGCGGTGTAGGTGCCGCCGATCGGGGGTTGCGGGACCGTCCACGGCGTGTACTGGATCGCGCCACCGGAGAGCGTCAGCTCTGCGTTGGTGGCGGTGTGCGGAACGCCAACGGCGACCAGCAGCGGAGTGACGCCGACGTACTTGAACGCGATGCCGTACGAGCCCGGGTTCAGGACGAGGCCACCGCCACCGATCGACTGGCACGAGGTCGCTTCCAGCGAGATCAGCGAGCCGGTCGTTCCCTTGCCGATGATCTGGCCCGAGGCCACCATCGTCCAGTTGGCCGCGATCGTCTCGTTGCCGACGTAGGTGGTGATGCCGGTGTTCGTCAGCCACACTTCGAGCGTGCCAACCTGACCAACCGGAGACAGCAGCGGCGTCGCAATCGCTTGCAGGGTTACCTGCGACGTCACCGTGAGGTTCTTCATGGTGGTGTGCACGGCGGGAGGCGTGTTCCAGCCGTAGTAAGCGACGGGAGCGAGTGGGTTGCAGACCAGTGGCGACTGGGCCACGACCGCAGCGCAAACGAACGCGGGTGCGAGAGTCGAGAGAAGTTTCATTGGGACTCGAAACAAGGGCTTGGGGAAACAGCCGCGGCATAGTGACCGTGGCTGGGGACCCGGGTGAACCTAGCCTCACCCGAGCAGATGTCCAGGCGGCCAGTTGCACCAGATTCTCCCAAGCACATTTCGTTTCGCCGTGATTCGGGCGACACCGCCGGCGTCTGCGTGGAGCAATGCTCCTCACGCGCGCGTTCCCTTCCCGGGACAATGTCCCGCTCTCAGTGCGGTGTTGCGTATCTGGCTTCGCGAGGAATCAGAAGCCACCTAGTCGCGTGCGCACACCGTTCGACAAGGTGGCGCCGAATGCGTTTGCAGACGGATCAAGCCACACCGATTGCCCGACGAACTCGGCGCCGATCAGGCTGGCCGGCGACGCGGGGATGGGCAGCGTCACGGTCATGCTGGTGCCGGGCAGGCCGAGGTTGGAGATCAAGTTGCCGACGCCGGTCGCGATGTCGACGTGCGCTGCGCAGCCAGGCATGCCAAGCCCCGTGAGGTCGAAACCCGGCGCCGGGATCGCCGTCGTGCAGAAGAAGAACAAGCCGACGTTCTGGCCGTTCTCGTTCGACGTCACGTAGTTCACCGGGTTGCCGAGGGTCGGCAGGCCGGTGGCGGCGAGGCGCAGCGGCAACACTTCGGGTTGGCTCAGCGACACCGCAGTGAGCGTGGTGATGTCGATCGGGCCGTTGTCGGGCGACGGGCCGCCGGGCGAGTAACCGACCACGTGCTCGTCGCCATCCACCGACGTGCCTTGCGGCGTGATCGTCTGCCAGACGTAGTTGACGATGCCGGTTGCGGTGTCGAACTGGAACTGCCACGTGCTGCGGTTCACGACCAGCGTGGTGCCCTGCACTGCCGGCCAGCTCTCGACGTCCTGCCAGGTGATCAGCACCAGCGATCCCACTTCCTCGAACTTGATCGTGCCGCTGCCCGCTTCGGCGGCGTTGTAGTCGTGCCACGACCACCACGCGGTGACGGGTGCGGCGAGCAACCCGGGCACGAACGGCGTGAAGTTGTTCGGCGCCGGCAGCATGTTGCTGGCGACGGAGACGTAACCGTTCGTGTGCACGAACAGCTGCTGCGTGCTGCCGCCCGGGATCGGCATCGGATTGGTCAATGCCACCATCGATTCGCCGTCGTCGTTGGCCGGCAGCGACGCGGCGGCAGCGGTCGGCGCGACGAACGTCACGCCGGTGCCGGGCGCCACCAGGTAGGCGCTACCGCTAGGGATGAGGCTGATCGCCCGGCCGGTCAGCGCCGTCGCTGCGGTCGTCGAGCAGGGGAAGCGCTGGTAGAACGAACCGTGCACGGCATTGCAGCCGTTGCCAAACGTGGTGTTCGCGGCGGCGGCGTGGGCGACGCTGCCGAGGGCGTAGTGGATGCGGCCGAGCCACACGAACGGGGTTGCTGCCGCACTCGTGAACGCGAGCGCCTGCACGCGTCCGGCGGTCAGTGTCATCTGGGCATTGCTGAAGGTCTGGTTTGCCCCCGTGCCCTGCAAGAACTCGGCGCGCACGCCGCGATAGCGCACGCCGATGCCGTACGAGCCGGGTTGCAACACGATGCCGGGCATCAGGCCCACGCGCACCGGAGTGACCTGACCGGCGGCGGTCACCGGGCCGGTGCCGCGCAGGGTCCACGCGGCGGCATTCGTTTCGTTGCCGACATGCGTCGTGATGCCCGGGTTCGTGACGAACAGGTCGACATTGCCTTCGAAGCCCGCGAGGTTGTCGATGCTCACGTCGAGCCCTTGCACCGTGACGGTCGTGTTGATGGTGAGATTGAAGAACACCATCGGTTCGACGCATCCCGTCCACAGGAACCAGTTGGCCGGCACCGGTGTCGGGATCGTGTTGAGCGGAGACTGCGCGGCGACTACACCGAACAGGGACACAGCGGCGAGCAAGCGTGCGAGCATGAGGAGCCTCGGGAGAGAGTGCGCGGAGGCCCCGCATACGCCGGCGGTGGTCGGAAGTAACCGCCTGCCGTGGGCTGGCGGGCGAAGTCCCGCGAGAACGGGGCGCTGGACCCTGGTGCGCGGCGAGTCGCCAGCGCACCACGCCGCGGCGGATTAGAAGATCAGGCCGCCGCCGATCATGAAGCCGCTGATCTGCAGGTCGGTGTCGAACGAGTCGCCGTCGATGTCGCCTTCGGCGTCGAGTTCCATGCTGCGGTAGCCGACGAACAGGTTCAGCAGCTTGGTCGGGTGCACCATCAGCAACGCTTCGATGTCGAGGAACGACGTCTCGACGTCTTCGACGTCGATCGCCATGTAACCGACTTCGCCGACCAGGCTGACGATGCCGAGTTCGATCTCGGCGCGGAGGAAGCCGAGCGGCAGCGGCGCCTTCAATTCGACCGTTTCCGTGGCGATGCCGATCAGGTCGGCGACTTCGACGGTCATGTCGAAGTAGTTGGCAGCGATGCCAGGTTGGATGCTGACCGGACCGAGGTCGATGTCGAACGCGTAGGAGAACTTCGCGTTCGTCATCTCGAGGTCGCTGCGCACCGGGGTGTTGGCGACGATGCCGCCGACGTCACCGAAGTTCGCGGTCAGCACACCGGTGCCGGAGTCTTCGAGCATGAAGCCCGAAACGGCGAGCACCGGCACGCCGGTGTCGATCGCCAGGCGACCGTACGGAATGCCCTGGTCGTCGCCGAGGCCGAGCGCGCTTTCGACGTCTTGGGCGACGGCGGCGGCCGAGCCCGACGTGTAGCCGATGTCTCCGTCGACGGCCATCTGCGCGTAGGCAGCCTGGGCCGTGACTTCGAACTGGAAGCATGCGGGCAGGGTCGACAACAACGCTGCCGCGAGAAGGAAGGATGTGCGCATGGGTATCACGGAACGAAGGTGACGGTGCGAGTGTCGACGTTGAACGCGAACGTGCCGGGCACATCCGCGATGTCGATGACGGCGGTTGCGCTGCCGTCGAACGTGATCGTGCCGGTGACCGTGGCGTCCGGTCCGGTGACGCTGATGGTGACCGTGCCGATCGGATATTCCTGCGTCGGCGTTTCGTCGGTGAGCAGGCTCGGGATCGTGAACGTGAACGAGCACGCGGGCGGGCCGCTGTCGGTGATCGTCGCCGAGTCCACGGCTGGCGGGCCGCCGCTGATGGTGCTGCTGGCGGCGGTCGTGCGCACTTCTTCCAGTTCGTTCTGGTTGGTCGAGCCGCCGATGATCGCCGTGAGCGAGTCGCTGCCGCTGATGCCGTTGCCGCTGATCGTGTAGTCGCCGACCATGAACTTGTCGTCGCTCCCGAACAGGTTGCGCAAGTCGTTGGCAGCTTCCTGGATCGTCAGGTTCAGCGTGGAGAAGCCGGTGATGGTCAGCGTCTGCTGGGCTCCCGCCGGGCTGTAGAACCGGATCGCCATCGAGATCGTCGTGCCGTCCTTCACGTACGTCACGTCGACGCGCGTGCCACCGCCCTCGGCGTTGACGGAGAAGGTCAGGCCGGTCGGGTCCGGAAGCGCCGTGCTGCTGCCCAGGCGCCAGGTGCCGGCAATCTCCAGCAACGAATCGGTGTATTCGTAGAGATTGGGGAAGCAGTCGGTCAGCGTGGCGACCCGGCGCTGGGCGTCGGCGTCGAGGGTCGAGGTGACCTTGCTGTCGCAACTGGCAAACAGCGCCAGTGCCAACAGAGAAAGACCGCGTGGGATGCTCATGGAGTTCTCCGACTGGGAAGCGAGGGAGTCTGCAGTATCCGCAGCGCCAAGGGGCAGTCAATGGAGCGCGTGACTGATGTCACGACGAAACATGACGACCAGTGCCGACATGGATTGAGTGCGTCTGCCCGACAGCAGGCGGAGCTGCCCGCCTTCGTGGATGACGCGGCTACTCAGTACGACGGGGATTGCCTGGCACGTCGTGGCCGACCCTTGCTGCAGCGCGTCGCTGCAGCGGCGGCACTCCCTGCACTACTTGCGGCGCGCGCCCTGACCGGGCGCGAACTTGGTGCGTCAACCATAGGGTTTGGTCGACTGCACTCCGGGTTTCTCACCGGCGAGGATCGCCGTGATGGCGTCGCGCAGGTAACGAGCAGGACTCGGGTTCTTGCCGGAAGAATCGTCGTCGAGCGCGCCCTGGTATTGCAGCTTGCCTTCCTTGTCGAACACGAAGCAATGTGGCGTCGTCTTGGCTTCCAGCGCCTTGCCGAGCTTGGCGTCATGATCGACCACCACGGCGTGGTTGAGCTTGCTCTCGGCGGCCTTCGCGCGCAGCTTGCCGTACGGCAGCTTGTCCGCGTCCTTGGTCTCGAACTCCTTCGCGTCCGGGGCGGGGCCGATTTCGTTGGCGTTGGCGGCGACGCCGAGCATCACCACGTCCTTCTTGGCGAACTCCTCACTGAGTGCGTTCAGCTTCGGTTCGGCGGCGACCTCGTACGGGCATGTCATCGACCAGAAGTGCAGCACCACGACTTTGCCTTTCAGGTCGTCGAGTGATTGCGATTTGCCGTCGATGGTGCGGAAGACAAGACCCTTTGGCAGCGCGTCCCCGATGGCGAGTGCCTTGGGCGCGACGTCTTGGGCCGGTGGCTTTGCGGGATCCTGGGCGAGAGCACAGGAGAGCACTGCCCAGGCAGTGACGGCGAACGGGAGCGGTTGCATCGGGTACTCCTTGGAAGGCACAGGCATGTTCGGATGCCCACGCGCTGGGCACAACGACCGGCATGTAACGGTTTTCCTCAGCGCCGGATTGGCGGCGCCAGCGGAGGCTACTTCAGCATGGCATCGACATCGGCGAGGATTGCTTCGGCCCACGTCCGGTAGGCGCTGGAGCTGAGGTGCAAGAAGTCCGGCATCACCTCTTTGCTCAGGGTGCCGTCGGCGGCGAGGAAGCGGGCGCCGATGTCGCGGCAGTCGACCTTGCTGTCACCGGCGAGGGCGGCAAAAGCGATGCGGCTGGCTTCGGCGCACTTCTCGCGCTGCGCGTTGGCGCGTTCCGCGCGCGGGAAGATGGCGAGCAGCAACACCTTCGCGTTGGGCAGCTGTTGCCGCAGGCGGCGCACGATGGCGACCATGCCGTCGGCGATCTCGGCGGCGGTGTTGTCAGCGCCATTGCTGTTGTTGGTGCCGATCATCACCACGGCGCCCTTCACGTCGTTGCCGTTGCCGGCCAACGCTTCGAGCAGGCCGTTGTCGAACCGCCACAGCACGTGTTGCGTGCGGTCGCCGGAGACGCCGGCGTTGAACACGCCGCGCGGTTGCCAGAGTTCGGTCCATTCGGCCTTGCCGCCGCCATTCCAGGCCTGCGTGATCGAGTCACCGACGAAGACGATGCGATGGCCGCCGCGTCTGGCGCTGGCGATGTCTCTCTCGTGGCGTTGCATCCAGTCACTTCCCCGCGGCACCGGATGCACCGATTCCGCGAGGCGCTCGAACTTCGGCGCCGGCTGCAAGGCGAGCGCGTCGAGTTCGTCCAGCCGCACGCGCATCGAACGCACGAACGGCTGCTGGCCCGGCTCCCAGTGGCCGTACGTCGTCAGGACGTAGGTGCCGTCGGCCAACACTTCGACGCCGGGGTAGGCGCAGTCGGTGTGGCGCCAATTGCGCGACAGCCGCACGCGATACTGGCCAGCGCGGGCGTGCACGAGATCGTCGAAGCGACCGACCCACGCGACCCAATCGCCGCGCGTCGGGCTGTCTTTGCTCATGTCGCGGAACGACAGCAGCAGACGGCCATCTGGGGCGTAGCCGCCGACGTGTCGATCGCCGCATAGGGCTTCCGGCAGTTCGATCGGTTGCGACCAGGTCGCCGCTTCGTCGTCGGAGAACACGATGTGGCTGCTCTTCACGCGCTTGTTCTCGCGCAGCAGCATCGCCAGGCGCTTGCCGTCCGGCGACCGCACGACGCCGGGTTCGCACAGGTCGAGCTCACGGCCGGTCCACACCACCTTGGGCTCACCCCAGCTCACACCGCCATCGGCCGACTCGGTCTGGTAGACGGAAAAGTGGGAACGCTTGCCGCCGGCGCGGAAGTAGCGACCGTCGTCGTGGAAGAACGCGGCGTGCTTGCCGTTCGCCAAGGCGACCACGCTGGCCATCGCGACGATGCCGCCGAAATCGCCAATCGGAGCCAGCGGCGACCAGGTGGCGCCATCGTCCGAAGAGAGGCTGCTGCGAATCGGATGCAAGCCGGAGAACAAGCACAAGCGCGCCTTGCCAGCCGCATCGACGAGGCGGTGGATCGTCGGGGTCTCCTGGCTGGTCGACCAGTTCTCGGGAACCGGCAGCGGCTCGCTCCACGTGCTGCCGCCGTCACCGCTGCGTTGCAGCACGATCGGGCCCTTGCCGTGCCCTTCTGGGTGCACGCACAGGATGGTCTTGCCATCGGGCAACAACACGGTGGTCGGGTGCCCGAGGTACTTGCCCGGGTCGCGTCGGACCGTCACCTGCCGCGCGGTGTCGCCGTCGAGGTCGAGCCAGCGCAGCGGCGCTTGCTCCTGGGCAACGGCAGCGGTGAGCAACAGGAGCGGAGCAGCGAACGAGGCGGTGCGCATGGCGGGGTCGTACCGTCCGCCGCCTCCCGGCGAAAGCCTCGCGCAGGCGCGGCTGCCAGGCAGCCGCTCCTGGGGGGCGGCTCAGAAGCCGCCGCGCATGGCGCCGAAGGCCGTCGCGCCAGCGACCACGGCGGCGCCGAGCAACACGCCGAGTTCGGGGCCGAACGGGCTCGTCGTCACCGATTCGCTGCCGGCGGCGTCGCTCTTCGTGTAGCTGACCGAGGGGAACATGTGCTTGCTCAGCGTGCCCGAGTCGGGCAGCAGCGACATGTCGATCGGCACGTCTTCGCCCATCGGAATGAACGCGGCGAGGCTGGCGGCGATCTGGTAGAGGCTCTCGAAGTTCGACTTCCAGTCGGTGAACGAAACGCTGTCGACGCCGGCCGGAATCGACGCGGCGATCGCGGCGAACTCCTTGTTGCTGCGGATGTCGCCCTTCGGGTCGTCCGGGCGCTCCATGCGTTGGAACACGCGCTTCACGTCGCTCGCGTTGAAGCCGACGACCATGTAGCCGTTCTTGAACGCGAAGGTCGGCTGCAGCATCTCCATGATGTTGATGCCGCCCATGCCTTGCATCGGTTCCGCGTTGATGCGGACCTGGTAGGCCTTCACGCCGCGCTTCTCGCCTTCTTCGATCTCGAGCATGCCGTTGGTCAGCTTGGCGAGGTTCTTCAGCACGGTGACGAGGCGCTCCTCGTTGTTGACCTTCATCAGGAAGGCGGACTCGGGCGGCGAGGCGAACGTGCCCATCGGCATCGCCCAGCTGATGTAGTGGTCACCGAGCGAGCCGAAGAAGTCCTCGCGCACCTTGAAGCCGAGCTGCTTCTCCATCTCCGCGAGCTGGCCCAGGGCCATCTTCGCGAACTCCGGATCGTAGGCTTCCAGGCCCTTCTGCAGGGTGTCGTAGAACGACATCAGGTCCATCTGGCCGGCGCTGAAGCTGACTGCGTCCTTGGGCACCCACTTCAGGAACGACATGTCGACCTTCTTGCCAGCGACGGCCGTTGCCGAGGGCTTGCCGTTGCTGCTGTAGGTGCGGATGACGCACTTGCCGTCGACATAGCTGGCCGCCATCGACGCGGCGCCCATGTCACGCAGGCCCATCGCTTCGACGGCGCGCTTGACGCCGTCCATGTTGAGGCCGTCCATGTTGCCTCTCTCGACGCCCATGGCGAGCGCCGACAGGGCAAAGTCGATCATCGGCTCGGGGCGGGCGAACACCTCGCACTCCGCGCCTTCGGCGTTCACTTGCTTCGCCGTCGCGAGGTAGAGGTTGGTGGCGCCGAGCATCGGCGTCTTCGCGTTCATCGCGGCGACGACTTCCTTGACGTCGTCGACGAGCGTGCCGATCAGCAGGCCGTTCGGCACCATCGCGATGTTGAGTCCCATCGGGATGCCTTCTTCGGCGGGCGGCGAGTACGACAGCAGCTGCACGTCGCCGACCTTGGTCTCGGCCTTGACCATCTCGTCCTTCGCCTCGGCTTCCATCATGTCGAGGCCGATCTTGAGGACCTTGTTCCAGGTCGGCGCCGAGTCACCGAAGTCGAGGTGAACCAGGAAGCCGAGCTTGGGCATCGGGCCCCGATCCCCCATCGCCAATTCCATTCGCGTGATCGCGAAGGCGCCGCCGTGCAGGCGCAGCTTCATGATGTCGTCAGGGTCGATCGGGAACGCGCCTTGCGCGTGCATCTTCTTGCCCTGCTCGAGTCCTTCGGCGATCTGCTTGCCGACCATCTCCTTGACGTCGGCGAGGAAGTTCTGGACCTCCTCTTCGGCCCACATCTTGGCCAAGGGCATCTTGGCGAAGTCCGCGATGGACATCGACAGGTTCGGCGCCGACAGCGCCAGCATCGTGTCCTTGGGCAGGTAGGGCATGATCGAGCCCTGGGCGGCGACCGGTGCCAACAGGGCGAACAGGGTCGCAGAGGCGAGCGAGAACGACTTCATGGGATCTGGTTGTTGGGAAAAGGCACCACCCGGTGCCTCGGGGCTGACGCCCGTAGTGGACGCCCGATGTCGCGGACCTGTCGCGGTTGCCGGTTGGGCCGGACATTGCCATCCCGCGGGGGGTGGTTTCGGGCGCAGTTCCTAACCGAAGGCCTGGCCCAACGCGAGGTCCCAGGGCGTCGTTGGGGCCGGCGTCACCGCCGCTGGCTCACTGCGGCGCTTTGGCGATCAGGTTCTGCAGGTGCGTGGCGATCTTGGGCTCGGCATCGGTCAGCAGGCCCTGCAGCTTGGTGAGCGCCTTCTCCGCGTTGCCCTTCTGTGCACCCGTCAGCAGGCCGGTGACTCCCTGCAGCGCCTCGGTGACTTTTGCGTCGCCGCCATGGGCGGCGTACGAGACCAACAAGCCGGCCTGGAACATGTTGTAGTCGATGGCCGTGGATTCCATGTCGCCGCTGATGGCGAAGCCGGCGAAGAAGCCCTTCACGTTGCGCACGCCGCCTTTGGCCACGTGCTGCTTGCCGAACCAACCCGCGTCGGAGTCGGTCTGGAAGCGCGACGTCATGCTGGCGACGCCGTGCACGAACCACGGCGGCAGGTCGACGCCCGCTTCGGCCGACAGGCCGTGCAGGTAGGACAGCGCCGCCGCATGGCGGATGTAGCGGATGCCCCAGCTCTTCTCGTTGTAGCAAATGGCGGCGCGCACATCGCCGAGGAACGGGATCTGGATCGGTTGGGCCTCGTCGCCGATGAGGAAGCAGCCGGCCGCGTCGGTGCCTTCACCATAGGCAGTGCCGAGTTCGCGGTACTCGGCTTCGGTGGCAGCGATCACGACCACCGGTCGATGGGCCGGAGCCAGTTGCTTGTGCGCGAACAGCGGCGCAATCGTGTCGAGTCCCTGGTCGAGGTAGATCTGCAGCTCCTCGATCTTCGCGAACGGCAGCGTGCTGAGGATCATCCCCTTGCCGGTGCGAACGATCCACGGCCGCTTCAAGTCGCTGTGGAACGCATCGGCTTCCTTCTGATCGACCCAGCGGCTGTTACTGATCGGGTAGTAGTGCGTGGTGGCCTTCTCCAGGTGCTTTGCATCGATGAACTCGCCGGTGTCCGGGTGCCGCACCTTGCCGGCCTGGAACTGCAGCAGTTCCTCCTTCGTCACCGTCTCCTTCTCGTGATGGAAGATGCCGCGTTTGGCGTCGTCGACCTTGTCCTTCTCGACCCACACGCCGGCGACTTCGACCATGCCCTTGGCGGTGAATTCGGCGACTAGCAGCTTCTTGCGCAGCGCCTCGGCCTCCTTCGCCGGCATCCACTTGCCTTCGATCAGCTGGTTGCCCAACGCTTCGTTGGCACCCGCGTGGTCGGACTTGATCTTCACCACGGCCTGGTAGATGCGCTTCGCATCGTCGAGCAGCGATTTCTCGGTGGCCCACTTGCCGACTTCGAACAGCGCCTCGGGATCCTTCTTCGCGGCGGTCTCCTTCGCCTTCAATTCTTGTTTGAGTTTCGCGGCTTGCCCGACGGCGGGCAGGGCACACAGGAAGAAGACGACGAGGTAGCGCAGTAGGGACGGCATGGGAAGTTGGTTGAGTTCGAAGTGGCCGGCGCGGTTACGCGCGGCGTTCAGGAAGTGCTGGCGCTTCTACGCTTTTGCTCCGGCGCGAAGCGCGCCCACGAGTCCATGCGTTGGCTTGGGCGAAGATTGAGATACGGCGTCCAGCGCGGACGCACCGGCGGTCGCAGGAGATGCAGCCCCGCTTCCTTGAGCGTGCGATCGGCCTTGCGCGCATTGCAGCCGACGCAGGCGAGTACGCAGTTCTCCCACGACGTGTTGCCGCCGCGCGAACGCGGCAGAACGTGGTCGACGCTCAAGTGGTCGGTCGAGCAGCGGCGCCCGCAGTACTGGCACGTGAAGTCGTCGCGGAGGAACAGATTGCGGCGCGTGAACGGCGCCTCGTGGCACGGAATGCGGTCGTAGTGCACGAGCAGGACCACTTCGGGAGCCTGGATGCGAATGCTCGGCGAACGGACGGCGCGATCCGCCATCATCACCGGTTGCAGGACCCACTCGTCGAAGGTGTAGGTCGACAAGGATTCCGGGCAGACGATGCGGGCCGCTTCCCGGAACACCATGCAGAGCGCGCGGCGCACCGTGGTGACGTGGACCGGGCGCCATGAACGATTGAGCACGAGCGTGGCCCGATCCAGGATGTCGGTGCGTCGGGCTGTCTCGGTTGGGCGCATGCTCGCGGAAGTGCGGCGGAACGGCCGGTCGTGGGCGCGCGGAGTTTAGGCTCGAGCCCGACGTGGCGGAACTGCCCCCATGCCATCGCCGGGAGGGGCTTGCATTCGCGGACGTTGCCTGTCCTCTGCGGCCGGGCTAGACTCTCGCCCCCTTTCCCTGGCCCCCTACCGCTTTCGTCAAGAGACCATGTCGCTGCCACGAGCCTTCGTTTGTGCGTGGATGTTCGGGTTGCTGTCGGCCTGCGCCACCGATCCCGCCAGCAACAATGGAGTCACCGCGATGCAGTTCCAGGACGTTGTCGTCCCCTCGGGAATGCGTCTGCGCGAGGAAGCCCATGAGAGCTACTCGCGGGAGGAAGCGGGCTGGCGCCACGGCCACTTCGTCTACACCGGCCAGACCGAGGTCGCGACGATTGCCAACTACGTGCGCGAGCGCATGCCGCAGCACAAGTGGACCAAGGTCCTCGACGAGGAAGGCCAGGAGATCGGCCTCCGTTTGCGGTTCGAGCGCGGCCGGTACCGCGCCGACTACACGTTCACTCGTAGCGATGGTTCGACGATGATGGTCGTCGACTACGTGACCGACGGCCCCCGTCGGTAACCCCGAAGCATCCAAGAATCATGTCTGCCACTCCGACGCCAACCACTCCGACGCCGACCGTTGCCGGCACCCAGGCACCCAGCCAGATCGACCTGCTGTGGGACCGCTATCGCAAGCCGTTCTATGTGGTCGTCGCGCTGGTCCTCGGTGCCCTCGGAGTCAAATACGGCCTTGGGTATCTGAAGGACAAGGAACGCGACACCACCTGGTCGTGGGTCTCCTCAATCACTGGCCTTGAAGGCACTTACGGTACTGATGAGCAAGCGGGCACCAGCCTGACCGAGCGCCTGATGGACCTGGATATCGCCAAGTTGAAGGCGGGCCAGGATTCGGCTCCGGCGGCGGTCAAGCCGTACATCCTGATGGAGCTCGCGAAGCGGGCGATTCTCGACAAGGACTGGGCCACCGCCGAGAGCATGCTGAAGAGCCTCGAAACGGCGTATCCAAACCACACCCTGGTCAAGCAAACGCCGCATCCTGTTCAAATCCAGGATGTTGTGAAGAAGGACCCGCCCGAAAAGACGTCGCCTCAGCCCCCCCCGAAGCAAGAGAAGCCGGAGTGGAAGCCGCCGGTCGCGGGCAGCACGGTCACGCGCGTTCGGGCGGAGATCGAGGCAGCCAAGCTGTTCCAGACGCCGGCCCACTTCGCCAAGGCCGAGATTCCAGCCGACGCGACGAAGGTCAAGTTCGAGCTCTCCGGCACCTACGGGTCCTTTGTGATCGCCCTGATGCCCGAGGCAAAACTCGAGCGCGAAGCGTTCCTCAAGCTGGCCGAGGCCAACCACTGGAAGGACATCGCCATCGATGAGATCCGCCGCCCGGCGAAGACCTTCAAGCAGCCGCACGAGATGCACCTCGGGTTCGAGTCGACCAAGGACAACGACCGCACCAAGTGGACGGACACCGAGCCGAGCAAGCATCAGCTGGCCTTCGTGAAGAACTCCCTCAGCCACTTCGCCGGTGCCGTTTCGGCGCGCGTCGAAGCCGAGGGGAAGTCCTGCGCCGACCGGTTCTGGATCAACTTCGATGACGCGCCGGCCAACGACGGCGACCGCGTGGTGTTCGGGTTCGTCGTGGAAGGGCTCGAGAACATCAAGAAGGTCTGCGAAGTGACGATGACGACCGAAGAAGAAGGTCAGGGCCGGGGCAAGCCCAGCGAGACCATCCGGGTCACTGCAGTCACCGTCATCAAGTAAGCCCGTCGCCGGCAAGCCGGTACAGCAAACGAGGCGCCGATGGGCGCCTCGTTTCGTCTCCAGGTTGTTTGGAAGACGTAGGTTATGCGTTCTTCAGCCGTTGGAAGACACGCTCGAACTCCTCGCGGCCGGCGCAGTCGATGATGATCTGGCTGCGCTTGCGGCCGTAGCGGATCGTGACCGGGGTGCCCATGGCCTCAACCAGGCTCTCCTCGAGTTCGTTCAGCCACACCGGGCGGGCTTTGGCCTTCCCCGGAGTCGTTGCCGCCTGGCCCTTCGAAGCCTCGAGGGCTTCACGCACCTTGGTCTCCAAGGCGCGAACCGACCAGCCTTGCTTGATGCACTCGTCGGCGCTCTTCGTAATCGTCGGTCCGTCCGCCAAGGTGAGCAGGCACCGCGCGTGGCCCATCGACAATGTTCCACGTGAAACATGCGCTTGGACTTCGGCGGGAAGGTCCAGCAGGCGGAGGAAGTTCGTGACCGTGGTGCGGTCGAGTCCGACGCGCTTGGCGACCCCTTCCTGGGTGGTGTTCATGGTCTGGAGCAGCAACTTGAAGCCTTGCGCCTTCTCGATGGCGTTCAGGTCTTCCCGCTGCAGGTTCTCGACCAGCGCGAACACCGCCGACTCCTGGTCCTCGAGGGTCCGCACCAGGACCGGAACCTTGGTCAGGCCCGCGATCTTGGCCGCGCGCCAGCGGCGTTCGCCGGCCACGATCTCGAGCTTGTCGCCGACGCGACGTGCGAGGATCGGCTGCAGGATCCCGCTGGACCGGATCGAATCCGCCAGTTCGAGCAGCTCCGGCTCGTGGAACTCCTTGCGCGGCTGGAACGGGTTGACCGACAGGTCTCCCAACTCCACCTGAAGGACCACGTCCCCCTGCGGCCGCGCGGGCTCCACGTCGCGCGTGGGCACGCCGGCCGGTGCCGGCGTGGCTGCAGCAGGCTTGCCACCCGAGAGAAAGAAATCGAGACCACGACCGAGGCGACGATCAACCATCGACGAGCTCCTTCACCAGATCTGCGTAGCAGAGGGCACTTTTCGAGAACGGACAGTGTTGGAAGACGGAACGGCCGAAGCTGGCAGCTTCGACCAGGCCAGAATCGCGCACGATCACGGTGCGCATGAGGCGATCACCCAGGTTGGCACGGAGATCGGCAAGGATCTCCTGAGCGACCGGTTCGCGGTAGTCCACCATGGTAGGCAGGACGCCGCGGAGCTTGCCACGCCCTGGGAACTGCTCGGCAGCGGCCTCCAGCGACGCCAGCATCTGCGACAGACCGTGCATGGCGAAGAACTCAGCCTGGACCGGAACCAGCACTTCCTCGGCGATCTGGATGCCGGCCCAACCCCACTCGTCCATGCGCGGCGGGCAGTCGACAACCAACCAATCGATGCGGTCTTCGAGGGACTGGACGAGATCCTGCAGCCGTCCCACGTCGATCGTGGCATCGCGCCGTTGCCCCACCGAGCCCGAGGATGGCAGCAGCCAGAGGTTGGACTGCAGCGGAGTGAGACCGGAGAGGTCCTCCGTTGTCTCGGCAGCGTCCGCCATCGCCTGCACGGCAACCGTGGCGTTGCCCTGGGGATCGAGGTCGAACAGGGCCACCCTACGACCTGACAAGGCCAGGCCATGCGCCAGGTGAATGGCAGTGGTTGTCTTTCCCACGCCGCCCTTTTGGTTTGCCAGAACGATGGAGCGCACGGTGCGATCGCCTAAGGAACTTCGAGATGCCCGCTCGAGCTGACCGGCTCGAGGGCGAACTCAAGGTTGCCGGCGCGATGCTAGCTGTCTATGGTCCCAACGAAAACTGTAAACCCGAGTGGCCACTTCGATCGCAGTCCCAAATGCTGCTTTCCCACGCTTGCGACGCCACCTGGTGCTGCAACTGGCGGCGTGCCTTCGCGCCATTGGGCTGGTGCCGTGGTTGATGCTGGTCGGCTTCGTCCTGATTGCAGCCTTCCAGGAACCGCTCGTGCTGCGGTTGTTCGGGATCCACCTCGTCACCGATGCCACGTGGTTTGCGGCGACCGCCCTGCAAGTGATGTTGTGCTATCAGTTGCCGGTGACCCGCCGGACAGCAACCAACGTGCTGGGAGTCTTGCTCGTCAGCACCGGATTGGCAGTGGTGGTCGCCTTGGTGCCCGGGATCGTGGACCAGGTTAGGGTGGCGCGTTGGGACGGACCCGGCCGCGCCTGGGCCGCGCTGAACTTCGTGACGGCAAACTTCGCCCTTGGCCTCGCCATGGGCACGGTCCGGGTCCAGAGAAATGCGTGGACAATGGCATATGTCATTGTCCAATCGGTGTTTGCAATCGCTGTTGCGACCAGGGTGCAAGCCGAAGGCTGGCTGTGGCCGCAGGCCTTCGCTAGTATCGCCGCAATCCTGGCCGCTCTGGCCTTGACCCCTCAACCTGTGGCGCGGGCGAAATGAGAATCGGTATCCTCGGCGATATTCACGGCAACGTCGAGGCGCTTCGCGCGGTCGTGGCGGCCATGCAGAAGGACGGGGTGGATACCTGGGTGCAAGTGGGTGACATCGTCGGCTATGGCCCCGAGCCCTCCACATGCATCGACATCGTGCGCGAATTGGGCTGTGTGACGTGCCTCGGCAACCATGACGCAGCGGTGCTCGGGTTGCTCGACACCTCGTACTTCAACAACTTCGCGCGAGCGGCGATCCACTGGACGACGCCGCGGATGCGGCCGAGCGATTTGCAGTTCCTGCGCAGCTTGCAGCTTGTGGTGAAGCGGCCGCCCTTCACGGTCGTGCACGGCTCGCTGCACATGCCCGACCAGTTCGGCTACGTGATCACCCAGGTGGAAGCGATCGACTCGCTCGAGCAACAGGACACCCGGCTGTGCTTCGTGGGCCACTCCCACGTGCCTTCGATCTATCTGCGGCGTGATTCCGCGCCGACCGAGATCCGCGTCGATCCGAGCTCCGAGTTCGAGGTTTCGTACCAGGGCTACGACCGGGTCTTGATGAACGTCGGCAGCGTCGGCCAGCCACGCGACGAGGACCCGCGCGCCGCCTACGGACTCGTCGATACCGACCGCGAGATCGCCTGGGTCAAGCGCGTGCACTACGACATCGCCGGCGTGCAGCGGAAGATTCGCGAGGCCGGCCTGCCGGAAGTTCTCGCCAACCGGTTGGCCCTCGGCGTGTGATGCGCCGCTTCGCGCTAGCGATCGGCTGCGCGTTTGCCTTCGCGCTCGTCGAACCGCTCGCTGCCCAGCAGGCCACGTTGGAGTCCGCTGTGCGAAGTGCGGTGGGCCATCTCGCTACTGACCAGGCGTTGCGCGACGCCGCTGCGGATTCGCTGGTGCTGCTCATCGCGTCGCACCCCGACGACAGGTACTTCCTCCCGGCGGTCTGGTTGCGGCGCGACTACGGCCTACGTGTGGCGGTGTTGTTGGCGTCGCGTGGTGGGGGAGCCCAGAACAGTCTCGGCAGTGAGAGTGGCGACGCTCTCGAACGCATTCGCACCCGCGAAGCCGAAGCTGGCTGCGCGCGGCTCGGCGCCCAACTGTGGTACCTCGATCGACCCGACCTCGGTTTCCGCCGCACGGCCCAAGAAGCGTTCGCCGAGTGGGGGCGTGAAGGAACGCTGCACGATCTCGCCGGCCTGCTTCGCCGCATCCGGCCGGATGCGGTGATGACGACGCACAACGACGAAGAGCAACACGGCCACGATCTCGCGGTGGTCGAGTTGTTGCCGGAGGCGATTCGCCTGGCGGCGGATCCGGCGCATCGCGACGGCAACGAACCCTGCACGGTCGCCTCGCTGCTGCTCGGCGCCCGCAGCACGCTGACTGCCGACACACTGCGCATCGACATGGATCGCGTTGATCCCGGCCATGGCATGACCATGCGTCGGCTCGCCTACGAGATCCTCAGCGCGACCCATCGCAGCCCGGGCACGCCCGCACCGCTCGACGAGGTGTTTGCCCGCGAGCTGCGGTTCGAACCACGCATCCCGACCCGCATCGCCGTGGATGCCGAACGGCCACTGGCGTTGCCCAACGTGTTCGACACGGGCATCTGGCCGCACGATGCCGAACGCGGGCGCTGGCTCGCCCGCTTCCTGCGCGAGGAACTGCCGCAGCGCCTGCATCGTGGGGAAGCGATCCTCGACGACTCCGTGCGCGTGTTGCTCGAGTTGCGCCAGTTGCTGGCGGCGACGCAGGAACCAGGCGCGCGGACCCGGCTGGATCGGCGCGTGGCGGCTCTCGAAGCCCTGCTCGTGTCGCATTGCGGTTTGCAATTCGAGATCGACGTCGCGCCCGGCACGATCGCGGTCGCCGGCGAAGAGTTCGATGTCCTGGTGCGACTGCATCGGGCGACGCCGCAGCGGGTCACCTTCCGCATCGAAGGCCTCGACGGTGTGACCGCAACCCTGACCGACGAAGAGATGGCGTCGGCGACGGATGCGGAGCGCGTCAGCGTCACCATCCGGATGCCGCGCGATGCGCAGGCCGGCGTCGATCCGATGGCGGCGCGCTACCGCGCCGAACGCTTCGTGCCGCCGGTCCGGTTGCGGTTCGTGGTGCGACTGCAGGATGCCGAGATCCCGGTCGTGTTGACGGTGCCGGTCGAACAACGCGCGCCGGTCGAATTGCACGTGGTGCCGCGCATGCTGCTGTTGCCGATGGCGCGCACTTCGGTGCAATTCAGTGTCGGCGTCGTGCGCAACTCCCATTTCCCCGTGCAGGGGGAACTGGAGGTGCGTGGCCCCGCTGGCTACGTGATCGCGAAGGATCGCCACCAGGTGAGCCTCGGCGACCAACGCAGTGATCGCATCGGGTTCGAAGTCGAGCCACCGAAGGACCGCGGCGTCGGCGCCGATGTGTTGCGGATCCGGCTGGGGGACAACCGCGTCGAGCTACCGGTGCACCGCGTCGACGTTCGCATTCCTGCCGACCTGCGGGTGGGGTTGTTGCGCAGTCGCGACGAGACGTTGTCGGAAGTGCTCGGCGTGGGCGGGCTCGGGTTGCGGTGGTCGGAGATCAGCGATGTCGATCTCGCGGTCGCCGACCTGAGCACGTTCGACACGATCGTCGTCGACATCCGGGCGCTGCGCGATCGCCCGGCGTTGCGCGCCGGCTTCCGGCGCCTGCTCGACTTCGCCAAGCAGCGCGGCCGGCGACTCGTCGTCTTCTATCAAAAGAACACCGAGTTCCACCCGGTGGGTGAGAACTTCTTCGGGACGCCCTTCGCACCGTTCCAGGTCGGCCGGTCGCGCGTGACGCGCGCCGATGCGCCGGTCACGGTGTTGGCGCCGGACCATCCGTTGATGCGCCATCCCAACCGGATCGAAGCCGGTGACTGGGATGGTTGGGATCAGGAGCGGGCGCTGTATCTGCCGAGTGCATATGCAGCGGAGTTCGAAGAACTGCTCGCCATGCACGATCCGGGGCAGCCGACGGAACGCGGGGCGCTGCTCTACGCGCGCACCGGCGACGGCGAGTACGTGTATTGCGCGCTGTCGTTGTGGCGGCAGCTCAAGAAGCTGCACCACGGTGCGGTTCGCCTGCTGGCGAACTTGCTGACGCCGGTTGGGCGCGAGTAGGGCTGCGGACGGTCAGCGCTGCCGGCCGAACGCGAGCAGGCAACACGCAACCAGGTTGCCGCCGACCAGCGTGCCGAGCGTCAGCTTGGGTGAGCCGGTCTTGATCCAGAACAAGGCCGACCACGCGATCACCATCGCCGCCAGTGCCAGCATCACGACAGGCATGCGACTCGTTCGCGTGACCACGAACTCCGTTGCCTGTCGTTGCGTGCCGGACTCTGCCTGCGCCGCCACGACCACCTGCAAGGCGCGATCGACGCCGTGTTCGAGACTCGGGCCGATGCTGGCCACCTGCTGACCCAGCGCCTGGATTGCGGCCTGCGCCGCTTCGGCCTGTTGGCTGGATTGGGCGAAGCCGGCCTGCAATGCCTGCACCAGCGGCGCGATGTCGACGGGCGCAACCAGTGCCGGTGGCGCCGGCGGTTCGGCCGCGGGTCGTTGCGCCAACTGCACCAGCGATTCTTTCAGTTGGGCGAGGAACGCATCGACACGGGCGAGGGATCGGGTCACGAGTTCCGTGGCTGCCGGCGTTGCCGCGTCGGCGGGTTCGGCAGTCGTTGCCGCAGTCGCTTCGACAACGGGCGTGTTGGTTTCCGGCGCTTCCGGTGTCGGCATCGCCGGCTCGATTTCGCCCTGGCCGGCTTCGGCCTGCGATTCTGGCTCGGTGTGCGGCTCGTCGCTCGCGACGGACTCCGTCGGAGCCGCGGTTGCCGTTTCGAAGGCGCCGAGGACCGCAGCGATTTCGTCGCCCGTTGGCAGCCGCACGTCATCGTCCACGACGGCCACTTCTCCGGTCGGTGCGTCCGGCGTTGCTTCCGGTTGGGTCTCGGTGGCGAGCACTTCTTCCGCGTCGTGGGTCGTATCGGAGTGCGCAGGCATGTTCGAATCCGTGGCAGTGAGTTCGTCGGGTGTGGCGTCGTCGATGACGGCTTCGGCTGCCGCAACGGCTGGTTCGGCTTCGATGGCGAAGGTCTCGGTGGTGAGGGCGTCCATGGTCGGCGCCTCGGGATCCGACTCACTCGCAGGCTCGGCGCTCGGCGCCGCCGCCGCAGGTTCTTCGGGCAACAGTTCGTCCATCGCACTGGTGAGATCGTCGAACTCGAAGCACTCGCCTTCGTCGTCGTCGGCCTCGTCGTGGTCGCCTTCGTGGTCGATCTCGTCGGGTTCCGCTGGCTCGTCGTCGGCCGGGGCGCCTTCGTTCTCAGGAAGGCCCGCCACCTCGGGCGCAGCATGGGCAGGCGTGGCATCCGGAACCTCGGCAGCGGTCGCGGCGATGCTCTCCGCACGCTCGAGTTCCGCTTCCTCTTCCGCCAGCCGCAGCATCACTTCCAGGTCGGCTTCGATCTCGGCCGCGGTCGTTTGCAGCGCCATCTCCAACGTCGCGTCATCGATGGCCGCGGTTGGCGCCGCTGGCACCACGGGTGCCGGTGGGGTCACTTCCGGCGGCGGCAGATCGCTCCTGGTCTCGCAAGCGAGCATCGCACGCATCAGGAACGATCGCGCCCGCAACGGCGTCAGCACGACGGTGGGCTTGCCGATCGTCGCGAGGCGTTCTGCCAGCTGGCTGCGCAATGGCGCCGACAGCACCGTGAACACCGGGTCGTCGCCCGCCGTCAGTGCGTCGATCTGTTCGAGATCACCACTCGACAACCACGCGAGCACATCGCCGGCGGGGACCTGCAAGCGGGCGAGGTCCGAGCGCGTCAGCAGATGGCGATGCAGCGGTGGAGTGGAACGGGTCATGCCGAGGTGTTCCGACCCGATCCGATGCCACCGCATTCTTCGACGGATCGAGGTGCTTCGATGAAGCTCTCGACACACCGTCGCGGCACGCCCTTGCCATCGGCGCGATCAGGGCAGGCGCGGGAAGCGCATGCGCGCCGACTTGCCGCGCACCAGCCGGACTTCGCGCGACGTGCCGCCGTTGCGCAGCAGGTGGAACCCCTGCGCCTGGATCAGCGAGTAGTCGCCGTTTTCGTAGAGCAACTCGAGGCGCAGGTGGTCACCGGCGTCTTCGAGCAGGCGGATTTCGACCACGGAGCGCGCGGCCACCGACGTCGAGGTGCCCTGCAAGTTGATGTACTGCAGTTCCGAGATCGTGGTGACGGCGGTCTGGTCGACCAGGGATGGATCCGCGGCCAGCGGGTCCTGGGGCACCATGGCGACGGCGGCGAGGGCGAGGACAGGAACGGCGATCATCCAGGCTTTCACGGTGGGTTCTCCTGAGGGACTTCGTTGCCGGCCCTTCTGCGGCCGGTCGGCGGGGACTATGACGCCGCCCTCCCGTGTTCCTGCCCGCGATCTCCTCGTTTCTCTGCATGGCCATCGCCATCGCCCTTGGCTGGGTGGGGCCGCAGGAGCCGGGTTCCGCTGCGCCAGTACCCCGGGTGCAGGTCGTCGCCGGCACCGGCGCGATCGACGCGGAATCGGTGGACCGGGTGCGGGCCGAAGTCGAGGCCGAGCTGCCCGGCCTGCTGGCAGTGTTCGCCAACAAGCCAAAGCACACGTTCTTCGTCCACGTGCATGCCGACCGCGAATCGATGCCGGCGGCCCTGCTCGCCCACGTGCACGAAGACGCGCCGGCGTTCGCAATGCTCGGCCAGCACCAGATCCACCTGATCCGGCGCGAGATCGAACGCACGGGCGCCGACCTGAAGGCGGTGGTGCGCCACGAGCTGGTGCACGAACTGCTCGACCAGTACGTCGCCCCGAACGGCCGCGAGATCCCGCGTTGGTTTCACGAAGGGCTCGCCCAATGCCTCGCCGGCAGCACCTATCTGCAAGCCAGCGAGAACGACCTGGTGTGGCGGATCACGGCGCGGCGCCTGCAACCGTTCTATGAACTGACCAACAGCTTCCCGCGCGAACAACCGGCCCTTCGTGTCGCCTACGCGCAGAGCTACTCGTACGTGTCCTACCTGATCAAGCAGGCAGGCCTCGCCAACCTGCTCGCGGTGGCGCGCGCGACCGATGACTTCACGTCGTTCGATCGCGCTTTGGTCGGGCGCCTGAAGCGATCCACGCTGGCGCTCGAGGACGGTTGGCGCCACCACGTTCTGCACGGTTCGGGAGCGCCGTGGCGCGTGTTGCTCGACCAGTGCTTCAGCCTGTCGTTGATCGCGCTGTTGCCGTTCCTGGTCATCGCGGTGATTCGCCGGTTGCGCCGCGATCAGGCCGTCGCCGGGCAGCTCGCCGCGTCGGAAGCCATGGCGGCGATGCGGGCAGCCGAAGCCCAAGCCCAAGCCCAGGCGGAAGCCCAAGCCGCCGCCGCCGCGGACGCAGCGTGGCTTTCTGCCGCGGAGTCGCCGTCGTTCGCCGCGGACGAAACAGACATCGAGAAGGAGCCTGAGCCGCCACCCTCGCCCGACGTGCACAATCCGGACGCTCGTTGATCCGCGACTCGAGGATCGAGTCCCGGCGCGCGCTCCGCTACAAGACGCATCCGTGAAGACGTGTCTCCCGTCGTTGCGCTCGTTCGCCGCCCTCGCCCTTCTCTGCATGGCCACCGGCTGCATCTCGCACCGGCACGTCGTGGGCCTCGGCGGTTCGGACACGAACCAGGTCCATGCCCGCCAGTACTATGTGTTCTTCGGCCTCGTGCCGGTCGGCGAAGTCGACACCCAGCGCATGGCGTCAAACCTCACCAGCTACACCGTCGAAACCCGGTTCGACTTCGTCGACGCCCTCCTGTCCCCGTTCCTGCTGGCCCTGACGATGACTACGCGCACCGTCATCGTTCGCACCTGAACGATGCAACTCGCCCTGCGATTCCTGGGTGCGGCGCGGCACGTCACCGGCACCAAGCACCTGCTCGAAATCGGCGACTCCAACGTGCTGCTCGACTGCGGCCTCGTGCAGGGGCCACGCAAGATGGCCGACGAACAGAATCGTCGATTGCCCATCGCCGGCCGCGACGTCCACGCCCTGGTGCTGTCGCACGCGCACATCGACCACTGCGGCGCCTTGCCGCGGCTGGTGAAAGACGGCTACGACGGCCCGATCTGGTGCACCGACGCCACCGCCGACATGTTGCGGATGATGTTGCTCGACTCGGCGCACATCCAGCAGCAGGACGCGCGGCATCTGGCGAAACGCGGCCATCAGGTCGAACCGCTCTACACCACGGCCGATGTGGAACGCACGCTGCGCCTGGTCAAGTCGGTGCCGTACCACGTGACCTTCGAAGTGACGAAGCAGCTGCGCGTGCAGTTCCTCGACGCGGGCCACATCCTCGGCGCGGCAATCGTGGTGATGGACGTCGACACTGGCAAGCAGCAGCGGCGCATCGTGTTCACCGGCGACCACGGCCGGAAAAACCTGCCGATCCTGCGCGATCCCGAGCCGCTGCCCGAATGCGACGTGCTGATCACCGAGTCGACCTACGGTGACCGCATCCACGAGCAGCGCGTCGACATGATGGCGGAGCTCGCCCGCATCGTCGCCGAAGAGATGCATGACGGCGGCCGCGTGATCGTGCCGGCGTTCGCCGTCGGCAGGACGCAGTCGGTGGTGCTGTTCCTCGGCCAGCTGATGCGCGATGGCCATCTGACGAAGCTGCCGATCTACGTCGACTCGCCGATGAGCCGCGAAGCGACCCGCATCATGGGCCGCCATCCTGGACTGTTCGACACCGAGACGCAGGCGTTGCTGCGTTCGGGGCACAACCCGCTGTTCTTCGAGGGCGTCACCTACGTCAGCGACATCGAAGAGAGCAAGGCGCTCAACCAGATGCGCCGCGGCATCATCATCTCCGCTTCGGGCATGTGCGAAGCCGGTCGCGTGCTGCATCACCTGTCGGAATCGGTCGGCCGGCGCGAAGACTGCGTGCTGCTCGTCGGCTACCAGGGCCACGGGACCCTCGGTCGTCGGCTGCTCGACGGCGAGAAGACCGTGAACATCTTCGGCGAACCCCACGACGTGCGCTGCAAGGTGCGTTCGATGCCGGGATTCTCGGCGCACGCCGACTGGCGCGAACTGCTTGCCGCCGCGCGCCCGCTCGCCGGCCGCTGCAAGCAGGCGTTCGTCGTGCACGGCGAAGACGAGCCCGCCGAGGCCTATGCGGGCCGCCTGCGCAACGCCGGCTTCCGTTCGGTGGTGGTGCCGAGCAAACACGACCGCATCGAGATCGCGTGATGCGCGTGCCCTTCACCAAGATGGAGGGGGCCGGCAACGACTACGTGTTCGTCGATGGCATCACCGCGCCGTTCCCGCAGGAACGTGGCCCCGAACTGGCGAAAACGTGGTCGGATCGCCATTTCGGCATCGGCGCCGACGGGCTGATCCTCCTCGTCGCCGGGCAGACGGCGCCGGTGCGCATGGTCATGTGGAACGCCGACGGCTCGCGCGGCGCGATGTGCGGCAACGGCCTGCGCTGCCTCGCGCGCTTCGCGTTCGATCGCGGCCATCTGCGGCAGCGACGCTTCGCCATCGAGACCGACGCCGGGCTGCGACGCGTCGAACTGCTCGACGGCGACCAGGTTCTCGCGCACATGGGCGTGGTGACGACGCAGCCACCGCGCGCGATCGAGGTCGCCGGCCGCACCCTCGAACTCGTGCCGGGCAACGCCGGCAATCCGCACGCGGTGCACTTCGTGGCCGACACCGAGGCCGCCGACGTGCTCGGCATCGGCCAGGCCTTGCAGCAGCACGGCGCGTTTCCCGACGGGGTCAACGTGGAGTTCGTGCAGGTGCTCGGCCCCGGCCGCCTGCGGCAGCGCACCTTCGAACGAGGCAGCGGCGAAACGCTCGCCTGCGGCACCGGGGCCGCGGTCGCCGCGGTCGCCGCCCGCACCGCCGGCCTCGTGCACGGCGAGACCACCATCGTCGAACTGCGCGGCGGCACGCTGCGCATCGTCGGACCGGCCGCAACCCTTGCGATCGAAGGGCCAGGTCGTACCGTCTTCGCCGGCGAGATCGAGCTGCCCGGGTAGTCCGACAGCGATCGCGCCGGCGCACACTCAAGCGGAGGTCAATTTCGTGGAAACCCTGATCTGGGCAGTTCCGGTCGGCATCGTCGTCCTGTTCATCCTGTGGGCGATTGCCGCCTACAACGGGCTCGTTGGCAAGCGCAACGAGACAAAGAACGCGTGGAGCCAGATCGACGTGCAGCTCAAGCGTCGCTAC
>SXPB01000102.1 GCA_005776475.1 Planctomycetia bacterium
GCACGCGCCCCTGCGCGTCGGTGTCCGGCACCCGCGGCACGCGGGGGCCGCCCGACTCGAACTGCATGCGCGCGAACACGCTCTTGCCGCGCAGCGCGAACACGATCTCCTTGAAGCCGCCCTGCTCGGTCGGCGCGCTGTGCATCGGCTCGAACGCCCAGCCCATGCGCACCGCGTAGCGTTCGTACAACGTGCACAGGTCCTTGGCGAACAAGCCCGCTTCTTCGCCGCCGGTGCCGGCGCGGATTTCGACGATGCAGTCGCGGCGATCATCGCCCTGGTCGGCGAGCAGCATGTCGACGAGTTCGTCGATGGCCGGCTGCACCCGGGCTTCGAGATCCTGAACTTCGGCGTAGGCCAGCTCGGCCATCTCGCGGTCGGGGCCAGCGGCGAGCGCCCTGGCGTCGGCGAGCTCGACCTGCAGCTTCTGCCAGTCGCGATAGCGCAGCACGATGGGCGTGGCGAGGCCCAGTTCCTTGTTGAGCGCCGCGAGCCGGTCGGGCCGTTCGATCACCTTGGGATCGGACGCCTGCACCAGCAACTGCTCGACGCGCGCGGACAAGCCGTCCAGCTTCTGCTGGATCTTGGGGCGCAACGAGGTCATCGATGACCTCCGGCCGTTGGCTTGGTCACGGCACGTTCATGGCGACCGTTCGCCATGGCGAGACCGTCCCCCTAAGCCTTCGCGCCTTCCTTCTGGCCGTAGCGCTTGCGGAACTTGTCGACGCGACCGGCGGTGTCGACGAACTTCGCCGCGCCGGTGAAGAACGGGTGGCACGACGCACAGATGTCGGTGCGAATCTCGGACTTGACCGAGCGGGTCGTGAACTTGTTGCCGCAGGCGCAGGTGACCGCGCAATCGACGTACTTCGGGTGGATGTCGGCTTTCATGGCTCTGGCAAGGACCGGGCAGATTGGCGTCCGGTTCGGGGGGAGCAGTGTAGGAACGGTCCGCCGCGGGTCAACAGGCCTCTGGGACTCTGCTCACGGCACCCACGACAGCAACATGGCCAATTCGGCCGGCGCCAGGCCCAGATCGACGTCGCGCAGCCGTTCGCGCGAAAGCGGACGATCGGTGAGCCAGGCGCCCAAAACCTCGAGCGCTGCACCGCGAGCCGCGGGGGTTCCGGCGCCGAGCAGGTCCCGCGGCAACAGCAGCGCGGCACCGATGCCAGCGCTGTTGGTGGCAACCACGCCCTGCGGCGACGGCGGTGGCGGCGGGGCGCGCCGCACCACCACCGTGCCGGCGATGGTCACCTGCAGCACCGGGGCGACATCGAGCGGGATGGCTTCCAGACGGCTGGCCAGCAGCACCGTGCCCAGGACCGGACGCAGCGGAAACCCGAGCGCCGCCAACGGCGAGGGTGTCACCACGGCCAGCTGCCGCGCGCCCACCCGGCCCGGCCCCAGGTTGCCACGCCCGTCGGCGACCCCAGTGGCCCCAGCGGCCTTCGCCGTGACGGCCACGTGCAACACCCAGACGCCGGCGATCGCCAGCCCCAGGGCCAACACGAGGCGCAACCACAGGCTGTGGAACATCGTCATCGCTTCGCCCTTCGCTGGGCCAACAGCGCGCGCACCGCCGGCACGTGCAGCCCGACCACCGTGTCGTAGGCGCCGGACACGACGCGAAAGAACCGCTGTGCCGAGTCCTGCACGCCGTAGCTGCCGGCCTTGCCGCGCCACTGGTCGGAGTCGAGGTAGCGCTGCAATTCCGCCGGATCGGGCTCGGCGCACTCCACCACCGCCGTCGCGAGTTGCGCCCGCGATTGCCCGGTCGCCGGATCGAACAGGAAGTGGGCCGTGTGCACCTGGTGGCGACGACCGGCGAGGGCCCGCAGCATCGCCGCGGCGGCGGCGCGGTCGTGCGGTTTGCCCAGTTCGATGCCATCGAGATCGACCACGGTGTCGACGGCGAGCACCGGCACGTTCGGGGCGGGGACGATCGCGAAGGTGCCTTTGCGCGCCGCCCGTTCGGCCGCCAGCGCCGCCGGATCGCCGTGCTGGCTTTGGTGCTCGTCGCCACCGCCCGGCGAGTACTCGGGTCCGGGCTCGCACACCGCGAACACGATTCCGGCCTGGGTCAGCAGTTCGCGGCGGCGCGGCGACGTCGAGGCCAGGAACAGTTCGAGGGCGGGAGCCACGGCATCATGCTCGCCGCCGCACCGCGGCAGGCAAGCCCGGACTGCGCGCGCGGGTCAGCTGCTGCTGCTGCGACGCTTGCCGGCGGGCGCCAGGCGCACCAGCAAGCAGGCCGGCGACAGCGTGTGCTTGCTGTTGACCTTCTTGCCGCTGAGGTGCGGGCCGACGTCGAGGGGCAAGCGGCCGTACGGCTTCACCAGCGCGCGCACCTCGTCGAGGAACTTCGCGGCGGCCGGGCCTTCGAGCGCCAGGCGCTGCTGCGCCCGCGCCGTCGACTTGTCCGAGAAGCACAGCTCTTCGACCGTCAGCAGGTTGGCGAGGAAGTGCACGACGTGGCTCTGCACCGCCGGCACCCGCTGGAAGAACGTGTTGCGATCGCTGATGCCGGCATCGCGCAGGAACCCGAGCTGGACGCCGTTCTGGTCGTTGTAGATCTGCGCCACCGAGTCGCGCACCGCGAGGCACCGCTCGAACAGATGCGGGATCTCGAGATCGCGCAGCATGTCCTCGACCTCGAAAGCCTCGGTGACCCGGAACTCGTTGCGATCGACGAAGCTGTCGGCGATGCGACGCCGCGCTTCCTGGCCGTAGCCGCAGGGCAAGCCATCGGCGAAGTAGATGTGCAACACCGCGTCGACGAGGTCGAGCGGCGGCAGCGCCTCGCCTTCCTTGGGAGTCGGCACCGGCAGGTCTGCGAAGACCGCCTTCAATTGCTTGACGACCGCCTCGAGATTCTCGGCGGTCGGAGCCAGCGGCTCCCGCGGATCCGGCTTTGCATCGGCGGCAGGGCCCGTCTTCTGCTTCTTCTTCGTCGTCACCACGACCTCACTCAAAGACCACCGGAAACGGACCTGCCTGATACGAGAACGAGGCCGAGGACGGCACCAACGTGCCATCCGTCGGAGTCGCGACCGCCGCGACTACTTCTTCTTGGACGCCTCGGCGGCGCGAGCGGCCTTCGCGGCCTTGCGGACCGCGCGCGGCTTGCGCTCCTTCCGCTTCGGGGCCTTGAACGGAGCCGGCTTGCCCTTGCTCTTCAGGCGTTCGGCCTTCTTGGTCACCGGCACCGTCAGCCCGGACTTTTCGATCATCTGGGCGACCGTGTCCGACGGCTTGGCGCCGACCGACAGCCAATACTGGATGCGCTCGGTGTTGAGCTTGACCTGTTCCTGAGCCCGGGGCATCAGCGGCAGGTAGTAGCCAAGAGCCTCGATGATGCGGCCATCGCGCGGAAAGCGCGGGTCGGTAGCCACCACGCGAAAGGTGGGGTGGTTGAGGCGTCCAAAGCGTTTCAGGCGAAGAATGACTGCCAAGGGAAACTGTCTCCGAGTTCGTCAGGACCGGCGAAAGGGGCGAGAAGCAAAGCAGACCGATCGTCCGGTTGCCAGCGGTTTTTCCGTGTCGTTTACGCGCCGTTCAGCGGCGCCGACCCCCGGGCAGGCCCGGAAAGCCCCGACCACCGCCGCCGGGAAAGCCTGGGAACCCCCCGGGCCGACCACCGCCCATGCCCCCCATGCCGCCGAGGCCGCCACCGCCCATCAGGTCGTCGAGACCCTTGGGCATGCCGCCGCCCTTGCCGAACTTCTTCATCATGTCCTGCATCGCCTTGAACTGCTTGATCAGGCCGTTCACGGCGTCGAGGTCGTTGCCCGAGCCGGCGGCGATGCGGCGTCGGCGCGGCAGGTCGATCACTTCCGGTCGCTGCCGCTCGCGCGGCGTCATCGACAGGATCATCGCCTCGAGGCGCTTCATGTGCTTGTCGTCGAAGTCGACGTCCTTCATCGCCGCCCCCACGCCGGGCAGCATGCCAAGCACCTTCTTCAGCGGCCCGAGCTTCTTGATCATGTTCATCTGCGCGAGGAAGTCCTCGAAGTTGAACTGACCCTTCTGCATCTTGCGCGCCGCCAGCTCGGCGTCCTTCTCGTCGATCACGCTCTGCGCCTTCTCGACGAGGCCGACGACGTCGCCCATGC
>SXPB01000103.1 GCA_005776475.1 Planctomycetia bacterium
ATCGCGAACCTCGAACGTCTGGCCGCGCAGTTCATCAACCGGGCGCGAACCAGCGGCGATCCTGGCTACTACAAGCAGGCCGAAGCCTGTGCGGATGTGCTGACCACCGTCGCGGGCGGCACGCTGCCCGGTGCGCTGCTGCGAGGCCACGTGCGCCACGCGCTGCACGACTTCGCCGCCGCCGAACGCATCGCGCGCGACCTCGTCGCCAAGCGCGGCATGCCACTCGATCTGGGACTGCTCGGCGACGTGCTGCTCGACCGCGGCCAGCTCGACGAAGCGAAGTCGGTCTACCAGCGCATGCTCGATTTGCGGCCCGGCCTGCAGAGCTACGCCCGCGCGGCGCAGATCCGCTGGATGGCCGGTGACCATGCCGGTTGCCGCGAACTGCTGCAGCTGGCGGCGCGAGCAGGCAGCCGCCGCGACCCCGAGTCCTTGGCGTGGGTGCTGGCACGCGCCGCCACGTTGGAGCTGCAGGCGAACGACCCCACGCAGGCGGCGCACTTCGCCGACGAGGCATTGGCGTTGTTGTCCGACCTTCCCGCCGCGCGGCTTGCGCGTGGTCGCACCGCCTTGGCGAACGACGCCCCGAAGGAAGCCGTCGACCATCTGGCGGCCGCCGCGGCCGCGTTCCCGCTGCCGGAGCACCTGTGGGCGCACGCCGACGCCTTGCGCGCTGCCGGCCGCGAGACGGAAGCGGCGCAGGTCGAGGCCGAACTGCTGCGCAGCGGCGAAGCCGAAGACCCGCGCACCTTCGCGTTGTGGCTGGCGACCCACACTCGTGATCCCGGCCGGGCGCTGCGCCTCGCCGAAGCGGAGCATCGCCTGCGGCAGGACGCCTACACGCTCGACGTCCTGGCTCTGGCCCGGCTCGGCATCGGCGACGTCACCGGCGCGCGGGCGGCGATCACCCAGGCCCTGGCCTGCGGCGTGCGCGACGCCCGCATCGAAGTCCACGCCGCGCTGATCGCCGCTGCACTCGGCGATGTCGAGGCCGCGCGGCGCCATCGGGCCGCTGCCGAAGCCGGCCGCGCCGCCCTGCTGCCGAGCGAACGCAGCCTGCTGTCGTCGCCGCAGTGACTGCCTCCGGTTCGCCGACGCATGGTGCGCCGGCGAGCCGTTCCCTGTTCGTCACCCACTGAGAAGACCATGAACCACAGATTGCTTTCGCTCGCGGCGCTGCTCGCGAGCACCACCTCCGTGCTGGCTTCGAGCCACATGGATGCACCGCTGATCACGCTCGACGATGCGGCCAACCTCACCGACGTCTACGCATTCGTCGGCGCGGCGCCCGGCAACGGCAAGTACCTCAACCTGGCGATGTCGGTGTACCCGTTCGAGGATCCGGGCATCGGCCCGAACAAGTACAACTTCGACGACCGCGTCGCCTACGCACTGCACGTGTCGACCGGCGCCGACGTCGCCGCCGGCCGCAAGACGTTCAGCTACGTGTTCCTGTTCCAGACGGTCTACAAGACGCAGGCGACGATCCTGCAGTCCTACACCGGCGTCGTGCAGAACGTGAACGACGCGGCGCAGAACCTGACGCAGAGCTACAGCGTGCTCGAGATCGACTGGCGCCCGAACGGCAACGGCGTCACCAGCCTCGGCGGCGGCATCGTGCCGCCGAACAACCAGGGACGCGCGACGCCGCACTACAACCAGGCGGCCGGTGATGGCCCGGTGAAGGACGGCGTCGCCACGGCAGCACAGTTGGACACCTACACGGCGCAGACGGTCAGCAATCTGGCGAACGGCATCGTCAGCTGGGCCGGCCAGCGCGACGACGGCTTCTACGCCGACATCGGTGCGACGTTCGATCTGCTGTCGCTGCGCAATCCCGGCCACGACAGCCAGAAGGGCTTCAACGTGCACACGATCGTGTGCCAGGTGCCGGTCGCGCGCATCGGTGGCGACATGCAGGTCGTCGGCGTGCACGCGAGCACGTACCGGCAGTCGATCGAACTGCGCACCGAAGTGATGGACCCGATCCAGTACGGGCCGTTCGTGCAGGTCGGCCGGCAGGGCAACCCGCTGTTCTGCGAGGCGTTCGTCGCGATCCAGGACAAGGACGCCTACAACCGGCTGACGCCGGAGACCGACGCGCAGCGTTTCACCGGCTACGCGCTGCAGCCCGAACTCGCGGCGCTGCTCAACGCCTTGGTGTTCGCGCCGAACCCGATCCCGGGCATCACCACGAACCGCACCGACCTCGCCGGCATCTTCGTGCCGGACCTGATCAAGTGCGATCTGTCGACACCACCCGTGCGCCGCGCCGGCGGCGGTGCCACGCATCCGACCAATCCTGACGACGCGGGCTTCTCGCGCTTGTCGGTGTTCGGTGGCGACACGGTGTTCAGCGCGCTGCAGAACGCGCAAGTGGCTGGCGGCTGGCCGAACGGGCGGCGCTTTGGCGACGACGTCTACGACATCGGCGTCAGCGCGGTCATCAGCGACCTGCGCGTCAATCCGCCGGTGATCCGCATCGCCGGTGACAACGTGAACGCCAACGACGTCGCCTACAACAAGGTGATGCCGTACGCGGCGCCGCCGCAGAACGGTCGCGTGCATTCGCACGACTAAGCCCGCGCGCCGCCGGAGTTGCGCCGCGCGCGGCTCCGGTGGCCCCACCCTGGAGCCCGCATGTTCCTCGCCCACGTCCTTTGCTCTGTACTGGCTGTCATCGCACCCGCCACGATCGCCGCGGCGGACGAACACGATCCCGGCCTCAGCCTCGTTCGCGTGGCACGCGACGGCGAACGCATCGTCGTGCACGCGGAGTTCGCCAACGCGGACTTTCGAGCCGCTGCGGGCCTCGACAGCAACGGCGACGGCGCCATCGACGCCGCCGAACTGCTCGCCGCACGACCGCAGCTCGTCGATCTGGTCACGCGCGAGTTCGTGCTGTCGCACGGTGGCATCCCAACCCAACCCGAACTGCTGTCCGCCGTGGTCGGCGCCGATGCCGACGTCGAGCTGACGTTCGTGGTGCCGTGCATGCCGGGCCCGGCGACGTTGCAGCTCGAGTTCCTGCGCCGATTGTCGCGTGGCCATCGCTGCTACGCCGCAGTGCTACCGGAAGGCGCCGACGTGGTCGCGAACGGCAACGACGCGCCTTCGGGCCCGGTGCTCACCGACGCGCTGCTGCACGCGACCGCCGCCGTGTTGGCGATTCCGGCGCGTGGCACGACAGCAGCCTCCGGCTTCGCGCAGGCCACCGGCTTCTTCTGGCTCGGCGTCGAACACATCCTGTTCGGCTTCGACCATCTCGCGTTCGTGCTCGCCCTGCTGGTCGGTCTCTACGGCGGCGACCGCGCCCGCAGTCCCGGCGAACGTGGGCCGCTGCGGCGTCTGGTCGCGACGATCACTGCGTTCACCGTCGCGCATTCGCTGACGCTGCTCGGCACCATGCTCGGCTGGTGTCGATTGCCGGTCGAACTGGTCGAAGCGGCGATCGCTGGCTCGATCGTGCTCGTTGCGGTCGCCAACCTGTTCGGATCCCGCGCCGCCCACGGTTGGCCGCTGGCCTTCGGCTTTGGCTTGCTGCACGGCTTCGGCTTTGCCGCCTCGCTCGGCGATTCTCTGCGCGGGCCCGACATCCTCACGCCGTTGCTGAC
>SXPB01000104.1 GCA_005776475.1 Planctomycetia bacterium
CGCCTCGTTCAAGCTGCGCGGCAAACGCATCTTCCGGTGCGCACCGTTGCACCATCACTTCCAGTTCGGCGGCATGCCCGAAACCCGCGTCGTCGTACGCACGTGGGTCGTCTCGGCGTTGCTCGCCCTGTGCAGCCTGGCGCTGTTCAAGGTGCGCTGATGACCGCACTCACCGGCCAGGAACGTCGCGAACGGCAGGCCCTGCCGCACCTGCGCGAACTCGACTGGCTGATGCTGGTCACGGTCGCCTTGTGCTGCCTCGGCCTCGTCATGGCGGTGTCGGTGCGCGGCTCCGACGTGGATGTCGGGCCGATGCGGGTCGTGAAGGAACAGGGCAGCAAGGTGCTCGCCGGACTCGTCGCGTTCCTGTTGGCGGCGCTGACGCCGTTGTCCTTGATCCGTCGCCTGGCGCTGCCCGGCTTCTTCGTGGCCACGGTGTGCTGCCTGTTGCCGCGTTTGCTCGGCCACGAGACCAACGGGGCCTTCCGTTGGATCGAGATCGGTTCGTTCCGGTTCCAGCCGGTCGAGCCCGCGCGCTTCTGCCTGGTGATCGCGGTGTCGTGGCTGTTGGCCAAGGCGGGCAGTGGCGTGACCAGGTTCCGCACCGGTTTCTTGCCGGCGATGGGCATCACCATGCTGCTGGTTGCGGTGCTCGCGCTGCAACCCGACAACGGCAACGCGCTGATCGTGCTCGGTCTCGCGGCGACTCTGTGCCTCGTCGCCGGCGTGCGCTTCCTCTGGTTCGTTCCGGTCGGCCTGCTCGGGCTCACCGGGTTGTCGGTGGCGGCCATGCAGCACGAATACGTGCGCGACCGCCTGACCGGGTTTCTCGACACGCGCGCCGATTCGCAGGTCGGTCTCGGCCTGATCGCGGTCGGTTCCGGCGGTCTGTTTGGCCGCGGCCTCGGCCAGGGTTGGATGAAGATGGGTTACGTGCCCGAAGCCCACAACGACTTCGTGTTCGCGATCATCGCGGAAGAGTTCGGCTACTTCGGCTCGCTGTTCGTGCTCGCCGCGTTCACCACCTTCGGGGTGATCAGCTTCCGGCTCGTGTGCAAGGTGCGCGACCCGTTCCTGCGCTACCTGGTCTGTGGCTTCGGGCTGATGATCTGCTTCCAGGCTGCGGTCAACCTGCTGGTGGTCAGCGGTTGGGCGCCGGCCAAGGGCATCGACTTGCCGTTCGTCAGCACGGGCGGCACCAGCCTGATGTTCTGTCTTGCGGCCGTGGGCCTCGTCGGCAACGCCGCACGCACCGATCGCGCCGGGCAATCCCTGCCGGCCGGTGCTCACTCGCTTACCTGAGGTCGACCCATGTCGACAAATGACTTCCTTGTTCCCAATCCTGGTGATCCCGTTCGGGAGGGTGTGATGGGCCAGCTCGAGAAATACGGCCTCTACGTTTTGTGTCTCGTGATCTTCTTGATCCTCGGCGTGACGATCTGGGGCGACCCGGATCCGGTTGCCGACAAGAAGCGATCCGTGCCGGCACCGATTTCGGTGCCCGGCTCGAACTCGCGTCCGGCGGCGACCGGGACTGGGTCGCCGGTCAGCACGTTCCAGGAGCTGTTTCCGGAACAGGCAGGCCCGGCCCGCACGGGCGTCGGCCAGGCCGCTGGTACGCCGCCGAATCCCGTGGGTGCCACGTCCGGCAACACGCCAGGCAACTCGCCGGGCGCCACGCCGACGTCGACGCCGACGCCTGGACCTGCGCCGGCGGCGGATGCGGGCAAGGTCGCCTACCAGGTGAAGGACAACGACACCTTGGAGAGCATCGCCCGCGTCAAGCTCGGCAACGGGCGGCTGTGGCCCGAGATCCAGAAGCTGAACCCGACGCTCGATCCCAAGCGCATGCGCGCCGGCAAGGAGATCTGGTTGCCGACCGCGGCGGCGCTGGCGGCGGCGGAACGCAGCCGCACGCCGGTCGCTGCTCCGGTGGTCTCGCCGTCGCCTTCGTCGGAACGCACCTACACGGTGAAGAAGGGCGACAACTACGAGAACATCGCGATCTCGGTGCTCGGTTCACGCAAGCGCGTGGCCGAGTTGATGGCGCTCAACTCCGAGATCCCGCCGGAGAAGCTGCGGGCCAACCAACGCCTCAAGCTGCCGAAGAGCTGAGCCATGGTACGGCGAGTCTGTCTCGTCAGTGGCGGCACCGGCGGCCATCTGATGCCGGCGATGGTGTTGGCGCGCGCGCTGCAGGCGCGCGGCCACGACCCGATGCTGGTCACCGAAGGTCGCGCCGTCGAACGCGAGATGCTCGCGCGCGAGCTGCCCGATGTGTCCGGTGTCGAATTGCCACCGGCGGGGCGGTTCAAGCTCGGCCTGCCGTTCTGGGTGTTGCGCGCGACGGTTGTCGCGCGACGGATGCTGCGCGATCGCCGCGTCGATTGCGTCGTCAGCACCGGTGGGCGCCCCTCGGTTCCCGTCGGACTCGCCGCCCGCAGCCTGGGCCTGCCGCTCTATCTGCTCGAACAGAACGCCGTCACCGGCCGCGCCAACCGCTGGCTGTTGCCACTCGCCGAACGCATCTACCACGGGCTGCCTGGCAAGGACTCCGATTCGCCCCGCTCGGTGGTGACCGGCACGCCGCTGCGGCCCGAACTCGGTACCGTGTCGCGGGCGGCAGCGCGGGAGAGCCTCGGTCTGCGCGGCGACGTTCCCGTGGTGCTGGTGACCGGCGGCAGCCAGGGTGCCCGGTCGTTGAACGAAATCGTGCCGCAAGCGCTGCTGCGTCTGCAGCGGCCGTTGCAGGTCCTGCATCTGGCGGGCATCGGTCGCGACGATGCCGTGCGCCGCTTCTATGCGGCGAGTGACGGCAAGGTCGTTGCCAACGTGCGCCCGGTCGCGCTCGACATGGACCGCATGTTCGCCGCCGCCGACCTGGTCATCTGCCGCGGTGGCGGCACCACGGTGGCCGAGCTGTGCGCAGTCGGTCGGCCGGCGTTGATCGTGCCCTACCCGCACCATCGTGATCGCCAACAGCTGCGCAACGCCGAGGTGTTGGCGAAGGCGGGTGCGGCGGTGATCGTTGAAGAACCGGCGCTGTCGAAGGAGTCGGTGTCCGAGCTGGTGCAGTGCCTGCTTGCCGACCCGGCTCGCCTGGCGGCGATGGGGCAGGCGGCGCGCGCCTGCCAGCCCAACGATGCAACGGCGGCGATCCTGCGCGACATGGGCATCGCGTTCGAAGTGGGTTGGCCGCGGCAAGGAACCAGGACCAGGAGTGAGGGGGCGAATTGATCGACGACGTGCCGATGGAGGCCGACAACAGCAGCCCCGCGGGCAACACCGCGACCAGCCTGTTCGGAGCCAGTTTCGTCAGCAACCGTTTCCACTTCGTCGGCGTCGGCGGTGCCGGCATGAGCGGCCTCGCGCGGCTGCTCGCCGGTAGCGGCTGCCGGGTCACCGGCAGCGACCAAGGCGGCGGCGCCGTGGTCGAGCGTCTGCTGGCCGAAGGCGTCGATGTGTGGACGGGCACCCAGCCCGACCGGATGCGCGGCGAGGACGGCTACGTCGTGCGCAGCGCCGCGGTGCCGCTCGCCGACCAGGAAGTGCAGGAATGCGTGCGGCGCGGCTTCACGTCGTTGCTCTACGCGGAAGCCGTCGGTCGCTTGAGCGAAGGCCGTCGCACGCTGGCGATCGCCGGCACGCACG
>SXPB01000006.1 GCA_005776475.1 Planctomycetia bacterium
CAGGGGCACGATCGTGCGCGACCGCTCGTGCAGGACGCCGAGGTGAAGTGGCCCCAGATGCACGGCCCGGCATCCCTCGGTCGCCGCAGCGAGTCCGACGACTTCGCCAGCGAACGCCTCGCCGACGAACACCTGGCCGCCTGGGAAGCCCTTCATCGACGCCGGGGCCGACTCGAGGTACCTGGCGGTTGGCAGCGTAGCGCGCAGCCGATCAGTCGCGCGCACCGGTCGCGAGCAGCGCGAGCGCGGTGGCGACGAGCGGGTCGTCTTCCTTCATGGTCGTCGCGAGCCCTAGAAAACTGCCATCGCGTTGCTGCCGTTCGCGGGCGATCGACACGGCGAACGTCTGCCACGTCGCCGCGCGCGGATGGGCGGGCAGCGCCCGCGCGACGGCCGCAAGCGATTCTGCCCAATAGAGGCGCATCGACGGTTCGAGCGTCGGGTCGGTCGTGTGCTGCAGGCCCGGCATCGTTGCCGCGGCGTTGTGCTCGAGCCAGGCGAGGGCGCGGGCGAGCGCCGGTTGGATCGGACGTTCGCCCAGCGCCAGCAGGGCCAAGATGCCGTCGCACGTCGCCGTGCCATGGCTGCGCGGCACTTCGCGGCCGGTCTCGTCGCGCGCAAAGCCCGCCTTGGTGCCACGCCAGTCTTCGACCGGCGCATAGCGGAAGCCACCGTCGGCGCATTGGCAGCGCTGCACGAAGGTCCGCGCCTGCACGAACAGCGTGTCGTCGCGCGGCACGTCGGCGGCGACCAGCGCCTGCAGCACCGCTGCCACGGCGGCGAGTCCCACCATGTCGCCGCCGAGCGGATGCCGTGGTTCGACCGCGCCAAGGCCGAAGCCGCCGGTTTCGGGTGCGTCGGCAGGCCAACCGTTGCTCGCGCCGAGCTGGTGCCGGCGCAGGAATGCGACCAGCTCGTCGGCGGTCGCGCGCCAGCCCTCGGGGCGCCGCAGCGCCAGCGCATGCAGCCGATGCGCCGCGGTGAAGCACGGATAGTCGACGGGCTCGGGCGGAACTGGCGGCGACGGCGCGCGCCGCGTGGCGAGCCCGGCCAGCGCGCGCAGCAGCAGCGGCTCGGCCTTGTGGCGGTGTGGCTCTGGCAGCTGCGCGAGCGCCAACGCGAGCGTGGCAGTCGTCGACTCCCCGTGCCGCAGCATCGCGTAGGTGCGCGAATGCCACAGTCCGTCGGCGTCCTGTGCCGTCGCGAGCCAGTCGATGGCGGCGGGCGTCGCCTCGACGTTCTGGCGGCATGAACCCGGCAGCGTCAGCAGCGACGCGGTCGCGAGGGCGAGAACGAGTGCCGGGAGCCGCGTGGCGCCGGCCGCGCGCTTCACCGTTCCACCAGAGGCAGCTGCCGATCCGGCGTCAGCAACGTCAGGATCGAGCACGCGGTGCAGAACACGCGACCGGTGATGCAGTGGTGGCCGACCCAGCTGCCGTCGGCGTTCTGGCTCGACTTCAGTGCCTTGGTGATGCGGTCGTACCAGGCGGCGTAGACCTTGTCCTGTTCGAGCAGCAGCGCCTGCGTCGCATACAGCGCACCGAGGAACTCCTCGCCGCCGGTGGCGCCGCCGACGTCCTGGTCGAAGCGCATCTTGTCGATCACGCCGATCGCACGCTGCACGTCTTCTTCCTTGCCGAGGCCTTCGCCGATCAGGACGCGCACGCCGCCGGCTTGCGTGACGAAGCGCTGCGCGCGGCCCCACTTGTCTTCGCGGAACACTCCCGTCGCCTTCTCCAGGCAGTCCTCGCGCAGATACCGCACGACCTTCTCCGGCGAGGCCTGGTCGATCAGGATGCCGGCGGCGTGCGTCTGCTTCAGCGCTTGCCACGCGGCGATCGTGGTCAGCATCGGCTCGTAGCTCGTCTCCCATTCGCCGTTCGACTTCTGCAGCCTGGCGATGTGGGCCGCCATGTTGCGCAGCTCGTTGCGCATCCGGTCGTCTTCGAACAGTTCGCAGTTGAGCGTCGTCGACTGCGAGTAGAGCAATGCGACGAGGTAGAGGTCGGCGTTGTCGCCGAGCTTGCGATGCAGCAGCGTCGTGGTGTCGAGCCGTTTGCCGCCGACGTAGCCACGGGTGCGGCGCGTGATCCAGTCGAAGGCGCGCTGCAGGACCATGCAATGCTGGCCGCGCGTCGGCGTGCTGCCGTGGGCGAGCAGCGCGAGGCAGGCGATCGCGGTGTTGCCGACTTCGCCCGGGCAACCTGGGTTGTCGCCCCACGAGCCGTCGTGGTTCTGGGCGCGGACCAGCCACTGCATCCCCTTCTCGGCGGTTGCACGGGCGATCGGGCTGACCGGATCGGGGCGCAGCGCGGACGTCGTCGCCGACGACGCGATCGGCGTGGGTGCAAGCACGAACGGCAGCAGCGACAGCACGAGTGCGTTAGCGAGCTTCATGGTCGTTCCCGGGTTGTGGGCAATCTACCGCGGAACCATCCCGCTGTGGTTGCGTATGTTGCGCGCCTCCATGGTTGTTCCGTTCGTCGCGGGTTCGCTCCTGTTCGTTGGCCTTGCGCGGCTCGCCGCCGCGCCGCAGTCGCCAGCACCGGCACCGGCGGCGGCACCCCGCGGACAGCACCTCGTGGAGGTGACCCGCGCCACTGCGGCTGGTGAGTACGTCACCAGCATGCGGAGGGCGGAGTGGTGTCGGTGTTCGGCTCGTGGCCGTCGCGCGCCGTGTGGAGCAAGGCGAAGGCCGGTCGCTAACGCCCGTCGGTCGGGAGATGTTCCGTTCGCAGTCACTCCGGACCTTGCGTAGCACGCCGCTCACGTCCCCAACGCAATCCCCCGGAGGTCCCATGCGTTTCCCGAGCCTCACCCGTGCGCTGCTCATCGCGGCGCTTTCCGCGTTCCTTTCGGCCCAAGATCCCGCCGTCGACATCAAGAAGGTCCGCGCGCAAGCGACGGAGGCGGTGCAAGCCGGCGATTTCGCCATCGCCGCGGCCAACTTCAAGAAGCTCACCGAAGCGGACCCGAAGGACGCGCAGTCCTGGCAGTTGCTGGGCTACTCGCTGCACATGGCGGGCAAGCTCGACGAAGCGCTGCCGGCGCACATGAAGGCGGCCGAGTTCAAGCAGACCGCCGGCGTGGCGACGTACAACATCGCCTGCGTGCACGCGCTCAAGGGCAATGCCGACGAGGCGTTCGCGTGGTTGGAGAAGTGCTGCGCCGCCGGGTTCGACGATCTGGGGCAGTTGCAGGGCGACACCGACTTCGACTCGCTGCGCAAGGATCCGCGCATGGCGAAGATCGAGGCGTTGGTGCAGGGAAAGGCGACGAGCGGTGGCGGCGGCGTGCAGGTGTTCGAGCAGAGCATTGCGCGCAAGAACGCCCGCGCCGCGTGGTTTGGTCGCGGTGGTTCGCCGGGCCAGATCGCGATCGACTGGTCGCCGGTCAACTGGAAGGAATCGATGGAGAAGGCAGTCTCGTCGGGCAAGTACAAGGGGCAGAAGTGGCGCCTCGGTGCCGATTTCTGGACCCGGCTCGACAACTCGATGGACCTGCAGTGCGGCGCGGTTGCGGTGCCCGCGGGCTACTACTACCTGACGCTCGAACAACGCGACGGGAACACCTTCGTGCTCGCGTTGCATGACGCCGCGGCCGTGCGCAAGCTGAAGCTCGACGCGTTCATGTGCAACAAGCTGCAGGGCGGCATCGAGATCCCGATGACGCACGCGACGGCGACCGAAGCGCAGAAGGAACTCGACATCGCCGTCGCGATGAACGATGGCAGCAAGTCCGAAGGGTCGATCAAGATCGCCTTCGGCGGCCACGTGCTGACGGCCGCGTTCACCGCGAAGCTCGAGTGAGCGATCGCGTGGCACGCGACGCCCGCGCAGGGCGTCGCGTCACATGAGTTCGGGCGCCGCGCGCGCCGCCGCGACGAACTCGGGCGCCGGATCGTCGAGCCAGGCGATCCGGCACGCCGCCGTCAGCTTGAGGACGTGTTCGTCCCCGTGCGCGACTGCCGCGGCGGCCAGATCGGCCGGCCATTCCTTGGCGTCGGCGACGACGGCGCCGGCGGCGAACTGGCGATTGCCGAAGCGGGCCTGGATCGCAGCGACGAGTTGCCAGGCGTGGCGGCACGCCAGCGTCCTCGTCGCGGCGTCGAGGCAGGGCCACAACGAATGCAGCGAGGCGACGGCGGTGAAGGCGTGCAGGAAGAAGATCGGCGCTTCCTTGCCGTGATGCGCAAACTGCCGCGCCGTCGTGCGCAGCAGGCTCTTCCGGAACGCACTGGGGCCGGAGTCGCCCGGACCGCCGTTGGCCACGGCCTTCGTGAACGGTTCGTGCGTCGCCGCTTCGGCGAGGCGCAGTTCGGAGGAGCCGCGCGACAGCTTGCGCAACTCGCGCGGCAGCAGGGGAACCGTCGGCAGCGTCGTCAGCGGATCGTTGGTGCCCGTCCCGGTGGGGCCGAGCGTCACGCGATGGTTGGCGGCCTGGTAGGCGAGGGCGCGCGCCAGTTCCTGCCGCCGCAGCGGTGTGTCCTTCGCGGTGAGCGCGCGCACCGCGTGGCCGGTGCGGATCGCGCCGTGCGCCAACGCCGCCGACAGGCTCGGCAGCAGCGTGGCCTGCCATTCGCCGACCAGGTCGCGCCACGGCTGGTCGGCGAGCAAGGCGGTGAACGTCGCCTCGAAGTCGGCGAACGCGTCGCGCTTGCCCAGCGCCGCGGTTCGCGCATCGGCATCGAGAACGCGCCCGGGCTTGGGTGCCGCTTCGAGATTCTTGCGGTAGCCGTCGAGCCAGCGGCCGATCACGTCGGGACGATCGAGGGCGACGAGGGCGTCGATCGCCATTGGGCCATGGTTGGACAAGCCGCCGCCGTGTTCGGGGCCCGTCGCCACCAGCTTCTCGAGGCCGGCGTCGTAGGCGTCGGTGGGGTCTTGCCGGCCGGTCCAGCGGCCAACCGTGGCCGCCGCCGCGGCACTGAGCACGAATTCGCGACGGGAGAGATCGTTCATGGGGCACCCCTACGCGCGTCGACGGGAAACGGAGAGAGTTCGACCCGAATGCGGCCCGCGCGTGCCGCGCCCGGCGCCGGGTCAGCGCTTCTTCGAGATGTCGAGCTTGTCCAGTTTGGCGCGGATCTTGACCGATTCCTCACTGCGCGTGAGTGATTCGCTGATGGCCCGCAGGCTCATGCCCTTGCTGGCCAGGTGATGGAGTTTCGCGATTTCGGCCGGCGTCCACGGCTGGCGATGGCGTTCGAAGCGTTCTTTCATGGTTGGAGTCCTGCGCGCGTCACTGGAACGTCTGGTTCGTGTTGCGCGCACCCGGCGTCGCCGTGAGCGAAGTCTGCCAGGTGAATTGCGTGTAGCCGCTGCCGCTGCCGCCGAGTTGCAGCGACAGGCCGACGGCCGAGTTCGATGCCTCGCTGACGCCGATGTCGGTCGCGGTGCGGCCGGCGAGCTTGCCGCCGACGCCGACGAACGAGCCTTCGTAGGCGATGAACTGCATCAGCACGCCGTCGGCGGTGAGCAGGGCGATGCCGTCGGGGCTGCCGTCCTGCAGGCCCGGGAACGAGAACGACAGCGTGCCGATGGCATTCTGCTGGTTCGGGAACACGCCGCTCAGCCGGCGGCGTCCGTACTGCTGTCCCGTGGCGCCGTCGACTGCGAGCAGCATCCAGCCGTTCACGTTGTCACCGGCGGGGCCGGCGAGCTCGACGAACTCGTTCACGTCGACACCCGTGTTGTCGTAGTGCACTTCGTTGATCCAGATCTCGGGCAGTCGCACGCGCAGGCAACTGCCTTGGTAGAGGCACGCGACCCACTCCGGATGGTCGACGAACGGATTGCGGTTGCCCTGGTGGAGGAACACCGCGTTCGTGTGCGCGAGCTCCTTCGCGTCGACGGGGTCTTCCTGATGCCACTGCAGCAGCGTGCTCAGTTTGCCCATGTAGGCGATGCTGAGGTTGCTGCCCGTCGCGCTGGCGTTGATCAGGTTGAGGTCGTCGGTGAGCCGCAGGTCGGGCTCGGCGGCGCCGGTGATGCCGTGGGTGCCGCCTTCGTAGCGGATGTCCATGTAGAGGATCGCGCGCGCGACATCGCCCTTGCGCCCGGCCCACGTTTGCCAGCCGCCGGCGGGCGCCTGCGACGTCCACCAATTGCTGTTGCCCGGGAAGGTGCCGCTGCCGCCACCCTGGCCACCGTTCGCCGTGGTCGTCCACTCGGTCCAGCCCGCGGTGCCGCCGAAGAACGGGTTGTTGTCGCGCGCGCCGTTGTAGGAGATGTCGCAGAGGAACAGGTGGTGGCAGTCGGTGTACGGGTAGTTGGTGCTGACGTCGTTGGGGAACCCGTACGAGTTCGGCCAGGTGTGCTCGCGGTTGTAGAACGAGTTGCCGCCGCCCTGCTTCGTGTAGACGGCGTTCTTGTAGAGGTCGAGGATCTGCGTCGAGTTGCCAGCGTACTGGTCGGCGAGCTCGAGCACGTTCCAGGTGTCGGTCCCGCTCGCGGTGTACGCAATGCGCGTGTGGTCGTCGATCACCGCGTGCAGCGTGCTGCGCAGGGTCGTGGCCGACGTGGCAACCACCGAGTTGTAGTAGTTGGGCGGCGGTTGCGCGCGGAGCGCGGCCGTGGCGACGGTCGCGGTGGCGAGGACGAGAATCGGCGAGCGCATGCGAGGCGGCATGATAGCCGCCGATTCGCCATCAGCGGGATTTCACGTTCACGGCCAGCGGTGCGTCCCACCGCTTTTGGGCGGGCGCATAGTACGGATACGCCCGTGACGCCGGGCCGGTCGTGGCACCTGGCACCCGTGCGACGAGGTCGAGCGTGAGTTTCTGCTCGGCCCCGGGGGCGAGTTCGCGCCAGTAGAGCACCAGCTCGCGGCCGCGCAGTTCCCAGAACGCGAACGCCTCGGCGCGCTGCAGGTCCTCGAGCACGCGCGTCTGCAGCTCGCAGCCGGCGGGCAGGCCGACGATCGCGATCGGCGTCGGCACCGTGGCGGTGGTGGTGTTGCGGACGACGACGTCGAGGGCCACGGTGTCGCCTTCCTCGGCGGTGGCCTTGCGCAGCGACGTCGTCAGCGCGAGTGGCGCCGCGGGATCGTCGGCGGGTTGCTCGGCGTGGTAGGCGACTTCGCAGGCCCACGCGAGTGGGGTGCCGCCACCTTCTACCTCGACGCGAAGTTCGTGCTCGCCAGCCGCGAGCTGCGACCACAGTTCGAAGGTCAATACGCCGTTCTCGTTGGCGGCGAACGCACGTTCGGCGAGTTGCTTGTCGCCTTCGAAGACGCGGATCGTGCCGGGCGTGCGCGTGGCGCGGTGCTCGGCTGCGTATGCCGTGAGCGCGCGCAGGGCCGCGATGGTCGCCTGCGTCGCGCCGAACGTGCCGGAGCCGGAACGGCTCTTCTGCACGAACTCGACGGCGTTGCGCACGTTGCCCGTGAACGCCGGGTCCGGCAGCCAGGCGAGGATCGCGAAACCCGTGGCCTCGACCGCGAGGTCGTTGCCGCCGCTGTTCGTGATCGACGTCTTGCCGCGCAGCGCGCCATCGGCCTCCTGGCGGTCGCGCAGGCGGGTGCGTGCGGCCGCGGCCTCCGGGCGTTTGGCGAGGTGCAGCGCGCAGGCGATCAACGCGAGTTCGTATGCGTCCTCGGTCGACACCCGCGCGATGAGCGCGTCGAGTTCGACCTTCAACTCGGCCGCCGGCGTGCCCGACTGCAGCAGCGCGTAGGTCACGTAGGCGTTCGTGGTCGGCTGGCCGCCGCCCCACGAGTGGTGGCCGGTGCCGCCATGCGGGTAGTTGCCCTTGCCGTCGCGGCGCGCCATCAGCCACGCGCGGGTGCGGTCGACCATCGTGGCGTCGACGTCGTGCACTTTCGCCATGTCAGCGAACTGCAGCAGGCCGTAGGCGGTCAGCGCCTCGTGGCCCGGGTTCTTGCCGAACCACTCGTAGCCCTTCTGCGAGCACTCGTAGCCGGTGATCTTGCGGTAGCCGGCCGGTAGCAGCGCACGGGCGCGCGCCGCGACCACGGGCACGTCGTCGCCGTTCGCTTCGAGCAGGTTGAGCACGAGCGTGTTCGGGTAGTTCGACGAACTGGCCTGTTCGAAGCAGCCGTGCGGTTCCTGCAGGATGCCTTCGAGTCCTTGCGTCAGCGCGGCGATCGGCGACGGGTAGGCCGTCAGCGTCACGCGACCGGTGCCGGGCACGGGAGCGCTCGGCACGGCGATGCGCGCGGTCGACGGCTTGCCCGCTTCGCTCTGGCCACCGACGGTGCGCCGATGCGGGAAACCGCGCGGTGCGATCGACAGGCGGTGTTGCAGGCGATCGACGAAGTGGCCGGCGCGCACCTCGAGGCCGAGCGTGGTCGAGCCGGTGTGGTCGGCGACGGTGATCGGCAGCAGCGCGCGGCCGCGGCCGTTGCTGAGCGCCACGCGCGTCGGGACTTCCGCGGCGAGTTGCAGGCCATTGCCGACGCGCACCGTCAGCGCCACTTCGGTGAGGGCCGGATCGGTGGCGACGACGTTCACCGGCAGCTGCAGGCGATCGCCGGCCGACACTTCGTCGGGCAGCTTCGCTTCGATGTGCAGGGGCAGGCGGGTGCTGAAGGCGAACGTGGCCTGGCCGAGCCGCCCGGTGCCGCTCGATGCGTGCGCATCGGCATGCACGCGCCACGTGGTGACGGCGTCGCTGGTCGCGAACGACGTCGACGCTTCGCCGCGTTCGTCGGTGACGATCAGCGTGTTCCACAGCACGGTCAGGGTGAAGTCGGTGCGGTCGTCGCTCGGCGTGTGGCGGTGCGCGTACTGGCGCTGCTGCCATGCCTGGAACTGGTCGCGCGGCGTGACTCGATAGTGCTGGATGAAGAACCCTGCTTCGCCTTCGACTATTTTCTCAGCGAGCCCCGACGATGATGCCGGGATATCGCGAATGCGCGGCGGAAGGAACACCCGGGCGAGGTCCGTTGTGAAGAAGTTCTCGGTGCGGGCGCGGATGTCGACCTCCCCTCCGTCGTTGAAGAAGGCGCTGGCGAGCGAGTTCGCGGTGACGCCGTAGTTGCGCGTGGCGCCAGCGCCGAGTTCCCATTCCGCAAGCTCCGTGTCGAAGTCACGCACATACAGCTCGCTCATCGCCGGCGTGCGGATCGGCACCGGTTCTGCATCTCTGCGTTCGGAGAAGTCCCACGCCTCCGCGCCTGGGGCCATCGCATCGACCAGCACGGCGCTGCCGATTGTGTTCGGATAAACCAGGGATAGCAGCAGCGCCACGGCAACGACCGCGCCGATCCCTTGCATGGCCGGTTCGACACCAAAGCCGCGCCGAAGCACCCAAGCGACGCATTCGCACAGCAGCAGCAACACCAGAGCCATGCACGCGAACGCGAACGCGTCGGCGAGCCAGCGCTCCGCCTTCCATGCGAACCGTTGCAGTTCCTGGCCTGGCGCTCGCGCCGCCGCCAGGTTGCTGGCGACCTGCGGCGTGTGCGAGAAACCCTCGCGCGCCAGGATGCCTTCGGCCGCGGGCCCACGTGCGGCGATCGCCGCCTGCGCCGCACCGTCGTTGCGCCACACGAACCGGCGCCAGCCGCGCGTGCCGAGCAACAGATCGACGTGCTGCGCCGAACCCGCATGGGCGAGGAAGAAGTCGCCGAGGTTCTCGGTGCGCTCCACGTCCGCGAACAGCATCGCGTGGTCGACGATGCCCGGTTGCGGCTCGCTGCCGAGCGACACCGCTGCCTGGTCGGTCACCGACAGGCCGACGATCGCCGGGGCTGGGCGCCCCGCTTCGTCCGTCGTCCGCACGTTCACCTTCTGCGTGGCGCCCGGGCTTGGTGCCGCCGTGTCTACGGCGAGCGCCACTTCGAGCCGTTCCGTCGAATGGCGGCGCAGCAGGCGTTCGGCGATCGGCTGCAGCGTGCGATCGAACACCGTCGCACGCAGCACACCCGACGCGTAGCTCGGCAGCGGCACTTCGACCGTCGTGCGCAGTTCGCCGTCGTCGCCCGCGCGCACGGTCGTCTGGCCGACCAGCACGCCACGGCAGAACACGCCGACCAGCCACGGCCCGTCGCCACGGCCCGCCAGCGCCATGCGCAAGGCACCACCGGCGGCGATGTCGTCGCCGCGCAGCACCATCGCGATGCCGCGCTCGCGCACCGTCGGCAGCGGGAACGTGTCGCTGCGGCCCGCGAGCCGCACCGTGTAGCTCTCGCCGGCGCGCGGCACGAACGCGAACTTGCCGCGGCCCTGGTGCGCCGTGCGCACGGTTGCGACCACGCGGCCGCGACCGTCGAGCACGTCGCCGGTGCCGTCGACCGGGCGACCGAGCGGATCGGTGCATTCGAGATAGACGCCGTTCTCGACGCCGGCGACCAGTTCGCCACCTTCGGGGAACGCGGCGATCGCGACCTTGCCGGTCGGCACCACGAACGGCTTCACCTCGGTTTCGACGATGCCGCCATCGTCGATCGTGGCGACGAACCGGGCCGCACCCTTCAGCACGTCCTTCGGCACCGTGAACGCAAACGTCGCGTCGCCGTTGCCGCCGAGCGCCTGCTTGCCGCTCCACACTTCGTTGCCGTCGAGCACGAGCGAGGCCTTCGCGGTGGCGCCAGAGGCAGCACCGCCGCCAGCCGCGATCCGCAGCACCGTGACGGTCGCCGAGCCGCGCGCGCCGGGCGCATAGCTGGTGCGGTCGAGCACGACGGTCTTCTGCAATTGCGGCGGCTGGAACGAGCGCACGACCACTTCGGTGGTCTCGGGCGGGAAGTCGCCGGCGGGCGAGCGCACGACGACCTTGAGTGCGCCACCGGCGCTGTCCGCTGGGATCTGCAGCTTGAACGAGCCGACGCCGCCGACGGCGGTCCGTTCGAGGTCGTTGCCGATCGGTGCGTCCTGCGCATCGAGCAACTGCACGACCATCGGCTGCGGCTTGCTCATCGGCAGCCGCGTGACGCGGTCGAGCACGACGGCGCGCACGAACAGCGGTTCGCCCGGGCGGTAGACCGGGCGGTCCGTCGTCAGGTGCACCAGCGGGCCTGCTGCGGCGGTCGACAGCGGCAACGTCTGCGTCGCGGTGTCGTCGGCGCTGCGGGCGGTGACCAGCACGCGCGCGGGAACGTTCAAGTCGGCGCGCATCGCAACGGTGGCAGCTCCGCTGCGCGTGCCGACTTCGCCGGTCGCGAGCTTCGCGCCATTCTGGGCGAACGATTCCCAGGTGACCTTGCAGTCCATGGCAGTGCCGCGCAGGTCCTTCGTCTCCACCGTGAACGTCCACGGCGCGCCCGCCGGCACCGCCTTCGGCGCGCTGACAGTGAGATGCACGTGCTTCCGGTCGAAGTCGACGTGCCGGAAATGGGCGAAGCGTTCGGCGACGAACAGTCCACCGACCAACACGGCCGCGGCCGCGGCAGCAGCACCCAGCCGGAAGACCGGGGAGCGCAGCCGGTGCCAACCGCGCGCCGCCCCCGCTGCCCGCGGCCCTGTCGCCAGGCGCAGCGGCGCCTGGTCTGGGCGCACCGCGCGTTCGAGCACCTTCGCCTGCTGCAGTACCTCGCGTTGCAGTTCGCGCAGTGCCGGCTCCGCTGCGAGCCGCGTCTCCAGCGTCGCCGGGTCCTCGTGGCAACCGAAGTGCAGCTCGAGCAGTTCTTGCGCGAGCTGTTCGCGTTCGGCGGGGGAGAACGGATCGTGGTCGTGGTTCATGACTTGGTCTCCTCACTGCCGGCGAGCACGCTGCGCAACTTCAGCAAGGCCTGGCGCATCCTGGTCTTCGCGGTGCCGACCGGGATCGCGAGCGCCGTGGCGACCGCTTCGAACGTGAGTTCGCCGGCGACACGCAGCAGGAAGACCTGCTGCTCGGGATCACTGAGACCGGCGATCGCCGCGTGCGCGCGGACGATCGCCTCGTGCTGTTCGAGCGCGTGCGAAGGGGATGGGTGCGTCTGGGTTGCGGGCATCGTGTCCTCGTCCAGGCTCTCGTGGAGCGGCCGCCGATCCCGACGTCGTCGGGTGTCCTTGGCCGCGTTCCACGTGATCACGAAGATCCATGCCACCGGGTCGCTCGGGCGCGTGCCGCGCTGCCAGTCCTGCCAACACTTGAGGAAGGCGTCCTGCAGCACTTCGTGCACGTCGGCCGAAGGGCCCAGCACACTGCGGACTGCACCTGCCAGACCCTGACGATGGGTCTGGAACAGGTCATTCAGGGGCGGGTCCGCAGAGACCATGGATCGATCGTGCCCCTGAAGACGCCGGGCGGCGAACTTGGATTGGCAGCTGGCGAGGTTTTTCGCGGGCGATCCAAGGGGGGCCGCCACACGCAGATCGGCCGATGGCAACGACCTCGGCGCGCGAGGCAGCGGCCGGCCGGAATCCCCGGCGGCACGTCGGCCGGCACTCACGCGCTCAGGCCAGCATGCCCACACTTCGCCGCGCGCTGGCCTTCGGCTTCCTGCTCGGGTGTCCGCTGGTTTCCGGCTGCACGCTGGCAAAGCCGGTGGTGGGGGCGGTCACCGGGCCCGTGATCATCCTCGGCAACAGCAGCGGGAACCTCGGCGGCGGCTGCGGGTGCGACGGCCGTGCCGTGGCCTGCGTGTTCCTGGCGATGTCGGTGGTCGGTGCGGGCGCTGGGCTCGTCACCGGGATCATCAGCGACGTGCAGGCCGTCTGCGGCGCGGCGCCGGATCCGACCGCGAACTGGTTCGACCCGTTCTTGACGAACACCAGCGGGGGGTAGCGATCAGCGGGCCGGCAGGGACTGGGCGGCGCGGCGCAGGGTTTCGGTGACCAGGTTCGGATCGCCGAGGTTGACGCCGAGGTCACGCAGCAGGCCGTCGTCGAGCGAATAGACGAAGCCGTGCACGGCGACCTGCTGGCCGCGGCTCCAGGCGTCCATCAGCACCGTCGTCTGGCAGACGTTGGCGACCTGCTCGATCACGTTGAGCTCGCACAGGCGATCGTGCCGTTGTTCGGGCGGGGTCGCCGCCAGCAAGTTCTCGTACTTGCGGTGCACGTCCTGCACGTGCCGCAGCCAGTTGTCGATCAAGCCGAGGCGCCGATCGGCCAGTGCCGCCGCGACGCCACCACAGCCGTAGTGGCCGGTGACGATCACGTGTTCGACCTTCAGCACGTCGACCGCGTACTGCAGCCCGGAGAGGCCGTTGAGGTCGGCGTGCACGACGACGTTGGCGACGTTGCGATGCACGAAGATCTCGCCGGGCAACAGGCCGACGATCTGGTTCGCGGGCACGCGGCTGTCGCTGCAACCGATCCAGAGGTACTTCGGCGCCTGCGCCGCGGCCAGCCGGGTGAAGAACTCCGGATCCTCGCGCCGCTTGCGCTCGCTCCACTTCCTGTTGTTGCGCAACAACGGGTCGAGTTCGTGCTTCTTCGGCTTGCCAGGAACGTCCATGCAATTCAGCTCCAGGTGAAGGTGATGGGGGCCTCGATCTCCGGATGCAGACTCTTGTGAACCGGGCAACTGTGCGCCGTCGTCTCCAGCAGCTTCTTCTGTTCCGCCGTGAACGTGCCCGGCACGCGCAGTTCGACCGGCAGACGGGCGATGCGGCGCGGGTTCGACTGCATGTGCTTCTCGACCTTCACGGTGGCGCCTTGCAGCGTGATGCCGTGGCGGCGGGCGACGATGCCCATCGTGGTCAGGATGCAGGTGCCGAGTGCGGTGGCGACGAGGTCGGTCGGCGAGAAGAAGCGGCCGAGGCCCTCGTTGTCCTTCGGCGCATCGGTCTGCAATTGCGCGCCGGATGGGCCGTGCAAGGCAGTGCAGCACAGGTCGCCTTCGTACTTCGCGGTGATCGTGACCATGTGCCCAGAGTAGGCGGGCGGCGCCGTTCAGGTCGAGAGCGTTTCGTAGGCGCGCTGGATCGCCGTGAAGCGTTCCGTGGCTTCTTCGCGGGCGATCGGGCCGAGGTTGGGTTGTGCGTCGGGATGAAACCTGCGCACCAGCTCGCGATGCCGTTTGCGGATCTGGTCCGGCGTCGCGTCGACCGGCAGGTCGAGCACGGCGAGCGCTTCCTTGCGGGCATCGGCCGCGGACGGGCGCTGCGGGTGCGGGCCGCCGCGCTGGCCCTTCTGGTCACCGCGCAGGAACTGGGCGCGAGCCAGATGGAACAGCATGCGCGCGCGGGGGCCGGCGATGCCGAGGCCGCGGGCGACGTCTTGCAGCGCCTGGTGTTCGTGTTCGGCGAAGGAGCCGTCGGCGAACGCAACAAGACAGCACCAGCAGAACAGCGAATCGAGCTCGGTGTCGTCGAGGCCGGTGCCGATGCGCGCCGCCAGGCCGACGCGATCGGTGACCGGCAGCGGCTGCGTTTCCCACATGCGCAGCTCCGCCTCCTGCACCGGATCGGCGAAGCGGTCGCGCACGAAATGGTGGATCGCGTCGCGTTCGCGAGCCGTGGCCGGGCCGTCGGCTTCGGCGATCGCGAGCAGCAGGTAGTAGATGCGCCGCGGCAGCGAGGCGCGGGCGAAGGTCGCCTGCGCTGCTTCGCTCCACTGCACCCGCATGCGGGCGTTGCGGGTCAGGGCCCGCACCAGCGGCGGCACCGAACGGAACGCGAAGTGGAAGCCGAACAACCCGACGACGAGCGTGATGAGTCCGATCGGGTCGCGCAGGTGCAGCACGCGCGTCACGAACCCGGTGCCGGCGGCGATGAGCAGCACGATGCCGAGCAGGAAGCGCAGGGCCCAATACTGGAGCGACGAACGATCAGCCATCGGTGGCCGCGGCACGGTAGCAGGCAGCGCCGTTCCGGCGAACGGTCCGTTCGCTCAGCGGCGCGTGCCGAACAGCAAGGCCCCGACGATCAGCGCCATGCCGCACAGGCCGAGTGCGTCCGGCCAGACGTCGAGGAAGGTGGCGCTGAACACGGTCGCGAACGCGACCTGCAGGTAGCCGACGGCAGTGGCGCGGCCGGCGGTTTCGCGCGCGAGCCCCTTCGTCAACGACACCTGCGCGATCTGCGTCGACAGGCCGATGCCGAGCAACCAGACCCACGTCAGCGCATCGGGCCAGACCCAGGCCGGGATCGCGAACGGCGCCGACACCGGCAGTGTCAACAGCGGCAACCAGAACACGACCACGAGCGGATTCTCGCTGCGCCCGAGCCGGCGCACGGTGACGTAGGCGACGGCGGACAGGATCGCGCCGAGCAGCGCCACCAGCGCGAACAGCCATTCGTCGGCGCGGCCGCGCGCGTCGCCGCCGAACAGCCAATGCGGCTGCGCCAACAGCACGACGCCGGCGAAGGCGCCGAGCAGTGCCACGAGCACGCGGGGAGAGATCCGTTCGTGCAGCACCGCGGCGGCAAAGATCGCGGTGAACAGCGGCGCCGTCTGGTGGATCACGGTCGCTTCGGCCAGCGGCAGGTTCACCACCGCGGCGTAGAAGCAGATCATCGCGCACGAACCGACGAGGCCGCGCGTCAGCAAGAGCCGCCACTCGCCGCCGAACGGCGACAGTCGCGCGCGCAGAAGGACCAGCGACGCGATGGCCAGCGTGATCGCGCCGCGCACGAACACGATCTGCAGCGTCGGCACGTTCGCACTCGCCAACTTCACGAGCAGGCCCATCACCGCGAACCAGAACGCGGATTGCACCATGTAGCCAAGGCCGCCGGAGCGGGTCGCGGCTGGCGCGGGGGCGGTCGCCGTGGTCACGGACGCTTGAGTCCGAGCGCTTCGGCAAACGCAGCGTGGCGCTTGGTCGCCAACGGGTCGCCGCTGGTGCGTGCGAGCACGATCGCAGCGCCGCCCGGCATCGCGGCGCGCAGTTGTTCGGCGGCGGCGCGCCCCAGCGTCGCCTGGTCGCCGGACAGGCAGCAATGGGCGTGCACGGCGGCGAGGTTCGGATCGAGGACGAGCAACGAGCACTGGCGCGCGTCGGCGCGCGGCCGGACTGCTTCCAGCGAGGCCAGGTCGTCGGTGCTGACCACGATGGCGCGGCAGCCGAGTTGCAACAGCTCGTCGAAGTGGCGTTGCCACGCCGCGGCATCGCCGCCGGCATCGCGGGTCGTCAGCAGGAGCTGCGCGTAGCGTCCGGCGGCGGCGCGCGCTTCCTGCTCGGCGCGAACGTGGCGCGGCTTGCCGTCGAAGCGCAGGAACCCGATCGGATGGCACGCATCGGTGGCCGGACGCGGATCGAGCACCGCGGCATGTTGGCTGCGCAGGCTCGCGACCACGAGATCACCGGCGGCCGCGCGCGGCAGTCCGTCCCGCGTCTCGAACGTGCAAACCCGCGTGCCGAGCGGCACCCGTTCGGGAAGCGCGATGCCTTCGATGTGCAGCAACGCGAAATCGACGGCGACCGCAGCACCGGTCTCGTCGACGAGGCGCACTTCGCGGTCGAGTTTCTCTTCGGGCGCCGGCGCTCCGGCGATCGTGATGCGAACGCCATGCGTTGCGGTCGCCGCCGGCGACGTCGCGCCGATTACAGCCCACGATGCCGCGGGGTCGAATGCGACGAGCGCGACACCCTTCGGATGCTTGCCGAGTTC
>SXPB01000002.1 GCA_005776475.1 Planctomycetia bacterium
CGGCCCGGTCGCGTCGACCGCCAGGTCGTCATCGATCGTCCCGACGTGAAGGGGCGCGAGGCGATCCTGAAGGTGCACGCCCGCAAGGTGAAGCTCGCCGGCTACGTCGATCTGCAGTTGATCGCGAAGGCCACGGCCGGGTTCTCCGGTGCCGAACTGGCCGCAGTGATCAACGAGGCGGCGATCCTGGCGGCGATGAAGAACAAGGACGCGGTCGACATGTCGGACCTCGAAGAGGGTCGCGACCGCGTGCGCTGGGGCCGCGAGAAGAAGTCGCGCGCCATCGAGGAAGAGGACAAGAAGGTCACTGCCTACCACGAGGCCGGCCACGCCATCGTGTCGGTGCTGACGCCGGACCAGGATCCGGTGCACAAGGTGACCATCGTCTCGCGTGGGCGCGCTCTCGGCGCCACGCTGTCGTTGCCGGAGAAGGACGACTACAACCACTGGCGCAAGAAGCTGCTCGGCCGCATGGCGGTGTGCTTCGGCGGCCGCATCGCGGAGGAGATCGTGTTCGGCGACTGTTCCGCCGGCGCCCAGAACGACATCGAGCAGGCGACCACCCTGGCACGGGTCATGGTCTGCGAACTCGGCATGAGTCCGAAGGTCGGCCCGATCAAGTACACCGCCGACGACGAGAATCCGTTCCTCGGCCGTGAGTTCCGGCTCGGTTCCGGGGTCAGCGAGAAGACGCTCGAGTTGCTCGACTCCGAAGTGCGGCGCCTCGTCGACGAGCAGTACGCCGCGGCGACGCGTCTGCTCACCGACAATCGCCAGAAGCTCGACATGGTCGCCATGGCGTTGCTCAAGCATGAGACGCTGAGCGGCGACGAGGTCGGCGCGATCCTGCGCGGCGACGACGTCGACGAGTTCCGGCAGGCGCAGCAGCGCCAGCAACAGCAGCAGCCGCAGAAGCGCCCCGAGCCAGCTGCGCGCGCGGCCAACGAGCCGCCGCCGCTGCCCGGCGACAGCAAGCCCGACGTCGGCTTGTCCGGAGCATGAACTTGGGTCGCCACGCCCCTTCGCTCGCATGATCTCGACGGTCCCCGTCCCAGCTGCCGTACTCGAGGACGGCCTCGGCACCGCCTTCGGCATCGGCACCGTCCTGCTCGAGGTCGCGATCTTCGCGGTCCTCATCTACATCGCGCTGCGGTTCCTGTGGGCGACGCGCGGTTCGGTCATCATCCGCGGCCTCGGCCTGTTGCTTGTGGTGGTGCTGGTCGGCTTCTTCGTGCTGTCGTACTCGCTCGAACTGCGCCGCGTCGAGTTCCTGGTCGAACAGCTGGCGCCGTCGGTCGTGCTCGGCCTCGTCGTGGTGTTCCACCCCGAGATCCGGCGCGCCATCGTGCAGATCGGCGACGCGTCGATCTTCCGCGCCTTCTTCCGTCGCGACACCAAGATCGTGCCGCGCCTGCTGCGGGCGATCGCCCGCATGAGCAAGGAGAAGATCGGGGCGTTGATCGCGATCGAGCGCGACAGCAACCTCGCCGAGCTCACCGACAACGGCATCACCATCGACGCCGAGCTCAACAGCTACCTGATCGAGTCGATCTTCTATCCGAAGAGTGCGTTGCACGACGGCGGCGTCGTCGTGCGCGACGATCGCATCGTCGCGGCGTCGTGCCTGTTCCCGTTGAGCCAGAATCCGGAAGTCGACAAGCGTCTCGGCACTCGCCATCGCGCCGCGCTCGGTCTGTCCGAGGACACCGATGCGTTCGTGCTGATCGTCAGCGAGGAGACCGGCAAGATCTCGACGGCGAGCGGCGGCAAGCTCGACTTCGACCTCACCCTCGAAGAGATCGAACAGCAACTCGATGCGGCGCTGGGTCGCAAGCAGGCGTCATGACCAACGACAAGCGGCGACGAACCGGCTTCTTCGCGGCGATCGTCGCCGATCCGTGGCGCAAGGCGCTGGCGGTCACGCTCGCGGTGCTGCTGTGGTTCTTCATCGACAGCCGCATCAACCAGACGGTGTCGCGCACGCTGCCGTTGCGCACGGTCGGCGCCCAATCGGCCGGCGGCATCGCCATCGACCAGCTGGCGATCGCGTTGCCGCTCGACCGCGTCGTCGGCGTGCGCTTCCGCGACGGCGAGAAGGAGATCGACAAGGTCGAGATCCTGTTGCGTGGCCCGCGCTTCCGCGTGGCGGCCGTGGCGAAGGAGCGGCTCGACCTGCTGGTCACCGCGTTCCTCGGCCTCGACTGGGAGAAGAGTTCGAACATCGTCTTCACGGCGGCCGATCTGCGCCGCGACCAGCTGCGGCTCGAGAACCTCGAGATCGAACTGGTGCCGCCGCGCATCCGGCTCGATGTCGAACGCATCGCGTCGCAGTCGGTGCCGCTGACGCTCGACGTGATCGACGTGGTGGAGGAGCAGTTCACCAACCGCCTGCGCCTCGACACTGCCGAGTTCGTGCCGAAAGACGCCGTCGTGCTCGGGCCGGCGATCGGCATCGACCGCTGGAACAAACGACCCGGCAAGCGCTTTCGCGCCGTCATGCAGAGTGGCAACGACCGCCAGGCCACGGCCCAGCTCGAACTGATCGACGCCGAGGGCCTGCGCTTCCAGACGCCGCCGTTGTTGACCATGCAGGTGGTGCCGGAGACGACCGCGTTCGACCTCGACTTGCTGGTGCTCGTCGACGACCTCGGCCTGCCGCCGGAGCAGCGTGGGCAATGGACGCCCGAGCAACGGTCCCGCACCGTCCGCATCGCCGTCGGCGGCAACCTGCGCACGACGCTGGTCAACTTCCGCGACAGCGGCGACAAGACCCGGCTGCAGGAATGGGCGGCGGCGCACCTGCGCCTCCTGGTCCACCTGCAGAAGCCCGAACCGGGCACGGCGCTGACGCCGGAGGTCGATCGCAAGGCCCGATTGCTGGTCGTCAGCCGGCTGCACGAGACCGTCGATCGAAACGAGTGCTTGCTCGACGAAACGGTCGTCGTCAAGCTGCGCCGACAGCCATGACACGGATTGACCCGCCGACATTCGGCACCGACGGCCTGCGCGCCCGCGCCGGCGATGCGCCGATGGACCCGGAAACCCTGCGGCGCGTCGGCGCTGCCCTAGGCGTGCTGCTGCAGCGCAGCGGCGAGGCGCAGAAGCGCGTGCTGGTCGGCAACGACGGCCGCGAGTCGGCGCCGTGGATCTTCGAAGCGTTGTCGCAGGGACTCGCCGCCGCCGAAGTCGCCGTCGCCGACATCGGTCTGTGCACGACGCCGGCACTGGCGTTCCTGTGCCGCACGCAGCCGGTCGATGCCGGCATCATGATCAGCGCGTCGCACAATCCGGCGACCGACAACGGCATCAAGATCTTCGCCGCCGACGGCAGCAAGCTGCGCGACGAGGACGAAACCGAGCTGTCGCTGCTCGCCGCCGAACTGCGCCCCGCCGTCGTGCGCACGCCGCGCACGCGCGACCGCAGCGACCTGCTCGCGAAGTACGAGAGCGCCTTCGCCGAGGCGTTCCCCGACCTCGACCTGACCGGTCGCACGGTCTGCATCGACGCCGCCAACGGTGGTGGGTCGCAGCTGGCGCCGCGCATCCTGCGCGCGTTCGGCGCCGACGTGGTCGAAGTCGCCTGCGAGCCCGACGGCTTCAACATCAACGACGGCTGCGGGGCCCTGCATCCCGAAGCGACGGCGGCGATGGTGCGCGAACGCAACGCGTGCCTCGGCATCTGCCTCGATGGCGACGGCGATCGCGGCATCTTCGTCGACGAAGCGGGCAACGTGCGCAACGGCGACGACGTGCTGGCCCTGTTCGGCGCGCGGCTGCAGCGGGAGGGTCGCTTGCCGGGCGATCGCGTGGTGGCGACCGTGATGAGCAATCTCGGCCTGCACAAGGCGCTGCGCGACGTCGGGGTCTCGGTGCACGTGACGCCCGTCGGCGACCGCAACGTCTGGCTGGCGATGCGGGAACTGGGCGCTGCGATCGGCGGCGAGCAATCCGGCCACATCCTGTTCACCGACCACCATCTGGTCGGCGACGGCCTCTACACCGGCATCAAGCTGCTGGCGACCGTCGGCAAGGAGAGCATGGCGGCAGCCTTCGCGGGCTTCCGTCGCTTCCCGCAGGAACTCGTCAACGTCGTCGTCGCCCGCAAGCCCGACCTCGCCACGGTGCCGGCGATCGCCGAGAAGGCGGCCGCGATCGAACGTGCGCTCGGCAACGAAGGGCGCTTGCTGCTGCGGTACTCCGGAACCGAGCCGAAGTGCCGCGTGATGATCGAGGCGGCCGACCAGGCGACCTGCACGCGGCTGTGCCGTGAACTCGCCGACATCGTGGCGCGCGAGTTGTCATGACCGCGCCGGTCGAACTCGCGTTGTGCGGCAGCAACGTCACCGGCGATGTGCCGTTCTCCTGCGCGCTGCGGCTGCCGCACGGCATCGTCGCCGCGCAGTCGGCGGCGGGCGCGCGCGGGGACCTGGTGCAACTCATCGCCGACCTGTGCGCGAAGAACGGCGTCACGCCGGAGCAGGTGGCATCGATCCGCGTCGACGTCGGCCCGGGGTCGTACACCGGTTTGCGCGTCGTGGTGACGTTCGTGCGCTTCCTGCAGCGCTTCGGCGGCGTCTCGGTGCAGGCGATCGACAGCCTGGCGCTGCTGGCGGCCCGGGCGGCCGGTCAGGCGCCAACCGGCCGCATCGTCGCGGTGCTCGATGCACGGCGCAACCGCGTGCATCGGCAGGCGTTCACCGTGCAGGACGGCATCGTCGCGTGCGCGCCGGCCGCCGCCATGCCGCTGGCCGACGTCCTCGCCGACCTGCGCAGCGACGACCTCGTGTTGGTGCCCGAGTCGTTGCCCGAGGCCCTGCGCGCGCCGCTCGCGTCGCGGGCGACCGTGCGGACCGAGCGGGCGCTCGTCGCCGCCGAGATGTGGACGCCCGGGCTGCCGTTCGCGGCGGCGTCCGCTGCCGACCTCGAGCCGCGCTACCTCATGGCCAGCTACGCCGAGGACTGACATGCGTCTGTTCCGGGCCCTGTGGTTGCTGCATCGCTGGCTCGGCATCACGCTGGGGCTCGTGCTGATGCTGTCGGCGGTCACCGGCTTCCTGCTGCTCCGCAAGAAGGACCACGAGTGGCTGCAGCCGACGATGATGCGCGGCGAAGCCGGCCCGGCCGCACGGCTGCAGCCGCTGCCCGCCGTCTACGCCGCGGTGTTTGCGCTCGGCGTGCCCGAGTTCCGGAGCGAAAGCGACATCGCGCGCATCGACTTCCGGCCGGCGCAGCGCGTGCACAAGGTGATCAGCAAGCACGACGACCTCGAGGTCCAGGTGTGCGCGATCACGCTGCGCACGCAGGGCCCGGCACCGCGTCGCAGCGATCTGCTCGAACGGCTGCACGACGGTTCCTACTTCGGCGACTTCGCGCACGGGGCGTTGATGCCCCTGGCGGCGATCACGCTGCTGTTCCTGGCGACGAGTGGCTATGTGATGTGGGCGTGGCCGAAGTGGCTGCGCTGGCGCCGTCGGCAGGTGGGCCCGCCGTCGCCGACTCCGCGCGGATGACGCTTGCAGTCGGCCCGGCCGACGTGGCACCGTGCGCCCCATGCTGCGCCGCCTGCTCGCCGTTCCGTTCCTCCTGTGCGCCGCGTCGTCGCTGCTCGCCCAGGCCGAATCCCCGTTCGTGCCCGAACGGTTGCCGCGCGTCGAGGCGTTGCTGCAGGGCGAAGTGGCCGCCGGCCGGCACGCCGGGCTCGCCTACGTGCTCTGGCACGGCGACCGCGAAGTTGCCAGCGGGGCCTTCGGCAAGGCCGACATCGGCACCGGCCGTCCGCTCCGGATCGACTCGATCGTGCGCATCTACTCGATGTCGAAACCGATCACGGCGATCGCCGCACTCGTGCTGGTCGAACAGGGCAAGCTGCGGCTCGACCAGCCGATCGCCGACTTCCTGCCGGAGCTGAAAGCGCTGCAGGTGTGGAACGGTGGCACGCTGGAGGAACCGAAGCTGGTCGCCGCCGCGCGCCCGATCACGGTGCGCATGCTGCTCAACCACACCGCGGGGTTCAGCTACGACTTTTTCCGCGACTCGCCGGTGCACGATCTCTACCGCAAGGCGGACCTCTGGAACGCGGCCACGAGCGAGGACTTCCTCAAGCGCGTGGCGACGTTGCCGCTGCTGGCGCAACCGGGCACCGCGTGGAACTACAGCATTGCCGACGACGTGCTCGGCGTGCTGATCGAACGGGTGACGCAGCGTGGCCTCGCCGAACATGTGCGGGAGCACGTCACCGGGCCGCTCGGCATGGTCGACACCGACTTCGACGTCGAACCGGGCAAACGCGATCGCCTGGCGAGCCTGCATCGTTCGGACAACGGCAAGCTGGCGGTGATGGAGCCGAGTTTCGGCGTGTGGGCCGAAGCGGGGCGCGGGTTCGCCGCTGGTGGTGCGGGCATGTTCTCGACGCTGCACGACTACGCGCGTTTCGCCCGCTTCACCCTCGGCGACGGCAGTCTCGACGGCAAGCGGGTGCTTGGCCGCAAGACGATGGAACTGGCGCGGGCCGATTCGTTGCGCGACGGCCAGCGCACGTCGCGTCCGGGTGACAGCTGGAACCTGTTCGCGTCGGTGTGTGTGGATCCAGGGGCCGGCCACGACCTGTGCAGCCGCGGCACCGTGCACTGGAGCGGCGCGGCGACGACGACGTTCTTCGCTGATCCGGCGGAAGGGCTGGTCGCGGTGCTGTTCGCGCAGCATCTGCCGTACGACGAGCACAAGGTCATCGCGCGCTTCCGGACCGCGGTCTACCAGGCGCTGCGCTAGCCGGTCGCCGGGAAGGAAGGGTCGCGCTCGACGTCCATCGGTGGTGCGGACCCGGCGGCAAGCTGCGATCGTGTTCGCCGTCCTGGTGGCGGTTGCATGGCTGCTGTTCGTCGGCGCCCGGCCGATCGATGCGTTGCTGTTGGCCATGCCCCTGGCATGGCCGTCCTGGTGGCGGTCGTTGCCGCGCGCTCGCCGTCGTCGCCTGCTGTGCGTCGAGGTGCCCGTGCTCGTCGTGGCCGCGCTAGGCGGTGGAGTCGCGCTCGCCGCCGATGCCGCGCACACGCTGGGCGCGTCGTTGCCGATCGGGGCCGGGCTCGGCTTTGGCGGCTATGTGCTGCTGTGGGTCGTGGCGCTGCGCGCGGTGCAAGCGACTGTGGATGCGCGCATTCTCCGCCTGCGGCGGCGGCGTTGGCTGGCCCGCACAGTGGCCGCGGTCGTGATCTTGTTGTGCGGCTTGCCGCCGCTTTGGGTCGCTTTGCAGACGCACCGCATTGCGGTGCCGCAGCTGCCGACAGCGCCGACCGGCCGCACGGTCGAGTTCACAACCACCGATGGTGTGCGCCTCGCTGCGACCTTCGTGCCCGCGCCCGTGGCGAACGCGACGACGCCGTTGGTGGTCGTCTGCCACGGCCTCGGCGCGAACCGCGCGGCCTGCTTTGGCTACGCAGAGCTCGCGACGGCGAACGGGTGCCACGCGCTCGCCTTCGACTTCCGCGCGCATGGCGAGAGTGGGGGCGCGGTCGCGACGTTCGGCCACGACGAAGTGCTCGACGTCGCCGCGGCCGTGGGTTGGGCTCGCTCGCAACCGGAGTTGGCGCGCGCGCCGTTGCTGCTATGCGGCGTGTCGATGGGGGCCGCGTCGGCATTGCAGGCGGCCGCGGTCGTCGGCGCCGATGGTGTGTTCACCGAGAGTTCGTTCGCGGATCTGCACACGATGGTGGCGGCGCAAGCGCGCGGGCTCGGTCCGTTGGCGCCGTGGGTCGCCGACGTGGTCGCGGTCGTGGCCACGGTCACGTTGGGTGTCGATCTCGCTGCGGTGTCACCCCGCGAACGACTCGCGTTGCTGCCGCCGGAGCTGCCGGTGTGCCTCGTGCACGCGGGCGACGACGTGGTGATTCCGGTCGAGCAAGGCGAACGGCTGGCTGCGGCGCGGCCTGGCACCCTGCTGCATCGCATCGAGGGCGC
>SXPB01000105.1 GCA_005776475.1 Planctomycetia bacterium
GGCAACAACGGCCAACCCCTTGCCCGCTTCACCGGCGCGAGCCGCTTCGATCGTCGCGGTGAGCGCCCGCAGGTTGGTCTGTTCGGCGACCTCCTGGATCGCCTCGACCACGCGGCCGATGGCGGCGGCGGCTTCGGTGAGTTCACGCATCGTGCGCTCGCCGTCCTCACTGCGCGCCGCCGCGCCACGTGTTTCGGTCACGGAGCTGTTGGCGGCCGCGTCGATCGAAGCGAACTGCTGGTGCAGGCCCTCGACCGATTGCAGCAAGAGTCGAACGTTGCCGCCGACCCCGGCGGTGGCGTTGGCCACCACCGCCAGGCCTTCCTTCAATTCCACGGCCGATTCGGACACGACAGTGGTCTGGTGTTGCGACGACTTGGCGACGTTGGCGACATCGTCGGTCATGCTCTTCAACTCCAACACGCCAGCCGTGAGCGCAGTCGCTTGCTGGCGAATTGCCATGCCCTCCATGGCTATTTGCTCCAGCAGTTGGTTGGTTGCGGACACCAAGTGTTGCAACCCGGCATGCGCTTCCGGCGCCAGCCGCAATGTGAAGTTGCGGGTGCCGGTGACCTTGTGCAACGTCGCGATCATGGCGCGGAGCCGCTGCCGTTGCGTGACGTATCGACACAGGAAAATTCCCCCCACCGACAAGGCTCCCATCGCCGCTCCGGCCGCCAACGGCCCCCGCCACGACCATTCCCCAAAGAGCAGGAGCAGCCCGAAAGCACTTGCCGAGACCGCCGCAAGAACGAACAGGGTTGTGCGCATATCGGGCCCGATGTCTCCACTATCCGAACAAACCTTGCCTATCGGAGCCCAGCAATTTCCCCCTTAGCCAAACTGCGCAACCGGACACGCAGCGACGGCCTGCGACCGCGAGGTCAGCGCACCAGTTCGGCCGCCGTCCATGGTTCGCTGCGACCGCGATGGGCCGTGCGCGCCGACTCGAAAGCCGCCGGCAGCACGGCGGTGTCCCGATGACCGAACGCTCGCCGCACGTAGCTCGCGACCGCGGCGAGGTCCGCGTTCGACAGGTGGCTCTGCCCCGGCATCTCCATCGTCCAGGTGACGCCCGCGACCTCGATCGGCCCCTTCACGCCGTGCAGCAGGATGCGAACCAGTCGGTCGGGCGAGCCGAGCACCCACTCCGAATCGCGCAGCGGCGGCGCCAGTCCCTGCATCCCGTTGCCGTCGAGCTGGTGGCAGGCCGCACAAGTTCGCCGAAACACGACTTCCCCGGCGACGACGCGCGCACGTTCGTCCGCGGTCAACTCGGCAGCCGCCGCTAGCGGCGCGGCCGCACCGGTGATCGCGATGGCGCCGAGCAACGTGGCGGCGTTCGCCGCAATCGCCGGTTCCGCATGCGACGCCAACGCCACCAACGCCGCGGGAACCGCGGGAAACGACAGCCAACCGCTGCGCTGCGCGGCTTTCGGCAGCGCCTCGACCATGCCCTCGAGCACGGCGCGCGTTCGCCACGCGGTTGCGGTCGAGGTCGCTGCCAGTTCGAAGAAGGCTTGCTGCGTCTGGGGATCGCGCGACTTCGTGCCGCGCATGGCAAGGTCGCGCACCGCCTTGTTCCGGGCCGATTCGCCCCCGGGCCAGTCGTCACCAACCGCCGCCACCACGTCGGCAAGCCTCGCGCCGGCAACCGTCGCCACCACGGCCCGCAGGTTCGGGTCCTCGTGCGCTTGCAACGCAGCTGCCAGCATGGGCACCGCTGCGCAGCGCGCGACGATGGGAGTTCCTGCCTCGAACACCGGCCCGCAGGCCAGCACCGCGTGCCACCGCACCGTCGGCACATCGCTCGCAAGCGCCGCCGCCACCGCGAGGCGCACCAACCGATCGCCCTGCACCAGGAACGGCCCGGCATGCTGCAGCACGAACGCGACCACGCCCGGATCACGATCGCGCAACCCAGCCCGCACGTCGGTTGCGGTGAGGGCGTGCAAGCCAGCCAACACCGACAGCGACGCAATGCGCACCGCCGCGCGTTCGTGCACCGACAGGGCGCGCACCGCGGGCACCGCCGAGCGATCGCCACGCTGCACGAGTTCGCGCAGGGCAAGGTCGCGGACCGCACCGTTCTGGTGCGCCAGTGCCAAAACGACCTCCGGCAACGGCGCTACCGCCAGCGACGCCGGAACCGCCGGCACCGGCAATGTCGGTTTGGCGTCTGGCACGATGCGCCAGATGCGGCCGAGCCCGATCGGCCGCTCGAGCCCACGCTTCTCGATCTGCCGGCGCAGGAAGGTCGTCACGAAGTTCCGGTGCTGGATCACCCCGCGGTACATATCGACCACGTAGAGCGCGCCCTCGGGCCCGGTCAGCAGATGCACCGGCCGGAAGCGTTCGTCGGTCGAAGCGAGGAACTCGCCGCGCTGGTCCTCGTACGGATTGCGCGCGCGCAGCAGGCCGTCGTGGTTGCTCGGCACGAACCGGCGCACCAGGTTGCCGGCAGGCTCACAGACGAACACGTCGCCATCGCACTCCGGCAACAGCCCGCCGCGATACACGAGCGGTGCGCACACGGCGGTGTGGATCGCCAGCACCCAATCGACGAGACGCCCCGGTTGGTAGCCGCGATTCACGCCTGGCGTGATGCGGATCGGCCACACGCTGCGTTCGGGCACCGCGCGGTGGTTCAACAACGCGAGTCCGCCCGCAGCGCTCGCCTGCGGACCGTGTCGCCCCGGCACCAGATCGCAGCGCAGCCAGTCCTCGTTGTAGTTGAACCACAGGCGCCCGCGGTCGTCGTGCGTGATGCCCCACTGGCCGCCGCCGGCTCCCATCTCCACCGTGAAGGCGCCGCCGTGGCCACGCAACAGCCGTTGGTCGTTGGCGAGATGGATGCGATGGTCGAATCCCCACAACAGTCCGTTGCCGCTGTGCTCGGGATTCTCGAGCCCGGCTTCGAAGCCACCGGTGACCACGACCTTGCCATCGGCACGCAGATCGCCATCGGCGTCGGGACACCACCACAACTCGGGCGGCGTGATCACCAACGCACCTCCACGCAGCGGCAGCACCGCGCGCGGCAGCACCAGGCCATCGAGGAAGGTCACCGCGTCGTCGGCGACGCCATCGTGGTCCTTGTCGGTCAACACGACGATGCGGCCGTTCGGCACCCGCTCGTCGGTGGCGACGATGTCGTTCATGTAGCCGCGCATCTCGACGACCCACAACCGGAACGACGAATCGAACGCCGCCGCCACCGGATCCCGCACCATCGGTTCGTGCGCGAACGCTTCGATGCGATACCCCGGCGCCACCTTGAACGTGGCAAGCTGGGCCTTGGCATCGCGCGGCGTCGCCTCCGGCACGACGAGCGAGTCCGGCACCGGGGTCTGCACTTCGTTGGCGCGATCGCCATGTTGGGCCGCCAACGAGGGGCAGAGGACGGCGGCGACGATCCAGCGCGTGACGGACATCGCCCGTCAGTATGCAGGACGCAGGCCCCGTTCGCCCGGCGCGTTCGCCGTCCGGCTATTCGAGGACGACGAAGCCGCCCGGCGCAACCGAGACGGAGAACACCAACGACCCGATCGTGACGCGGTAGTCGCCGGCCGGCAGCCCGGCGACTTCGAAGGACGAAGCCTGCGACGCAAAGCGGATCGCTTCCGGCGCGAGCCCGGGCAGGCTGTCGCTGCTGCGTTGGAATCGCAGCGCCAGCCAATCGCTGCCCACAGCATTGCGAACCGACTCGGACACCAGGACACGCCCCGGCGCCGTCAAGGTCACCGGAACCAGCGGGCTGGACAAGGACTCGTCGTTGACGAAAGCGGACGCGCCATCGACGCCGAGCACGAGCACGTCTTCGCCCGGCAGCAGATCTGGCAAGGTCAGCAGGCCGGCATTCGAAGTGAGGCCAAAGAAGCGAACGTTCGCGGCATTGCGGGGTCCCGTGTCGAGCACTCCGAACACCTGGGCATGGGCGACCGCGGCACCGAACTCGCCACCGACCCGCAGCAACCGTGGGTTGTCCATAGCGAGCGGCGGCACGAAGCGTTGGTGACGCCACGAGCTGACCAACTGCGCCTTGACGCCGGCCACGCCCAACGTCTCACGGAACACCGAGCCGATCGGCAACGCCGGTCCGGTGGCGGGACGGTAACGCATGTTCGGCGACAGTTCGTCGAGCACCAGTTCGCGCACCACGGCGGCGTCCTCGATACGAACCCACAAACGCTGGCTGCCAACCAACACCATCGCGCGACCCTCGGAGTCGGTGCTGGTGGGTCGCGGCCAATAGCCAGACCCCGGCGCGCAACCGGGCAGCTCTTCGAGCACTTCGATCCCCGTGTCCCCGGGCAGCATGTGCAGCAGCACGTGGTGCAGCCCATGCATCGTGACCATCAACGGCGGCTGCGACGCGGTCGCCACACTACGCACCGGGACCTGCACGGCGACGCTGTCGAAGCCGTCGCGCAGCACCAGCAGCAGCAAGGCCTGGTGCACCGGCAAGCGCGCCGGCAGCCGTTCGACCCGGAAGGCGCCATTGGCGGCACTCACCGTGCGCTGGCCACCGAGCGGCAACACCGTGCCGAACCATTCGTCGACGACACACGGGAGCACCTGCGCGCCCGCAACCGGATTGCCGGCATCGTCGTTGAGGAAACCAAGCACGGGCTGCGAGGCTTCGAACACGAGCGGCGCCTGGAACTGGGCGTGGATGCCGAGCCGAACCACCGGATGTGCCTCGGGTGCGATGACCGCGAGGTGCGGTTGCGCCACCGCCAAACCCATCGCCACGACGTAGCCGGAATCGACCGAGGCGGGTGACTCGATCGTGAAACTGCCGTCGTAGATCGACTGGCCAACGCGATGCTGGCTGGTGCCGGCGGCGCCGAAGGCGAGCAGGACCTCGGCCCCAGCCACGGCGGCTCCCGACCGATCGCGCAGATGCCCGAACAGTTTCGGGGTCGGCAGCGCAACCGGCGTCGGCACCGGCTCACGCGAAGCCGGCTTGTCCGCTGCAATCGGCCCGACCACGCTGGTGACGGTCACATCGCCACTGCCGCGATAGACACCGATCTCGCCCTTGCTGACCAGGGTCTGTCCCGCCGTCGAGCGTTCGATGGTCGCCGCGGCGCCATCCTTCACTTCGATTGAAATCTGCAGATCGCGCGGCATCCATGCGATCGGATCATTGCCCGACCACTGGCCGGGATCCGCCGACAGGTCGTCGGACACCGCAACCGCGATCTCGTAGCGACCGACGCCCAGGTTGATGTTACTGCCATCCGCCATCGGAATCGAAACCGCGCGATGGGCGGTGATCTCGACCACGCCATCCACCAGCAAGGGCTGTCCGGCCTCCAACCGCATCTCGCCCTTGCCCTGCATCAACAACGTCGCCGCCGGCTGGGTCTTCGCGGACGGATCGTGCCAATCCACGCGAGCTCCACCACCGCTGCCTACGCGCATCGACTGGTTTGCGCCGAGGCCATCACCGGCGACGAGGCGGCGATCGAACTCGAACGCGTCGCGCGCATCGACGACGACGAGGCGCGCCACACCGGTCGGGGCGTCGCTGAAGGCTTCGACCAGTTCGCGACCAAAGCCAAGACCAACCAGCAGGAGCAGCGCCGCCGCGAGCAAGGTCAGCGGCTGCACGCGGAGCCGGCGCACCGGTGCCTTGGTCTCGAACGTTTGCATCGCTGCAGCTGCCGCAGCGGCTTGCCGCAAACGCTCCTTGCTCACGAGCGACGTTTCGTCGAGCACCAGACGCTCGACGACGCGCGCGGCGAACCCTTCGGGCAACACGCCGGCGTCGACGCCGGGCGAGCCGGCCAGGCTGCGGAACGCGCTGCGCAAGCGCAGCGTCTCGTGTTCGGCCCGCGCCAGTTCGACCGCGCAGACCCGGCAACGGTGCACGTGCTCTTCGAGTTCGACGGTGTGCTCGGGTTCCAGATCCTGGTCGGCGAAATCGCGCAACCAGCCGCGCACCTGGGCGCAGTCCGGACTCGTCGGCGGCACCCGACGCAGATGGTCGGGATTCGGCGGTTGGTGCAGAGGTTCGCGCGGCTCGTTCATGCTTCGCGCACTCCCTGCAGGCGGCTCGCGAGAATGTCCTTCCCACGTGCCAGCTGCACTTTGACGTTGCTGATCGAAATGCCGAGGGCCTCGGCGATCTGCTGGTTGGTGAACCCGCGCAGGTACTTCAACTCCAGCGGCTGGCGCACGCGTTCGGACAACAGCTCGAGTTCGCCGCGCACCGAGTGGTCGACGAATTGGCGAGCAGCACCGAGGGCGGCCCGGGAATCGGGCAGGTCGAGCAGTGGATCGTGGTCGTCGGCGCCGACGGCGGTCGGCAGGTGCGCCGCGCGCAACCGGCGCAGCTTGTCGCGGCAGGCATTGCCGGCGATGCGGAGCAGCCACGGCTCCAAGCTCCGGCACGGGTCGTACGAACCGCGCGCGCGGAACAACTTCAGGAACGCGTCCTGGGTCGCTTCCTCGGCATCTTCCGGCCGCCGCAGCATGCTTTTCGCGAGTCCGTGCACCATGGTCTGATAGCGCGTAACCAACTGCTCAAACGCGCCCAGATCCCCGGCTTGGATCTGCAGCATCAGCTCGTTGTCGGAACGCTGGCTCAAAGGGTGCGGAACGAGGGACTCGAGGGAGCGCGGCAGTATGCCGGCATTACGCAGCGACTGCGCAAGGAGGGGTGGTCTTTCTGCACACGCCTGGCCCCGAAGCGGGACTCGGCCGGGCTCCGCACCCCCGCCGGCGACCCCGCCGACCAGGTGGGCATTTCTCCCTGACGATCAAGCCGGCCCCGGAACCATCCGATGCCATGGGCAGGCCAAACACGGCCCCCGACACCCGAAACCAACCCCTCATGGCCAAGATCCCCGACAAGCAGGGTCTGTTCTTCGAACTCGACGGCGTCCTCGTGCAGCGGGCGCAACTCGCCGAGGACGGCTCGATCCCGTTCCTGGAACGCTCCCTGGAAGCGCTGACCCGCATCGATCCGGCGCAGTTCCGGTTGTTCGTGGCGACCAGCCGCCAGGACATCGCCTTCGGCCAGACCAAGGAACGGGACTTCACCCGCTTCTGCGAAGCGTTCATCGCGCGCATGCAGCAGGAGCAGATCCCGATCACCAAGATCTACAGCTGTCCGTACCACCCCAAGGGCAAGGGCCGTTTCCGCAAGGAGAGCGTGTTCCGCAAGCCGGGCCCCGGCATCTTCAAGATGGCGCAGCAGGAGTTCGACCTCAACCTGCAGCGCTGCTGGATGATCGGCCACACCACCGCCGACGTGCTCGCCGGGCAACGCGCCGAACTCGGCACGATCCTGCTGCGCACCGGCAAGGGCGGCCAGGACGGTGAATTCCAGGTCGATCCGCACTTCGTCGAAGACGACCTGTGGCACGCCGTCGCGCGCATCAACCAGTTCGAGTACTCGCTGCGCAACTGAACGGCGCTCAGCCGCCCAACGCGCTGACGCCGGGCAGCTTCTTGCCTTCGAGCAGTTCGAGGCTCGCTCCGCCACCCGTCGACACGTGCGACAGCTTGCTGGTAATGCCGAGCTTCTCGGCCGCCGCGACGGAGTCGCCGCCGCCGACCACGGTGAACGCGCCCGCCGCGGTCGCCGCGGCAACTGCCTGCGCCACTGCTTCGGTGCCCTTGCAGAACGCGTCCATCTCGAACACACCCATCGGCCCGTTCCAGACCACGGTCTTGGCCGAACGCAGCGCGGCGACGTAGGACTTCACCGTAAGCGGGCCGATGTCGAGCCCCATGACCCCATCCGGGATCATCGCGTGCACGCTGGCCGGACTGTCGGCCTTGAACTCGGCGGCGCAGACGTGATCGACCGGCAGCAGGATCTGTTTGCCCGCGGCCTTCGCGGCGGCGAGCACCTTGCCGGCGGCCTCGACGAGGTCCTTCTCGACCAGCGACTTGCCAACCTTCTGCCCCATCTGCACGAGGAACGTGTAGGCCATCGCGCCGCCGATGATCAGCGTGTCGACCTTGCTGAGCAGGTTCTCGATCACGGGCAACTTGTCGCTGACCTTGGCGCCACCGAGGATCGCGACGAACGGCCGCGCCGGCGTCGAGAGCACCTTCGCGAACGCCGATAGTTCTTGCTGCATCAGGAAGCCCGCAGCCACAGGCAGACCCGTGATGCCACTGACCGAGCTGTGGGCTCGGTGCGCGGCGCCGAACGCGTCGTTGGCGTAGACGTCACCGAGCTTCTTCAAGCTCGCGCGGAACGCTTCGATCGCCGCCGGCTCCGCCTTCTTGCTGGTCTCGGTGCCGTCCTTGTTCTTCTCCTTGACCTTGCCTTCCTCTTCGAGATGGAAGCGCAGGTTCTCGAGCAGCACCACCTGGCCTGGCTTGAGTGTGCCCTTGGCGCAGGCGGCCTCGACGACGGGACCGACGCAGTCGTCGAGGAACGTCACCGGCTTGCCGAGCAGCTTCTGCAGCTCGGCGGCGATCGGCTTCAGGCTGTACTTCGCAACTCGCTGTCCATCGGGGCGGCCGAGGTGCGACATCAGCACCACCGCAGCACCCTGCTCGAGCACGTAGCGGATCGTGCCCAGCGCCGACACGATGCGCTGGTTGTTGGTGATCGCCAACGTCGCCTTGTCCTGCGGCACGTTGAAGTCGACGCGCATCAGCACGCGTTGGCCCTTGAGGGGCAGATCGCGAAGGGACTTCCAGGCCATGGGCGTCTCCGGACTACTTGGTGCCCTTGGCGATCTTCTGGGTCAGTTCGACGACGCGGTTGCTGTAGCCCCA
>SXPB01000007.1 GCA_005776475.1 Planctomycetia bacterium
GCTCGAACTCGCGATCCAGCAGCACGCGAAGAAGCATCACCTGCACAGACAACGGCATGTAGTCTATGTCGTCGAGGAAGATCGTGCCTCCGTCAGCGACATCGAAGCGGCCGCGCAGCAGCTTCAGCGCATCGGTGCAGGCACCCTTCTCGTGCCCGAACAGCTCGGTTTCGAGCAGCGTGTCGGGCAAGGCGCCGCAGGACAGCGCCACGAAGGGCTTGTCGCGGCGGGCGCTGAGGGTGTGGATGGCGCGCGCAATGCGTTCCTTGCCGGTGCCGCTCTCGCCTTCGATCAACACGGAGGCGTCGGTGGCCGCGACCGTGCGCACGGTCTTCACCACCGACTGCATGGCTCGACTCTGCCCGATCACGCCAGGGAGGCCCTGGCCGTCCTTCTGCGCCAGTTGCTCGCGCAGGCGCAGATTCTCGCTCAGCAACGCCCGCACCTTGCCGATCCGGCGCAACCGGTCGATCACGTGCTCGTTGAGGAACGGCTTCTGGATGTAGTCGTCGGCGCCAAGCCGCATCGCCTCGACCGCGTGCTCGACGGTGGCGTAGGCGGTCATCACCAGCACCTCGGTGTCGGGGCGCGCTCGTTTCGCCGCCGCGAGCACCTGCATGCCGTCGGCACCCGGCAGCCGCACGTCGGTGATCACCACGTCATAGCTGGTGTGGCCGAGTTCGGCGATCGCCAGCTTGCCGTCGGCGACGTGCTTCACTTCGTAACCGACGCCCTCGAGATCGTCCTGCAGGGTCACCGCGATCGTCAGCTCGTCCTCGACCAACAGGATGCGCATCGGGCCTTCGGTCATGGCGCCTCCCCTTGCTGCCGATCGCCGGAGCGGCGACGCGGGGCGCTGTCATTGGCGAGTCCCGGATCGCGCAGTTGGGCTTCGCCGAACGAAGCCACCTGGTTGCCGCCCGATTTGGTCGCAAACTCGACGGCAGCCTCGGCCTGCGCCAACAGCGAATCGAAGAAGATCGTCTTCTGGTCGTCGCTGGCGGTCATGCCGATGCTGAGCGACAGCGCCAGTGGCCGACCGTCGACGGCGATCTCGACCGCTTCGAACATCTGGTGCAGGCGCTCCGCCACGACCCGGGTCTGCTGCAGGCTGGTGTGGGGCAAGACCAGCAGGTAGCGATCCTCGGACGTGGTCCCGAGCAGGTCGGAGCCGCGCGTCTTCTCCCGCACGAGACCCGCCACCGCCGCCCGCACGGTCGAGCGCAGTTCGGCGCCGTGCATGTCGATCAACGGCAACAGCCGGTCCACCTGCAGCAGCATGCAGCCGAGCGGCAGGCCGTGCCGGCGGGCCCGGGCAAACTCGTTCTTCATCAGCTGAAGAATCTGCGCCTGGGAGAACAGCGAACTGCTGAGGAAGCCGTCGTCGTCGCGCCCGGATGCCGGCTGCGCTCCGCCCGGTCGGCCCTTGCGAAAACCTGGTCTCGTCATCGCATTCGAAAGTGGGTTCCCCGCCAACAGGCGGCGGGTGAAGCAACCTAGTGCCGGAGGCAGCGGAGTGCCACCCGCGCGCTTCGCGCGAACGAGCTCCCCAGGCAAAAAAATACGGGCCTCAGCCGGTCAGAACTGAGGCCCGTGAAAGCGGGTCTAGGCTACGCAATGGAGAGGGCGGTTAGGGAGGGGGATACTGGTCTCCACCACACAGCCAGGACCCGTCGGTGTCTGCTGATTCGGAACCGGCGAACCGGCTCCGGCCAACCCGATGGTCAGTCAGGTCAGCGCTTGCTACCGAACAGTCAGAGAGCGTTTCGCTGCCAGCGATGGCCAAGGCCACCACTCTGACTCGCGCGCCGCTGTGACCAGGCTAGCCACAGCACCACTCGGGCCAGGCTTGGGATCATGCCCTGTCTCCACGGGATTTCAACACCCGCTCCACCAGTTTTTTGACAGTGCTTCCCCATCCGGACCGTCGCGCGTCGTTACCGGGCGGCTCGCAACCTGCGATGGCACCGCGCGAACCCAGCAACTGTGCGGCTTGCAGCCCGACGGTCGCCGGCTCGGAAGTTATCCACAGCCCCCGCACCGACGGTGGAAAAAGGTGGAGACCGACCGCGGTTGGCGCCGCCCGGAGGCCAAAACCGCGGACGCAGCGTCGCCCGCGCCAAGCTCTGGCGGGCGCATCGAGGCGCCGCTCGGGTCTAGCCACATGGGCAAGCAGGGGCCGCGCGGCGAAAGCGCCTTGCGCGAGTCGCGCGCACACCCTCCGGCCCCAGGCCGCGGCGGCGATCTTCGACCGACCAGAACGTCACGGCGCGGCCGCGCCCGGCGAACGGTCCGCGGATCAGGCCTTCTGCGCCTTCGTGAACTGACGGTTGCGACCACGCACCGCCTTGACGAGCGGGTACGAGACCGTCTTGTCGCCCTTCTTCAGGGTGATGATGCCGCGCTTGATCACCTTGGTCGCCAGCTTCAGCGTCACGACCTGACCGTCTGGGGTCAGGATGCGGACCGGCTGCAGGTTGGGCTTGAACGTGCGCTTGCTACGTCCCGTGACGCGGCGACCGACACCGCCGTCCTTCTTCGCCAGACCACGGCGCTTCACTTGGTGACCAATGCGGGTGCGACGACCGGAAACAGCGCAAACTCTGGACATGGCGGCTCAGTTGGGGAAAGGGCCGAGCAGGATAGCCAACCGGCCACAATAGACAAGGGGATCGTTGCACAGGCCTGGCGGGCCCTGCCCGGCAGCCCTTTCCCCCACCCCAGCCGCGACTACCTGGGTGCTGGCGACAGCCTCGCCTGGTAGCGCTGCAGCCGCTCGGTGTATTCCGGGTTGCCCTTGCCGCCCTTCTCGATCGCCGTCTCCTGCAGGGCCACGGCATCGGCGAATCGGCCAACCAGGAACATGGCCAGCGCGGCGGTGTCGAACTCGAAGTAATCCATGCTCTCCTTCTGCTCGAGCATGCGGTCGGCGAGTCCAGCGGCGAGGGCGTCGTAGCGCCCCATCGTCGCCAATTCGGTCATCAGGTACCAGCAGTCGTTGTTGATCGACACCCGCATCTCGGTGTCCTTCAGATACTCGTCGAGCAGCGCCTTCTGGGCCTCGCTGTCGTTGGCACAACGGGCCGCGACGCCGTAGCGGGCGGCCAGGAGCAGGCGCGGCGTCGCCTGCAGGGACGCGGCCTTCTCGATCGCCATCGTCGCGAGGTCGCGGTGCACCGGCGCGTTGGCCGCTTGCGAAAGGACCGACGCGAAGTCCAGGCAGTCCGACGCCGTGGCGGTGACCTGCTTGCGCAACTTCATCGACTGGCGGCCCGTCTCGCGTTCGTCGCCGGTCAGCACCAGGGTTCGCAACCAGGTCAACTGCACGAACGTGTCCGACGGAACCGCGGCGGCGACCGGCTTCAGCGCGTCGCGCACCAACACGGCAATGCCGTCGCGGCGCGGGTCGCCACGCAGCGCGAGATCGGCGAAGGCGGCCAACGGGCGGGCCTCGTTCGCCAGCGCCGCCAGCGACTCCTGCATGAACTTGCGAGCCGCGGCATCGTCGTTCTTCTTGGTGGCCAGCACGAGGAAGAGCAGACCCCGCGCGAGGCCATCGCGCGGCGCATGCGCCACCACCTGTTCGAGCGGATCGGCGACGGCTGCCGTGGCATCATCGAACGCGGCGACCAGATCGATGCGCAACGTCGCCGCGGAGCGTTCCGCGTCCACCGTGTCGCGGCCAGCGAGCACTGCCTCGACCGCATCGACGAGGCCAGCTTCCGGAGCGCCGACGAAACGGGCTCGGCCCTTGGGGTCGAGCACCACCACGCACGGCCCCGTGTTGCCCAGCGTGAACCACGGCAGCGTCACCGCCAGCTTGTCGTCGTGGGCGACGCGGCATCCTGGCCACGTCGTCAGCGCCACGTCCTTCTCACCGACCACCGCCGTGACCACGACACCGCGCTCCGACCAGCGCCGCTGCAACGCGGCGAAGTAGTCCCCTTCCTGCACGAAGCGCGTCGCCGACTGCGCGACGGTGTAGAACGCGTAGACCCGGCACTTCGGCGCCTGCTCTTCGGCGGTCGGCACCGGCTCGCCCTGCAACCACGCGGCGAAGACCGGCGGGCACGAGGGCCGGGCGCCGAGTTCGACCTGCGACAGTGCCGGCAAAGCCGCGAGCAGCACCACGAACGCACGCACAGCGGAAGCGATCACGCGCATGCCATCGAACCTTCGGGCCGGGAATCCTGAGCCCAGGCCGATGCTACCGGGCAGCGGCCTCGCCGTCAGCGCGATGGCCCCGCTGCCGCCGGTCCGGTCGGGCCGCGTTCACGCCGCGCTTGCGCGAACAGATCGAGTCCGCGCATGCGCTGCACGACGGCACCGGTGACGCGTGCGAGGCCGATCGACAATGCGGCCACGGCCCCATCGTCCCCCCCGGCAACGATCGCCTCCTCCACCGCGAACTCGTCGCGGAACAACACGCGCTGCTCCCGTTCGAGCCAGAGTTCGAGCGTCACGCGCGCCCGCCGCGTCTCGCCCGCGCCCACTTCGACGAAGTCGACGATGCGGCCGCGCAGCGACCAGGTCTCGTCCCCTGGATCGACGGCGCCCTTCACGAGTTCGCAGACGCGCGCGCGCGACAGCCCGAGCACCAGCGCATCGGTGACCAGGCGATCGAGCGGCGCCACCCACCGCGCCAACGGTGCCGGCTCGATGCGATTGCCGCACAGTCGCTGCAGATGGTCCGACGCCAGCGCCGTGTTCAGCTGCAGATCCTGCACGCGCAACACGCCGCCGCAGTCGGCGGCGGGCTCTGCCACGGGAGGCAGGTCCAACCGGTAGAACTGCTCGGTCGGCACCACCACGCTGCTGCACGCGGCGAAACCCAGGATCGCGAAGGTACCCGCGGCCATCGCCCGCAACGTCGCCACCAGGTTCATCGATCGCCCCCCGCCGGCACTGCCGGTCGTTGCACGCCGAACAACAAGCTGTCGGGCGCCAGTTTCCATTGCCGCGCGAGGCCGCGCAGTTCGTCGAGCGTGCTGCGCAAGCCCGCCAGCGCCGTCAGCGAAGGCCCACGCAGGGCCGCCGTCAACGCCGTGGATTCGCGCAGCAGACCCTGCAAGTCGTGTTCGAGTCGGCCGAGCACGGCGAGCGCGTCCTGCGCCGACGTCGCCACACCCTTGGTCGATTGCACCGCTTCGCGCGCATCGGCGAGCAACGCCGTCGCCAAAGGCAGCGTGCGCTCGGCGAGTTCGGCGGAAGCGCGTTCGAAGTTGCCCAAGGTCGCCGTCAGGTGCGCCTGGTTCTGCGCCCCGAGCACCGTTGCCGTCGCCGCCAGCACCGCATCGAGCCGCGCCAGCACCGACGCGGCCTGGTCGACGACTTCCGGCAAGCTCGCGGTCAACGAGTGCAGCGGGTCTTCCTTGCACTGGATGAACTCGCCAGGCGGCAGCGACTTCCCGTTCGACCCGTAGCCTTCGAGTTCGACGGTCACTTGCCCGGTCACCAGCAACCGGTCCATGCGTGCGCGCGTCAGGTCCTGCACGTTGGCACGCGTCGGATCGACACGCAGTTCGACCAGGGTCTTGCCGTCCTGGAAGCGCATGTCGGCGACGACGCCGATCGGCACGCCTTGGAAGTTGACCTTGCTGCCGACCACCATGCCCTTCACGTTCTCCTCGAACAGGATGAAGTAGCTGGCGCGCGCGTGGCCGAGGCTGTTGCCGAGGATGAAGACCAGCAGCGCGACGAACAGCCCGCCGGTGCCGAGCACCAAGGCACCGAGCCGGAAGCGTCTGCCGTGGTCGTTCATGTCACACTTCGAGGCAGGAAATCACGTCCATGCCACGGCTGTCTTCGGCACGCAGGCGCCGTTCGATGAAGTCGCGCAGGCGCGGATTCGGGTCATTCCAGACGCGGTCGCGCTCGCCGAGCGCCGCCACCTTGCCGTCGAGCAGCACCACGATGCGGTCGGCGATCGCGTGCGCCGACGGCAGGTCGTGGGTGACCACCACCATGGTGAGGCCGAACACCTTGTTCAGCTTGGTGATGACGTTGTCGACTTCTGCAGCGGTGATCGGATCGAGGCCAGCCGACGGCTCGTCGAAGTAGACGATGTCGGGATCCAGCGCGATGGCGCGGGCGATCGCGGCGCGCTTGCGCATGCCGCCCGAAAGCGACGACGGCAGCAGGTGCGCGACATGCAGCAGACCCACCATGTCGAGCTTCATGCGGGCGGTGGCGGTGATCACCGATTCGGGCAGGTCGGTGTTCTCGCGCAGCGGCAATGCCACGTTCTCGAGCACCGTCAGGCTGCCGAGCAGCGCACCGCCCTGGAACGACAACCCCGTGCGCAGGCGCAAGTGCTGCAGCAACTCGGGCGACGCCGAATACAGGTCGTGGCCGCCGACCGACACCGAGCCGAGCGTCGGCGGCAGCAGCCCGCACAGATGGCGCAGCAACGTCGTCTTGCCGCAGCCCGATGGCCCCATCACCACAAACACCTCGCCGCGGCGGATGGCGAGATCGACGCCATCGAGCACGGTGCGTTCGCCGAACTGCGTCGACAGTGCGACGGCGCGCACGAGGTCGTCGGTGGCACGGCGACCGGCGTTGATGCGCTCGGGTGCTGGCTGAGCCCATTCCTGAGTCATGCGAGCATCCTCTGGCAGGTGACGAAGACGGCATCGACGACGATGACGAGGAAGATGCCGAGCACGACCGAATTGGTGGTGGCGCGGCCGACTCCCTCACTGCCGTCCTGCACGCGCAGACCGAGCGCGCAGCCGACGACGCCGATGCAGGCGCCGAACGTCGCCGACTTGACCATCGCGACGACGAAGTCCTGCATGCTCAGCGCCTGCCGCAACTGTTCGGCGAAGGCGTCCGGTTCGATCGCGGCGACGGTCGACGCGAACAATCCACCGCCGCACATCGCGACGACGTCGAACACGATGCCGAGCGCCATCGCGGCGAACGCGCAGGCGAACACCTTCGGCAACACCAGGAACGCCATCGGCCGGATGCCCATCTGCTCCAGCGCCTGGATCTCCTCACTCACCACCATCGCCCCCAGTTGCGCCGCATTGCGCGAACCCGAACGCGCCGCCAGCACGATCGCCGTCATCAGGGGGCCGATCTCGGCGAGCACCGACACGCCGACCATGTCGGCGATGTAGATCTCGGCGCCCCACACGCGCAGTTGCACCCACGCCTGCATGGCGAGGATCAACCCCATCAGGAACGCGATCAGCGCGATGATCGGCAGAGCGCCCGCGGCGCAATGGTCGACTTCGATCGCGGTGCGGTCGAGCCGCAGGGCCCGGCCGCGGAACGGCCCGAGCACGAACTCGCGCACCACCTGGGCGCCGGTGCGCAGCACCGCGGCACCCCCGGTGACCATCGGTTCGACGAAGCCGCCCACCGCGGTGACCGGATCGAGTCGCTTCGGCGCCAGTTCGGGCTGCACCAGCCGTTGCACCGACACCAGCGAGAAGAAGTCGAGCATGGCGCGGTCGAGCCCCTTCAACTTCATCTCGACCCCCGCCGCCTTCGCCGCGCGCATCCCGGCGACGACACCACCGAGCCCGGTCGAATCGAACGACGAGACGGCGCCGAGATCGACGTAGACGCGCTGCGGCTTGCCGCGCAAGGCGTCGTCGATGGCCTGCACCATGCCGCCGACCGTCGTGCGGTCGAGGCATGCCGGCCCCTGGATCGTGGGATGGGTCACCGTTCCTTTGCTGCTCGTCCGGTGCTATCGGGCGTTCCCCCTGGGCCCCTTGACCCGTTGGCCGGATGGGCCCCCGCACCTTGGCGCTTCCGGTCCGGCCGCCCGAACGTCACAATCGCCGCCGGTCGCTCCCCCCTCTCTCTCGCGCGCTCGTTCCCGCGCTGGTCGCGGTCTGTCCGGCCTCGACCCCGGTTCCTTTCTGCACATGAAGCCAACGACCCTTCTCTTCTGCGCCACCGTGGTGGCCGCCTGCGCCAACATCGCTGCCCCGACCGCCGACGAGGCAGTGCGCCTGCAACAGGCCCGCGCCCTGCTCGACACCGACCCGATGCAGGCGCTCGACCACGCCGAAGCCCTGCTCGCGGCGAACAAGGGGCTGCGCGAAGCGCGCCTCGTCTTCGCCGAAGGCAGCATGCGCCTCGCCAGGTCCGGCCAGGGGCAGGTTCGCTTCTACTACATCGATGCGGCGACGAACTTCGACAAGGCGCTCGCCGACGTCGCCGACGCCGATGCCCCCGCCGCGCTGTTGATGCTGGCCGAGTGCCGGTACGCACTCGAAGAGTACGACGCGTGCCGCGCCGCCGCATCGCGCGCCGCCGCCGGCTTCGCCGCAACCTCGGTGCCGACCAACCGGACCGACGCCGCCAGGGCCTTGCTGCTCGGCGGACGCTGCGAGCTGCAGCGCTTCGTGCAGTTGCGCCAGGTGGAACGCGAGAGCGGCGAACGCGACGCGCGCGGCGTCGCCATCGTCGGCCGGGAAACCGCCCAGCTGGCAACGTCGGCAGCGCGTTGCTTCGAGAGCGCGCGCAGTGAGTTTCCGGGCGATGCGACGACGCACTTGGCGTTGCTGCACCAGTGGCTCGACCAGCCGTCGGAAGTGGTGCGCGAACTCGAACGTGGCATGCGCGCGGCGCCGGGCGAGACCGCGATCCACGATGCCTTCATCGGCTGGATGCGCGACAACGGCCAGTTCGACGCGATGGCCGGCAGCTATTCGCGCCTCGTGCGCGAGAGCCCGACCATCCCGATCCTGCGCTGGCACCAAGGCCGCGCCATCTACGCGCAGGCCGACAAGCTGCGCGCCGACGGCAACTTCCAGGGCGCGCTCGCGGCCTACGGCAAGAGCGACGCCGCGTTCGCCGACTACGTGGCGCAGGTGCCCGGCCATCGCGACGCCGCCAACCAATGGCGCGCCCTGTGCGAACTGGCGCAGGTTCGCGTGTGCGTCGACATGGGCGACCTCAAGGGCGCCGAAGGGCATCTCGTGCGCGCGGTCGACGCGTCGCCGGTGACGCTGGCCTACGAGAATGGCGCGCCGAAGCTGGTCGACTCGTTCGGCAACCACTTCACGGGTGCCGTGTTCGCGATCCACCTCGCCTGCACCGAACGCACCGACGATGCGCTGGCGCTGACGCTGGCGTTCAACGAACGCGTGCTGCAGATCGCGCCCGACCGCTGGGGCTTCCTCTACAACAACGCAGCACTGGCGGCGCGCGATCTCGGCGTGCAGAAGGCGACGGCCGGCGACACCGCGACAGCCAAGGAACTGTGGGAACGTTCCTACCGCCACTACGAGAAGGCGGTGGAGCTGTCGCCCGACGACGCCCGCATCGTCAACGACTGCGGCCTGATGCTGATCTACCACCTCGATCGCGACCTCGATCGGGCTCGCACCCTGTTCGAACGGGCGATCGAGATCGGCAAGGCCCAGCTGGCGGCGCTGCCGCCGGCGACCGAAGCGCGCGAACGCGAGCGGCTCGAAGAAGCAGTCGGCGATGCCTGGCAGAACATCGCAGTGCTGCTGCGCGAACAACAGAAGCGTCCGTTCGCTGAGTACGAGCAGTTCTGCAAGGAGGCGGTGAAGTACTACCCCTACCAACGCCGGGAAGCGGCGGCGCTGCTGCGCAGCAACGGCGAGCAGGGCCTGGGTTCGACGGCGCGTTCACAGATCGCGGCGCGCCAGGCGCAGGAGCAGGGCGGTGCCGCCGAAGCACTGGCGAAGCAACAAGCGGCGATCGACCAGAAGGTGGCGGCGGCGGACTTCGATGGCGCCTTGACGTTGCTCGACGGACTGAGCAAGGAGTGCAAGGACCACCAGCCGTTCCAGCTGCTGCGCGGTGAGATCACCAGCAAGCTCGCGGTGCAGGCACGCGACGCCGGCCGGCGCGGCGTCGACCTGCTCTACCAGGACGCGGTCGCGGCGTTCAAGCGCGCCGTGGAGCTCGACAGCGAACCGATCGCCCCGCGCCAACGCCTGGCCCAGGCCCAGTACGACGCCGGCGACAGCGACGCCGCCGCCCGCACGCTCAACGGCCTCCTGCTGCACATGCAGTCGCAGGGCGGCGGCAAGCCCGAGGACCTCGAGGCGCTGCACCTGCTGCGCGCCAACGCGGGCGCGCGCGCCTATGCCGCGAAGAAGCAGAACAACGAAGACGACAAGGAACTGCTGACCGCGGTGCGGGCTTCGTTCCGCGGCCTCGAAGAGAAGGCCAAGCTGAGCCCGGCGCTACGCCAGTTGTGGTCCACCACGGAAGAGTGGGCCGGTGCCGGTGCCGAAGCCGTGAACATCTGGGTGCGGGCGCTGCAGCGCGCCGCCGCCGACGACGCCACGCTGTTCGACCCGATCATCGAAACCGCGGCGCGCAGCGGGCAGATGCCGCTCGCGGTCGAAGCGCTCGCCAAGCGCACCGACGCCACCGGCGTCTGGTATCTGGGCAAGGCCCGCTACCTGCTCGCCGATGCGCAGCGCAAGGGCGGCAAGACTCCGGATGCGCTGAAGACGCTCGACCAGGCGCATGCCGACTTCGCCGCATCGATGGCGAAGAACGCCGGCTTCAAGGACACCTGCGAACAGTGGCAGACGCTCGTGGTCGGCAAGAAGGGCACCATCGCCTACTACGAGAACGACGCCGCCAACGCCGAGAAGTGGCTGCTCGAAGCAGTGAAGGCGCGTCCCGATCGCCTGCTCGACGACCTCGGCGACGGCGATTCGATCAAGCGCTCGCTGTTGTTCCTGGTCGACCGGTTCATGAAGAAGAACGACCTCGGCAAGGTCGAAGCGATCTCACGCGCCGCTGCCAATGCCGCCACTGGCGACATCGATCTCAACAACAACAGCGGCCTGTTCGCTCGCGACTGGGGCAACCAGCTCGAGCAGAACGGCAAGCAGAAGGAGGCGATGGAGATGTACGAGCAGAGCTACACCGCCTACCGCCGGGCCAACCAGCTCGACCCGACCAACGTGCGGCTGCGCAACGACTGCGCGCTGATCGCGATCTGGCATCTCGAGCGCGACTGGACCGAGAGCAAGCAGCTGCTCGATTCCGCGATCGTCGACGGCGAGAAGACGCTGCGCGACACGCCGCCGAGCGATCCCGACGACAAGCAGAAACTCGATGAGGCCGTTGGCGACTGCTACGAGAACCTGGCCTTGTGGCAGCTCAAGCACGCCAAGGATGGCAAGGCCGCCAAGGCCGCTGCCGAGGCGAGTTTGCGCTACCACCCAGGCCAGCGCCGCCCCGGCGCCCGCCGCCACCTGCAGAACGCGGAACGGCTGTTGCAGGGCAAGTGACATGACCCTGCTGCGGCTGCTGCTCCCTGTCCTGTTCGCCGGCTGTGCCTGGAGCCAGAACCCGGCTCCGACGCCGGCACCAACCCCGCAAGGCCAGGGCACCGCGGCGCCGACGGCCAAGGAACTCGACGCGTGGCGCCAGCAGGCCCACGCGGCGGAGAACCAGCAGCGCTTCCCCGAAGCCGCGGACGCGTTCCTGAAGCTGTCGAAGGCCGAACCGGCGCGCGTCGACTGGGTCGTCGCCGCCGGTCGCTGCCTCGGGCGCAGTGGCCGCTTCCGCGATGCGATCGATCTGCTGGACGCTGCCCGCCAGCGCTTCCCCGGCGAAGCGTCGATCGCGGCGATGCTGGCGCGCACGTTCGTGCTGCAGACCGAACTCGATCGTTCGGTGATGAACCCCGAGGTGATGTGGGCCGACGCAGTCGATCTCGCCGAAGGTGTGCTCGCCGTCGATCCCGACCACGAAGACAGCCGCCTCGTGCTGGCGCAGGCGCGCTACCTGCTGCGCGAGTGGGACCTCGCCGTCAAGGAGGCCGAGGAAGCGGTGCGGCGGCATCCCAAGCGCTCCGGCGCCCACGTGCTGCTCGGCCGCATCGCCGCCGACCGCATGCGCCTCCTGTTGGAGCAACGCGAGACCGAACGGCCCGAAGGCCAGGCTCTCGCCGACCTGGTCGGCAAGATCGACGAACAGCGCCAGCTGGCGATCCGCAGCTACCGCGCGGCCGCCGCGATCGATCCCACCCGGGCCCATCCGCACGTGGCGCTGGGCCAGATCGCCTGGCTCGACAAGAAGACCGACGCGGCGCGCGCGAGCTTCGCCGACGCGCTCGCGATCGATCCGGACACCGCCCTCGACCACGACGCGATGACCGCCGGGCTCACGCCACGGCAGCGGGCCGATTTCTACGACGACCTGCACAAGCGCTACGCCAGCGGAACGTCGGCACGACCGGCGAAGGCGGCGACGCTGCAGTTCCACGCCGGCCGCGCCTGCTTCGACGAGGAACGCTGGGCCGATGCGGCGAGCCGATTCAGCGGCGCCCTGCGCGACAATCCGTCGGCCACCAACGGGCTCTACTACCTCTTCCTCGCCAGCTACCACCAGGGCGACCACGACGCCGCCGAGCTGCACGCCGCGGCCTATGCCGCGGTGAACCCGGTGGCGTTCGCCGACGTGATCCGCAGCCTGCTCGGCGACCGCCGCGGCGCCGTGGGCGCCGTCGTCGAGTTCCTCGGCAACCGCGCGTTCGCCGGCAAGCGCATCGACCGCAGCCGCGATCTCAACCATGTGATCGCGTGCCTGAAGGACAGCGCCGACGCCTGGAACAACCACGCCTTCCTGTGCCGTGAGACTGGCCGCTTCGAAGACGCCCGTTCGTCGTATCTGCACGCGCTCGAGAAGGAGCCCGACTCGCCGCAGCTGCTCAACGACGCCGCCGTGGTGCTGCAGTACCACCTGACGACGCCGGAGAACCTGCAGAAGGCGCGCACGATGTACGAACGCGCCGTGCAGCTCGCCGACAAGCAGCTCGCCGATTCGCGCACGCCCGAGCCGGCGCGCAAGCTGGCGCAGGAAGCCAAGGCGAACGCGAACGCGAACCTCGACAAGCTCGGCCGCTGAGCTTGCCGCGCGCCGCGGCGCGCGTTCCCGTTCAGTCGGTGGCGCTCGGCAGCAGGTGGCGTCCGAGGTTGCCGTAGTTGCGGTACTCGGTGGTGTCTGGTGGCCCGGGCGCGTAGCTCCACACGAGCTTTTGCGGATCGCCGGCGGGCACCGCCACCAGCGAACTCGACACTGTGCCGTAGTTCGCGCCGTGCTTGCAGATCGCATGCTGGCCATCGCCGCCGCGATCGCGCAACACCTGCGCCAACGCGGTCAGTCGCTGCGGCAGGGCGAGCGCCGGCATCGATGCCGCCGCGAGACCCCGCGGCTGCAATTGGCCCGGCCCATGTTCGTTGGTCACCACCAGCACCGGTTCGAGCCAGTCGATCACATCGACGTGGCCGTTCGCGTGGCGCATCACGACGAGGCGATTGCGATCGCCGGCGACGAGCTGGAAGCCGGAGTACTGGTGCTCGCGCACGCGGGCCGACACGACGGCGATGCCGGCATCGAGATCACCGTGGTCGAGCACCGCATGCACGAGGTGACCGCGCGACGGCGCTTCGGGCACCGGCGGCACGCCAGCGAGGTTGGTGATGCCGGCGAACGCCGAACGATCGTCGATCGCGAGCCACGTGCCACCGGCCTGGCGGTCGCGCGGCGACAGGATGCGCCGACGCTGCCCGTGCCAGAGCCCTGGCGGCGCCGACTTGCGGTCGGTGCGTTCGTCGCGATTGCCCGCGAGCACGAGCGGATGCTCGGCGTGGAAACCACGCATGACGATCAGGATGCACATGCCGTTGCGCTTCGCTGCGGAGCTTAGCCGCCGACGCTGCTGCCGGCATCGGGCGGGGTCGATGCAGGTGACGTCGGGCGCCCCGCCGTCGCCGCCCGCAACACCAACATGGAGAGGCCCGCCACAAGGCACAGCGACGCGCCCAGCATGAACACCGGGCCGAAGCTCGCAGCGCCGGCCTCCTGGCCAGCCACCACGGCGCCGAGCAGCGGCCCGAGTGCCAGGCCGTACTGGATGCAGCTCTGCACCATGGCGAACGCCAATGTGCGGTTCTGGTCGGTCACCCGGTTGCTGGCGGCGGCGTAGGCAAGCGTCATCGAGCCCGCCATCAGGCACGCGACGACGCACCGCACTGCCAGGAACTGGCCGATCGTCGTCACCATCGCCATCGCGAACTGGGCCACGCCGAGCCCCACCGCCAGGAACGCGAGGCAGCGCAGCGGTCCGTGCCGGTCGGCCATGCGCCCCCACCATGGCGTGCACACCCACTGGGCGACGGCGAGCAACGCGAACGGCAAGGCGATGGTGCGTTCGAGCGCTTGGGCGGCGGTGTCGCTGATCGATTCGAGGACCGACCACGCGCCGAGGTCGCGCACCAGCAGCGACAACATCGGTTCGGCCATGTTCTGGCCCAGACGCAGCAGCAGCAGGAGCAACAACAGGATGCCGATCGCCGGTTGCCGCAACAGGCCGAACGAAGCCTGCACGAAGGTGCGGACGAACGAGCGCGCGTTCGGTGCGGGCACGACACGTTCTTCGTGCGCGAACAGATGCAGGTGCAACGCTGCGTACGCCGACAGCGCACTGGCGACGTAGAACAACGACGACCGGCCGAACAGCACCGTGACTTCGGCCCCGATCCACGGTCCGAGGAACGACCCCGTCGCCATCGCCACCTGCAGCTTCGCTATCGTGCTGCCCTGCTGGCCCGCGGGCGTGCCTTGCGCCACCAGCGACATTGCCGGCGCCACGTAGCCGGCCAACACACCTTGCAGGATGCGCATCAAGAGCAACACCATGGGCGACGGCGCCAGCGGCATCAGCAGCGTCGTCAAAGCGATCGCCACGTTGGCGCGGATCGCCATCGGCTTCTTGCCGGTGCGGTCGCCGAGCGCGCCCCAGAGGGGTCCGACCACCGCCGCCGCCAGCGGGGCGGCGCCGTAGATCACGCTCGCCTGGAAGCGCAGCTGCGCCGGGTCCTCGATGCCGAAGCGTTCGCGCACGTACAACGCGATCACGGGCAGGAATGCCATCAGGCCCATCGACGTGGCGAACAGGCTCGGCCACACCGCGTGGAAGTTGCGGTTTCCTCGGTGCAAGCGTTCGGTTCTAGCGACCCGGTGTCGCCCTGCAAGGAACGTCGCCGCGGCCGGCGACGTACCTGCGCACCGGCGAACGGTTCGCCCGGCTCGTCAGCGGCCGTGCAAGCGGACCCGGAACACGACCTGCGCCCGTTCGGCGAGCTTCTGCTCGAGCAGACCACCCGTTGTCAGGGGCTTCTGCGCTGGCGTCGCGGATGGAGCAGGCGCTGAAGGCCCGGTCGGAGCTCCCGTGGCCGGGCCGCCCGTCGTCGGGCCGCCCGCGGCCGGCCCTGCCGGCCTGGGCCTGCTGTTGCCCGTCGCCGAGGTCGGCGGCGCCGCCAACGCGGTCGTTGGCTTCGACTCGCCGGAACGCAGCGTGAACTTGCGTTCCTGGCTCCACATCGAGATCTCCTGCAGCACGATCGCGACCTCGCCGCGAGCGCCTTCGACCACCCACGTGCGATCGAACGCGAGTTTGTCGGCAGTCGCGCCGAACTTCGAACCAGCCGGCGCGTCGAACTCGATCGAGGTGTCGAGCAGCGGTGACACCGCCACCGTGCCACGCGCCGTCGGAAAGGCAGCGGTCACCGCTTCGGCGCCACCCACCGCTGCCGAGTGCAAGAATCCCCGCACCGCCGCGCGCAAGCCTGCCTCGTCGAGCGGAGCGGCATCGACGATGCGAAAGGCATTCGGATTCGTGGCGCGATCGCGCGGCTCGTCTGCGGACGTGGCTTCGCTCTCCTTCGACTTTTCGAGTGCAGCCTTGCCGGGCACTTCGGTCGGCTCGATCAGGCCTTCGACCAACACCATCGCCAGCGCCTGGCCAGCCGGCGTCTGAGCACCGCGACGACCACCGCCGCGCCCGTTGACCGGCGACGGTGCGGCCTTCTCCCCGGTCGCCCGGTCCTTGTTCTTGTACTCCTCGGTGTTCGTGCTGCCCAAGTCGCCCCAGGTTTCGGAACCTGGAACACGCTTCGGCAACTCTGCGCCCGGGCTACCTGGACCCGCTACGGCACCTTGCGGATCAGCCACCGCTCCACCGCCACCACCGGCCGCGGGTTTGGTCTTGTCCGCC
>SXPB01000106.1 GCA_005776475.1 Planctomycetia bacterium
CATCACCTCAACCTCAAATAGCCTCACACATCTGCAGTTTTTGAATGATGTCATCTACTCTGCAAATACGGCAGATGCTGCTGAGTTTGCTGTGTACGGCCAAGTGTCTGGTGGGGGCGGACAGGTATTGCTGCTGCGCGAGCCGCACCGGTTCGCCGATCGCAGTGAGCACCAAAAGCGGCAGCGCCCACAGGGCAAGCCCGATCGCCAGCACGCGCAGCGTGCGCGCGAGCAGGCCACGCGTGGGAGCTGCGACCACAGGAACGGGCGCAGTCGCTGGCGCCGGCGGCAACAACAAACCGGCGACGGCACCTCCCACCACAAGCCACGGGAACGCAACCCCGGAGGCGAGCGCGGCCACGGCGGCGAGCGCGAGCACGGCATGCACCGGCCGCTTCAGCGCGCGCTTGCCGAGCCGCAGCACCGCTTCGACGAGCAACGCGACAACAACCGCCTTCGCTCCCCACAGCACGCCTTCCACCGCTGGCAGCCGGCCCCAGACGGCGTAGATCCAGGACAACGCGAACAACAACACGGCCGCTGGCAACACGAACAGGATGCCGGCAGCGAGCCCGCCGCGCGCGCCGTGCAACAGCCAACCCGAGGCGGTCGCCAGCTGCTGCGCTTCCGGTCCCGGCAACAGCCTGCCGAAGTTGAGCGCGTGGTCGAAGCGCGCCTCGGGCAGCCAGCGCCGCCGCACGACCAGTTCCTCGTGCATCGTCGCGATCTGCGCGGCGGGCCCACCAAACGAGATGCAGCCAAGGCGCGCCCAGAACCGCAGCGCGTCGCGGAACGGCACGGGGCTGGCGGCGGCGGGTGCCTCAGGCAGCGGGTCCATGCCGCGCAGTGTGCCGTGCGACGGCGCGCGAAGGCACACAATCGTCGGGGCCGGCGCGCGGGCCGGCCCCGCACCCGACGCGCCGCACGGCGACTACCGGAGCGTGGCGTCGCCGCCGTTCGACAGCACCCACAACCCGCCGAACTCGAGCGCCTGGTTGTAGAGATGCAGACCCGACAAGGCGGGCAGGTTCGGGATCCCGAGGCTCCAGCTCGCGACGCCGGCCACGGTCGGCGCATAGTCGGCGAGATCCGGGCTCGCGAGACCGGTGCAGCCCGGCACGAACTCCGGCAACGGCAGCGGGATGTTCAGCGACGACAGGCCGGTGAACATGAACACGAAGCCCGGGCCCACGTTGTTGACGTTGAGCGCAAACGTGCCGCCGATCGCCGGCAGGCTGACGAGCTGCAGCGTTGGAACGCCCGCGACACCCGCACAACCGGCCCCGTACGCAGTCCAGGTCGGCGACACGTCGCGAATCTGGAACGCCGTCAGGTGCGAGCGCAGCAGGTTCGCCGGATTCGGGTGCGAACCCTGCACCAGCAGCCACAGTTGGTCGGTCGCGTTCACCCGCGTGAACGTGCCGATGCAGTACGAGCCGAACAGCACGTCCGGCGAATTGATCGCGGGCGCGTTGTCGGGGTCCCCATCGAGCAGGCCCGAGACCGGCCCCTGCACGAGAGCGCCGAGGTTGCTGACTTCGCCACCGACGAGCGTGGCCGCGCCCACCGCCGAGCTCAGCGTCATCGCGCGGTCGTAGAGCGCGGCGGTGCCGGTGCCGAGGCGTTGGTCGGTGAACCAGCATTGGATCTCGTAGTTGCCGCCGACGGTCAGCGGCACCAGGTTGTCGATGCGGATCGCGCCCCAACCGGTCGGGTTGGCGGGCGCTGCGGCACTGGTCGCGCGCGCCGAGCTGAGCATCTGGTCGTAGCCCAGGTCACCAGTCGTCGAGCCGTTCATGGCGGCCGTCGAGGCATTGGTCCAACCCGACGGCGCGAAGTTGCCGACGAAGGTGACGCCGTTCACGGTCGGCGTCTGCGCCGCACCGGAGGAGTGCAGGTTGCGGGCGACGACCAACGTGCCGTTCAGGCTCACGTCGGTAGGGGCAAGGGTCGGCAGCACCGGGCTCCAGGTGATGGTCTGGGCGCTGGCGACGGTCGCCAACAAGGCGGCGCTGGTGAGGGAGAGCAAAGAGGTTCTGGTCATGGTGATTCCTGTTCCTGCGAACGCACGGGCCGCGTCAATCACGCAGGAGCGGGCGGGATGGACCCAAGTCGCGGGAGCCACGCTGCGGGTGTGTCGGCCGTCAGCGTGGCGCAGAATGGTAGCTGCAACGTGAAGCCCGGCAAGCCCGACGGACTGCAGCGCTCCCGTCGCGATGCCACCGCCGCTACGCGCTTCCGAATCGCAGGAAGAAAGCCGGTGGAAGCTGTCGTCTCTCCGGTTCGTTGGCGAGACTGCACGCATGAGCGACGCCGCGCCAAATCCTGCAGTCACCCCACCAGAGTTGCCGGAGACCATGCCAAGGCAAGTCCGGACTCGTGGCCGTGGCCGCTACTCGACCAAGAGCCGCGCCAACAACACGCGCAACGCCGCGCGCTGGGTCCTGGCGATCGGCATCATCCAGATCGTGTTCGGCATCTTCCTTGGCTTCAACAACCGCTCGGTCGCCGCGAAGGCCAGGGAGCACTTGAGCCCGTTCGCCGACGACGAAGTACTGCAGCTCGAGAACGGCAAGACCGAGACGGCGGGCGCCTTGCGCCTCGCGATCGATCGCGAAGAGGTGCAGTTGTTCGTGGTGCTGATCGGCCTCGGCGTGATGTTCCTCGCGATCTACTTCTGGGCGCGCAAGTCGCCATTGCCAGCGCTTGGGACCGCACTCGCCCTCTATGTGACGGTGCATGCGGTCGACGCCGTCGCCGACCCGAACAACATCTACCGCGGCATGGTCCTCAAGGTGCTCTGCATTCTCGCCCTGGTGCGCGGCGTCAAGAGTGCACTGCAGCAGCGCGCGCTCAACCAACAAGACGAGGCCGCGCAGGCGTGAGCGAAGGCGAGCCAACGCCCCCTCCCCTGCCGACGCAGCGGCCACAGGATCCATGGCCGCGGTTCGTGCCGGTGCTGTGGCTCATGGGGCTGTTGCTACTGGTGAACCTCGCGTTCACCGTCTACGTGCAGGCGACCGGCGACGAGAACCCGACCGGGGATTGCGTGGCGACCAGCGCGATGGCGGCAATCGTGCTCGCGTTCGCGGCCCGCGAGCGGCACTCGATCCTGCCCGCGTTCCAGCTCAACAACCTTACGTGGCGCGATTGGGCCCTCACCGTGGCCACGTTCGTTGCAATCGCCGCGAGCACCGAAGCCTGGTTCTTCCTCGCCACGTACGTGTTCGACACGATCGAGATGCTGCAACCGTTCCGCGACCACGGCTGGCCGGCCTGGTCCGCCGTCGTGCTCATCGTCGTCTGCCCGGCAGTGTTCGAAGAGATCGCCTTCCGCGGCTTCCTGCTCGAACGCCTGACGCCGCTGCTCGGCCGCCGCGACGCGCTGCTGCTGCAAGGGGCGCTGTTTGCGATCCTGCACATGTCGCCCGTGGTGTTTCCGAGCCACTTCGTGATCGGGCTCGCCCTCGGCTGGCTGCGCCTGCGCACCGGCAGCCTGCTGCCATGCATGCTGGTGCACGGCGCCTGGAACCTCACCGTGCTGCTGCAGGAAGGTCTCTGGTCGATGGCGTGACCGCAGCGGGATCGCCGCGCTCAGGCCATCGTGTGCTGGCACGAAGTCGCGATGCGGTCGAGTTCGGCCGCATCTTCGGGCCGCAACCACGCCGCGCGCACCACGGGCTCCGCCGACTGCGTGGTCAGGCGCGGCAGGAACGGGATCCGCACGTCGATGTGCGTGTGCTTGAAGGTGCGATCGATGCGGAACACCCCCGTCCAACAATGCGAACATCGCCAACTGCGCAGCAGCCACGCCCCATCGCTGCCCAGGCGTGGAGTGGCCGCAGTCTCGATCGACGCGAGCCCGCGTTCGCGCACCGCGCGTGCCGTCGCTTCGGTCACCAACGGAAACAACGCGTCCGTCGCCATCCACACGCCACAGTCCTCACAGAATGGGCGATCCTGGATTCGCCGCGGCGCCAGCATCACACACGTACCCACGACGATCGCCGCTTCGATCGCCCACAGCGCCCACAACACAGGCCCGGTCGGCGTCGTGCCAACCCCGGTGGCGACCGCGCCCACACTCCCGACGGCGAACGTGCCCGTTTCGTTCATGCCCGCCATCACCATCCACACGCCCCGCGGCGAAGCAGCCAGTTCGAGCAGATCGACGGGCCCCGACGCGGCGTGCTGCATCAACATCCACACGAACACGACCCACGCGCAGTAGACCGCAAAGAGCCCGACGAAAGCGCCGACGACGCGCATCACCGGAACACTGCGCACCTTGAACCACGCCGCGGCGTCCGCCATCGGCCACGCAGTCGCCGCCGCGAATCCAAACGCGATCACGAAGGTGATGTGCCCCACGATCGGGATCGACGTGGTGATCATCACGTAGACAAACGACAGCAGCGCAGCGACCACCATCGCAACGGGCAACACCCACACGAGGCCTCCGACGTAGCCCGATTCCTGCCACGGCTCGTTCGCCGAAGGCACGCGCCGTTCGCTCTTCATGCGCCGATCAGAACCGTGTTCGCGCGTGGATCAAGCCACAACTCGACCAGGGCAATTGCCGCGGCGCTCACCGCCGGAACGCGAGCACGGCGAGCAGGCTGGAGTACTCGTCGGTCCACACCGGCTGCCCCTGCCGCGGCGGCAGTTCGTCCCACGCAAGGCCGGCCAGATCCTCGGCCCGGCGCGCCATCAGCACCCACTTCGACTCGTGCTTCAGTTCGGCATGCGCCGCTTCCGGCAGTTCGGCTTCCTGGCGGAACCGAGCCACCAACCCGAGTGCCCCGGCAAGGTCGCCGAGGATCGGCGCCAACGTCACGTATTGGCTCGACACGTGGAACGCGAGCACGCCGCCCGGCGCCAGTTTCTGCAGGTAGATCGTCAGCGCTTCGCGCGTCAGCAGATGCACGGGCACGGCATCGGAGTTGAACGCATCGAGCACCACCAACCCGAACTCGCCGTCGCGCGCCTGCAGCAGCTGCAGCCGACCGTCGCCGATCACCACGTCGATCGTGGCCGCGGCGTCGCCGAGGAACGTGAACTGCGTGCGCGCCGTGCGTTCGACCGCCGCGTCGATCTCATAGAACGTCCAGCGTTCGCCGGGCGCGCTGTAGGCCGCGATCGAACCGACCCCGAGCCCCACGGCGCCGACGCGCCCACCCGGAATGCGCCCGGCCAGCGCCGCGAACACTTCGCCGCACGGTCCCTGCCGATGGTAGTAGGTCAACGGCTCGCGCCGCCGTTCGGGCCGATGGTCCTGCGCGCCGTGCAACACGTTGCCGTGTACGAGGCAGGTGAGGTCCTTGCCGAGGCGTTCGACGTGGTGCGCACCGAACAGGCTGCGGTCGCGATGCAGCACTTCGGTGCCACGGTCGTTGAACAGGCTGCCCACGACGAGCAATCCCGCACTGGCGAGCCCCAGCCGCACCGGCCGGTCGGCAACCAGCAGTGCCAACACCGCAGCGGGGCCGAGCAACTGCAGGCGACCAAGACTCGCCGGCTGCAGCGCGAACGAGCCGACCGCCAGCGCCACCACGCCGCAGCCGATGGCGACATCGAGCCGCGTCGCCTTCGGTCCCGGCAGCAGGAAGCACGCGAGCGCGATTGCCGCCGGATACTCATAGTTCGCCGACAGCACGAACGGCGCCACCAGCGCGTTGGCGACGCCGCCGAGCGCGCCGCCGACGGCGATCCACAGGTAGAAGCCGGTCAGGTGTTGCGGTGCCGGACGCGACGACGCGAGGCGGCCGTGGCACGCGAGCGCCAACAGGAAGAACGCGACGACGTGCAGCGCGATCAGCGCCAGCGCCAGTTCGGGCCGTTCCCACGAGAACGTCAGCGCGACCGGAATGACGAGCAGCGGCACGATGGCAGCGACCGGATGCGGGCTCTCGGTCCAGCGCAGGAACGACGGCAGCCACTTCGGCATCATCGGCCGCGGGCGCAGCGCATTCGCGGCGGGGCTGCTGGTGCGCGCGAACGCGACCACGAACGTGATCAGGTAGAGCGCCAGCGGGATCGACCAGAGCAGCGGCACCGGTGCCAGGTTGGTGCAGAGGTGTTGGGTGACACCGAGCAGCAGGCTCGACGGCGCGGCGGCGAGCAGCACCCACAACAGCGGTCGGTTGGGCGCAGGTGGCGATTCCAACTTCGGCGAAGGCGCCGATGCCAACGTCGGCGAAGGCCCACGCGCTCGCAGCGCACACAGCGCTGTCGCCACCGCCACCGCGGCGTAGCCGACGGTCCACAGCACACGCTGCTGTCCGAGGCTCGTCCACGGTTCGACGCAGGTCGGGTATGCGAGCAGGCCGACGAGGCTGCCGACGTTGCTCGCGGCATAGAGCGGATACGGGTCCTTGCCACGCTCCGCCTGCCAGCGCTGCACCAGCGACGACGTGGTCGCCAACACGAAGAACGGCAAGCCGATCGTGGTCGCGAGCAACTGCAGCAACGCCACGATGCCACCTGCGGTCGTCGTCGGCGCGGCGTCACCGAGCGTCAGCACCAACGGCAGCACCGGCAGCAGCAGCACGCCGAGGTGCACGCGGCGGTCGTTCCTTGCGAACCATCGCGGCATGGCGTGCGCGTAGCCGTAGCCGGCGAGCAGCACCAGCTGGAAGAACAGCATGCACGTCGTCCACACCGCCGGCGTGCCGCCGAGCAGCGGCAGCACCTGGCGCGCCGTCATCGGCTGCACGAGGAACAGCAGGGCCGAAGCGAAGAAGATCGTGACCGCGGGCAACAGCATGGGCCGCGAGTTCTACCCGCGCAGCCCCCGCGTCAGAGCGCTTGCGTCGTGAAGTGCCAGCTCTTCGTCCACGGCTTGCCCGCGAACTGGCACGTCGCCTGCACTTCGATTTTCGACCCGGACGGCAACGGCGCGCGCGTCATCACCAGAATCGAGTTCGCGTTGGACGGGAACTTCACGTTGCTCGGCGCCTCGGGCGAAGTGAGGAAAGCCGGCAGTTCGGCGCCACCCATCGTCACCTTCACCTTCGCGTCGCGCACCGCATCGGACGGAAACGTGACCGTGATCGGATACCCCCATTGCCGCGCCAACGCCCCGGTGAACACGACCGCGCCGAGCGGACTCGGATCCTCGCCGGCCGGCCACGACACCGGCACGTCGGTTGCCCCCGCCGTCGGCCAATGCCAGATCGCGCCGCCGTCGGAATACTCCGTCAACGTGTCGAGCACTGCGACGTCGTGCATGTTGCCCATGCCGACCTTCTTCAGTCCCGGCGACAGCATGCGGATGCGATGGAAGAACGAATCGCGCCAGATCCGCAGCCCGGCCTCCATCGTCGTCGCCGTCACCAGCTCGGACGATACGCCGGCCTTCTGTCCCTTCGGCGTGGCGCCCGGCTTCTTCGGATCCTGATGGTGCGTCAGCTCGTCGTTGGTCGCGCAGTAGAGCGCGTGCTCTTCGCACGCCCGCGACAAGTCCTCGCGCAGCAGCACCGGCGGGTGCCCGAGTTGCTGCCGCCATCCGTTCAGCAGCTTCAGCGCCTGCTCGTAGTTCTCGTCACGCTGCTTGCTGTAGTCCGGCATCTTGTCGGTCACCACCAACGAGAAGCCGCGCCCGTCCGGTTGCAGCCAGTGCTGCTTGCGATCGATGACGAGCGGATCCGACATCGTCCTGAACTGCACGCGCTCCTCGGCGTCGGCCCAGTATTTCTCCTTCGGCGGCTTCATCACGTAGGTGTCGGTCACTTCACCAAGCACGCCGTCGTGGTCCATGTCGATGAACCAGATCTCGTAGCCGGCGATCGTCGCCAGCGAACCGCAATGGTTGCAGAGCCACAGCGAATCGCGCGACTCCCACACTTCGAACCGCACCGCCTTCTCGCGCCGCGACGGGTAACTGAGCTTGGCGTTGATCAGGCCGGGGAGGATCAAGCGCGAGATGCCGACCTTGGGCTCGGCCTCGATCAGGAACTCGCGCGAGCGCTTGCCCGGCGTCAGTTTCACGCGGAATGGCAAAGCCGGGTTGAGCGCCAGATCGACGCCTTCGAGTTTGCGGCTGTGTTCGTGGAGTCTCGGCAGGATCGTCGGATGCACGAGGCCTGGTTCCAGATCGTGGATGCCGACGATCGACTTCGATGACTGCGCCGACGCGCTGCCGAGCAGGACTGCGAACGCGACGAAGCACCATCCGCTTCTTCCATTCTTGGCGGGCATGGCGAAATGCTCGCTCGCGTGCCAACCAAGTCAAGCCAAGAACCATCGGTAACCAGGCGTGGGAGCGCGGTAGATCCGATGCCACGCACCTCCGTCGGCGCACACCACATGCGAGTCCATAGCCTGCGCGCAGCTCTGCTCGCTCTGTGTTGCTGTCCCACGCTCGCCCAGATCCTGGGCACGCCCGGGTCGGCAGCAAACACGCGACCGGTTGGGACCCGTTCGGCTTCGATCTGCGCCTGCATCTCGGCTTGCCACTGCCGATCCGCATGCTGCGCAGCGACGATGTTGGCACCGCGAGCTGCTCGCTGCCGATGCCGCAGGCGCCGTGGTTCTCGGCTGGAAGCTGCACTTGCAGAGCTTCTGGCTGCAGGGCCCGGGCCGCGGCGACACCTGCAGCATCGCCACCTACGGCCTCGTTTCTTCGCGCGGCCTCACGCTGACCGTGCAGCCGTGAGCCTCACTGCACGTCGATCACGGTCGGGGTGCTGAGTTCGAGACCGCTGCCGCCGAACGC
>SXPB01000107.1 GCA_005776475.1 Planctomycetia bacterium
GACGATGACGTCGGCCTTCGGCACGTCGGACATCATGCGCGTGCGCAGCAACTCGGTGCGGGCCCGGCGCTGGCGCATCTTGATCGCCGGGTCGCCTTCGCTGCGCTTGCGTTCGTCCTCGACCTCCTGGCGGGTCATCATGTTGCGCTTCTCGAACTGGTAGCGCTGCCAGAAGAAGTCGGCGGCGGCGATGCCGGTCACCACTGCGGAGACCCACAGCAGCACCGAGAGGCACAAGTCGGCGATCTGGCCCGCGGCGGTGGCGAACGGTTGTTCGTGCAGGTGCAGCAGCGACGGCAAGCGGTGGCCGACCATGAGCCACAGGACCCCGATGAGAACGACGAGCTTCAGCGCGGCGAAGCCGGTGCGGACCAGGGCCTGCACGTTGAAGACGCGCTTCCAGTTGGCGATCGGGTTGAGGCGCTCGAGCTTGAAGCCGACCGCCTGCTTCGACCATTTCACGCCGATCTGGCCGTAACCGATCAGGACCGTGGCGACGATCAGCGTCAGCACCAGGAGGCCGAAGGGGGGGGCGACCACGACGAAGGCCCTGACCAATTCGCGGCAGATGCCGTTGATGTCGGTCAGGCTGCGGTCGTCGAGGCCGACGTTGAGCCCGATCTGCATGACTTCGCCGAACGCTTCGACGAGCCAATGGCCGCCCCACAACAACACGATGGCCGCGACCAGCAGCACGCCACCCTGCACGAGTTCGCGCGACAGTGGCGAGTCGCCGCGGTCACGGACGTCGCTCAGCCGCGTCGGCGTCGGCTTCTCGGTCTTGCCCGAATCGTCGTCGAAGATGCCCATGGCTCAGCTCGCGAACATCTCGGCCGATCGGTCGAGGATCCCGCGGAAGCAGTGGATGAGGAACGGAGCCCCTTCGACGACGAAGAACGCCATCGTGGCGAGGGCGACGACCACGCGCAGCGCGAAGCCGAACTCCATCAGGTTGATCGACGGAACCGCGCGGCCGAGCACGACCATCGCGACCGACAGCAGCAGCATGATGCCCATCGTCGGGAACGCGTACTGCACGGCCAGCTCGACGCTGCCGGAGACCAGCGCGCGCAGCCCCTCCCAGAGCGGCGTGATGTCGTAGGTCTCGCCGATCGGACAGGCGCGGTAGGTCTGCTCGAGCACGCGCAGCGCGTCGTGGTGCAGGTCGAACTGCAAGATCAGCAGGAAGCCGATCACCTGCAGCAGTTGCGACACGACGGCCGCGTCGACGCCGCTCTCCGGGTTGATGGCGCGCGCCATCGAGAAGCCCATCTCGGAACTGATCAGTTCGCCGGCACTCACCAGCAGCGACGTCATCGTCGACAAGGCAAAGCCCAGGGCGATGCCGACCACGCTTTCGCGCAGCGTCAGCACGCCGAGCGTGAGCAGATCGTCAGGTGCCTCGACGTGCTGGTGGCTGACCCACCAGAACATGCCACCGAGCGCCAGCGACAGTACGAGTCGCAGCATGAAGGAGTCGGCCTGCCGCCCGAACAACGGCACCACGGCCACGAACGCGCCGGCCCGCACCACGTGCAGGAAGAGCGCGACCGCATGGTCCTGGAGCAGATCGAGGGGCATCGCGGGTCAGCTCCGGTCAACCGGCTCCGTAGGCGGCCAGGTTCTCGAACAGCTGTGCCGTGTATTCCCGCAGCGTGCCGAGGATCCAGGGCATCAGCAGCACGATGGTCGCGAGCACCGCGAGCATCTTCGGGACGATGGTGAGCGTCTGTTCCTGCAGCGACGTCACCGTCTGGAAGAAGCTGACGGCGAGGCCGACCAGCATGCCGACCAGCAGGGCCGGCGCGCAGATCATCAGCGCCGTGATCAGCGTGGTCTTGCAGAGATCGAGCAATGTTTCGTGACCCATGGCAGGCTCCGATCAGGTGGCAAAGCTCTGGGCGAGCGAGGTGACGACGAGGTCCCAGCCGCCCACCAGGATGAACAGCAGCAGTTTCAGCGGCGTTGAAACGACGACCGGCGGCAGGCTGAACATGCCCATCGAGACGAGGATCGAGCTGATGACCAGGTCGATCACGACGAAGGGCAGGAACAGCACGAAGCCCATCTGGAACGCGGTCTTGATCTCCGACAGCACGAACGCCGGCACGGCGACGTGGAACGGCGTCTCCAAGGCGGTCGCCGGTCGCGGCGTGCGACTCAGTTCGAGGATCAGCGTGACGTCTTCTTCGCGCGTCTGCGCCAGCATGAACTGGTTCATGCGCCGCTGCGCGATGTTGGCGGCTTCGCGCCAGTCCATGCGGTCTTCGGTGTACGGCAGGTAGGCCTGGTCGTAGATGTCGCTGACGACCGGCCGCATGACGAAGATCGTCATGAACAACGCGAAGCCGGTGGTGATCATCGCCGGCGGCAGATCCTGCATCGACATCGCGCGCTTCAAGAACGACAGCACGACGACGATGCGCGTGAAGCACGTCATCGTCATGACGATCGCGGGCGCCATCGCCAGCAGCGTCATCAGCAGCACGATCTCGAGCGCCGAGCCGAGCGACTTCTTGCCGTCGCCGCCGCGAATGTCGAGCGTCACGCCGGGACTGCTGAACGACGGCTGGGGATCCTGGGCCGCGAGGCCGCCGACGTTCTGCGTGGTGCTGCTCCACAGCGGGGCCGTGGCCGGATCGTTGGGATCCTGGGCGCGCACCTGCGGCGCCGAGGCCAGCAGGGCGAACAGGAACAACAGCAGCGGGCGCAGCGAGATCATGAGCGAGTGACCTTCTGCAGCAGATTGCGGAAGTCCGCGAGATCGACTGCGTCGGCGGTCTTGGCGGGGGCGCGGTTGGCGGGGGTCGTGGGCGGCGTCGGCAGCCGGCGGGGCAGCGGCGAGGCGGGGCGCGGGATCACCAGGTTCTTCGGCACCGCACCTTCGTCTTCGCCTGCGGCCGCCAGGGCGGTCGCCATGGCGACAGCGGCGCGAGCGGCGACTTCGGCTTCGTCGGCGGCCCGTTCCGGGAGCTTGCCCGAGTCGAGCAGCGACAGGCTCTTGTCGGTTTCGCCGACCAGCAGGATGCGGTCGTCGAACTCGATGGCGTGGATCGACTGGCGCGTCGACAGGCGCAGTGTCTGGCGCAGGCTGAGCAGGTTGGCGCCGCGCGGAGCGCCTGGCCCTGCGCGCAGGCGCCGGAGCACGAGCACGCCGCCAACGCCGAGCAGCAGCACGCCGATCAGCGCACTCGACATCTCCCAGAGATCCGGCGTGCGCGGCGGCTGCGGCGCTTCGCGGCGCCCGATGGGCTTGCCCACGGGCGCTGGCTCGACCGGATCTTGCACGGCTTCCGCGGGCGTGGTCGGCGGGGTCGGTTGCTTCTGCTGCGCAGCCGAGCTGCCGCTTTGCATGGACAGGCTGCCGAGCAACAGCAGGGCAGCGACCGCGGGCGGGAGCAGGAGCCACTTGGGCATCGACTTCATCGGGATCCTCACGCCGTTCCCGAAGCACACGACGTGCCAAGCCCCGAACCACAAGATGTTGTGCCTCGCTACCCGCACCAGCAGATTCGCGCGTCGCGTTCCGCAGCGTTGCGTGGTGGTTCGCGACGCTGGTCGCGGCGGCTCCGCCGCAGTCGGTTAGCCTCGCGCCACCATGTCGCCGACGCCGTTCGACGAACTCGTGCATCGCGTCAACAACCTGCTCGGCACCATCGAGATCCAGGCCGAGGTCGCCCGCGGCGAAGGCTCGCTGCAGGCATACGTCGATGCGCTCACGCTCATCCTCGAGTCAGCCCGGCGAACCCGCGACGACGTGGTCCGGCTGCGCCAGTCGGGGCCGCGCAAGGCATAGGTCGGCGCGGTCACGCCGGCGTCGTCGGTGGCGCTGACGGTGTCGGCTCAGGGCCTGCGTCCGGGGCCCCTTCGCCCGGCGCCAGTGCACCGAGTTTCTGCGACAGCTGCAACTCGTCGCACGGGAAGCCGAGGATGGCGTCCGCTTTCGACAGGAACGCCTGCGTCACGCGTTGCCGCGACGGATGGTGGATCAGCAGCACGACCTTGGTCGTGTCGGACAGCTCCTTGATGCGGCGGCACCAATCGAAACGGCGGTCCTCACCGGGCGGCACGTCGAGCAGCACCACTTCGTTCTTGTGGGCGGCAGGATTGGGGATCTCGCCGCGGCCATGGCGACGGATCTCCAGGCCGACGCGACGGCAGCTGCGCCGCAGCATGCGCACGACCTCGGGCTGCAGCACGAATGCCGCGAGCGTGCCGCGGATCGGTGCCGGCGGAATGCTCTCGAGGCCATCGTCGTCGAGTTTGATCGAAGTGCTCGACGAGGTCGTCGACGGCGCGGGAGCGGCGGCGACGTCGGCGGTGCCGAACTCGAGCGGTCCCTTGTTCCAGGCTTCGGCGGTCGCGGCGTCGATCATCAGCGCGCCACCCGACTCGGGGTAGTCGCCGACCTTGATCCGGAAACCGAACACGACCAGCGCGTCGGTGCCGAGCACGCCGTTCATGTCGACGCCGGGCTTCACGACGCCGTGGTCTTGGAAGCGTACATCGACGTTGCCGACGTGTTCGCGCAGCACGTTGCCGAGTCCGCTGTAGAGCACGTTGCCGAGTTCGCCGAACGCGTCGGCGTCTTCCCCCTCGAGCACACCCTTGGTGCGGCGCTGGGCGATGATGTCGTCCGGCGTCATCATCAACAGGCCCGCCATCGCGATCGCGTCGCCGACTTCGATCATCGACAAGAACGACTTCCCGGCGAAGCCCTTGTCGAGCGCACCGCGTGCCACGGCGCCGGCCTTGGGCAGGTGGGCCAGGAACGAATCGACTTCTTTGCGTTCGGGCTCGTTCGGGCGCACCACGATCTCACGCGAGACCAGCGATCCCAGCGTTTCGCTGATCGAGCTGATCAACAGCGCGAAGAGCCGCTTGATCTCTTTGCCGCTGCCTGGCTTGAGGGTGGAAGTCGCCATGGTCGAACGCTGCGTGGTCTCTCTGCTCAGTCCTTCGCTTCGAAATGCACGCCGATGTCGAGCGTGCCGGTTTCCAGATGGGCGCGAACGCGCGAACGCAGGCAAGCGTCGTTTGCCGACGGCACGGTGACCCGGCCGTTGTGGATCACGTTGGGAACCGACAGGTCCATCTGGTTGCCGCCCGCGACCCAGGCGTTCTTGAAGTTGCCGGCGAGCATGTTGACGACTTCGCCGAACGCATCGACGGCCTCGCCGAAGGAGGCCATTTCGCCTGGCTCCATCATCAGCATCTTGGCGGCGATCAACTTGGCGAGGTCCTCGGTCGTGCGCACCACGAACGTGCCCGAGCGCGTGCCGGTGAAGCCGAGCAGCCCGATGACGGGGTCGTTGAACACCGAGCAGTCTTCCGCTTCTGCAGTCACCGACTGGGGTGGCATGAACACCATGGTCTTCAGGATCTCACGGGCAGCCTGCTGCAGGCTGCCGATCAGATGCGGTTCCAGTGTTTGCGTGGCCATGCTCTCCCACCTCTCCTCGGTGCGTGGCTGTCCGTGTCCAGCCATGCCGGATCACTTCAGGAACGGGCCGATGATTTCCTGGATCTTCTCGGCCGTGAACGGCTTCTTCAGGTAGCCCTTGGCGCCGCGCGCAATCGCTTCCTTGACGACTTCTTCGCTGCCCTCGGTGGTGATCATCACGATCGGCGGCGGCGTGCCGAGCTTGTCCTTGACGGCCTTGACGAAGTCGAGGCCGTTCATGTTCGGCATGTTCACGTCGGACAGGATCAGGTCGAATTTGCCGCCTTCGACGGCCTTCATGCCCTCGACGCCGTCGCCCGCTTCCTTGAAGTCCGCGTTCTCGATGCCGGCTTGGCGGATCCCGCGCATGATGATCTTCCGCATCGTGGCGGAGTCATCGACGATCAAAATGTTCTTGGCCATGGTGTAGTCGGATGAAGGTTGCCGGAGGTCTATCGGCTCCCGGCGGGATGGATGTTCAGGAGTTCCGCCGCCGCGGCCAACTCGACGCCGAGCCCGCGCGTGAGAGCGGCGAGGTCGTTGCTGTCGAGTTCCAGACGCTCCAGAGCCGCGGCGTGGATGTCGACGTTGAGCCGCGGGAAGGCGTTGCCGATGCCTGCCTGCAACACCAGTTGGTCGGCGGTGTGCAGCACCGCGGGCATCGCATCGTCCCCTGCCATCGCCTTCTCGTCGTGGTGCGAACGCATGGCGTTGGCGAGGGTGGCGGGTAGTTGCCAGCTGTCGGCGACGAGGCCGGCGGCCCTGGCGTGGTCGATGCCGAACATGCGACGTTCGAAGCCGACGTGGCTGTCGTGATCCTGGCCGGAAGCGGCGATGGCATCGAGAACCTGCGCAACGTCGGTCGCCTGGGCGATGACGATCTTGCCGACGTCGTGCAGGATGCCGGCGGTGAATGCGTTCGCCGGCGACACCTGGCCGGTTCGGGCGGCGATCAGTTGGCACGCCAGCGCGCACGCGACCGAGTGATGCCACAGCGTGGCCGGGTCGGCGTAGAGCGAGTTCTTGGCGCCGCAGAACATGCCCGACGAGCAGGTGATCAGCACGAGCTGAACGAGATTGCGCGAGCCGAGCATGCTGATGGCATCGGCGATCGAACTGATCTCGACGTCGAGGCCGCTACGGGCCGAGTTGCACAGCCGCAAGATGCGCGCGACCAACGTCGGCTCGGTGCGCACGATTGCGACGAGCTCGCCGATCGCCCAATCCTCGCCCTGGACGATGCGCAGGACGCGATGGGCCACTTCGGGCAACGGTCGTACCGCTTTGACGGCGCGCTGGAACTCTTGCAGGCTGGGCACGGCTCTCCGCGTCCGTCATCGGCAGGCAGGTATTGCCCACCGCAGGAGTTCTCGGATCTCGCGGTCCGATGCTGCGTTCCGGCTCAGGCCGGGGTGCCCTGCGTGCGGTCCAGCTGGGCCTTGAGTCGCGCCATCACGTTGCTGTGGATCTGGCACACGCGCGATTCGGTCAGCTCCATGATCTCGCCGATCTCGCGCATCGTGAGGCCTTCGTAGTAATACATCAGGATGATCAGCCGCTCCTTCTTGGTGAGGCTGCTGGTGATCATCTCCAGTGCGTCGCTTTGCTGGATGGTCTCGACCGGGTCGATCGACTTGCGATCGGCGAGGATCTCGACCTTCTCCATCTCCTTCTCTTCGTCGCCGTCATCCCACTTCTCCGACAGCGAGAAGATCGTCTTGGCGTTGGCTTCGGCTTCGTGCGCCTGCAGTTCGTCGAGCGTGATGCCGAGCGTGCGCGCGATTTCGTGTTGGTTCGGGGCGCGACCGAGTTCGCCTTCGAGCTGGCGGATGGCGCGGTCGAGGCGGTGGGCCTTCAGGCGCACGAGGCGCGGCACCCAGTCCTGCGAGCGCAACTCGTCGAGGATCGAACCGCGGATGCGCGTCGTGCAGTAGGTCTTGAACTTGATGCCGCGCGACAGGTCGAAGCCGTTGATCGCGTCCATCAGGCCGAACGTGCCGGCCGAGCTGAGATCATCGACGTCGATCGACTTCGGCAGCGTTTGCAGCACGCGTTCGGCGATCGAGCGCACGAGCGGCATGTGGTGCTCGATGAGCGTGTTGCGCAGGTTCTCGTCGCGCGTGCGCTTGAACGTGCGCCAGATCACTTCGAGCTCGGTTTCGGTCAGGGCGTGCGGCATGTGGCTCGGGGTCGGCACCGGCACCGCGGCGCGCGCCTTGGTCTCTTTGGCCTTTGCGCTCGAAACAGGGATGGTGCGGGGCGTTTGACGGACGGCTACCGAGGACTTGGCCATGATCGGAACTCCAGCTAGGCGGCTGCGAACGGGAAGGGAGGAACTGAGGGGGCATCGCTCGGGCGGCGAGCGAATCGTGGCTCCTGCTGTTCGAACCGGCGCATTGCCTGTTCCAAGTTCCCTTCCCGCGGGCCGCTGGGGGGAGCGGCCGGCTGGAGTGTGTATCGAGGTCGGTCAGCGAAGTTGCAGGTTGCCGCCACAAACCCGGAGGTTGGCGTTGCCGCAGCTGGAGCTGACGTGGACCGTCGCTTCATTTCGGGAACCAGGCTGCCATGGTCCGGGGGGAATCCGGACCGAAGGCCCTATGGCTTTGCGTCACCGACTTTCGCCGGTTTTGCCGTTTCGAGAAGCGTCCATGGTGGGAGCCGAATCACCAAAGAGCAGACCCATCGCTGGGTCGGTGGCCCATGATCGGCTGGTTCCGGCAGGAGATTGAGCAGCTTCTGTGGAAAATCTTGAAGGAAACCTGCAAGACATTCTCAGAAAGGCACTTACGAGACTCCGAAATCCACAGGGCAGACTGATCAGCGCACCATCACGAGCGATTCGACGCGATGCGGCTGCAGCCGCGCGCGGCCTGACAAGAAGCCGAGCTCGACCACGAAGGCGCAGCCGGCGACCGTGCCGCCGCACGACGTGACCAGCTTGCAGGCCGCCCCCATGGTGCCGCCCGTGGCGAGCAGGTCATCGACCAGCAGGATCCGTTCGCCTGGCTTCACCGCGTCCTGGTGGATCTCGACCGAGTCCTTGCCGTACTCGAGCGAGTATTCGACCCGGTTGGTCTTCCACGGCAGCTTGCCGGGCTTGCGGATGGGCACGAAGCCGATGCCGAGCTGCATCGCCAGCGGAACGCCGAACAAGAAGCCGCGCGATTCGATCGCCGCAACCTTGTCGATGCGCCCGAAGTCGAGTTTGGCGAAGCGCGCGATCGTCTCGTGCATCGCCGCCGGTGTCGCCAGCAGCGGCGTGATGTCCTTGAACAAGATGCCGGGCTTGGGGAAGTCCGGAACGTCGCGCAGGTACTTCGAGAGATCCATGGCGGAGCAGATTACTCGCCGGCTGCCGGCTCGCCACGTCATCGCGTGGCGCGACGGCGCTCACGTTCGCCGTGAGGCCGCGCCGTGCAATTGCCGTTCGGTGCCGCTGACGACCGTGGCACCGGGCATATGGCTCAGGTCCGGAGCATCGGTAAGCCGGCTTGGCTTGCGTCCTTCGATGGCGCGCGGTGCCTTGGTTGCCTTGGGATCGAGCGGACCCGCTGCCGTCGCCGCCGGTGCCGCAGGAGCAGGAGCACGCGCAGGAGCACGAGCAGGCGCCGCAGGAGCAGGAGAGCTGGCCGCCGCCGCCAGGATGCGCTTTGCGACTGGCTTTGCCGGCGCCGTGGCGCGCGTTCGCGTCGGGCTCGCCGCGTTCGTCGTGGTCTTCACCGAAGGGGCGCGGAAACTCTCGAGCGCTTCGGGGCGGCGCGGCGTGCGCGGCGCCGGGGCGGCGGGAGTGGGCTGACTCGGGGTCGGCTGGCTCGCGGCCGGTGCCGGCGCCGGCGCCGATGCCGGCGACGCGGTCATGCCGAGAGCGCTGCGATGGGCATCGATCCAGGTGCCGAGCAAGCGCGCCGCGACGAACGACGGCAACACCACCAGCGGACCGAGCATCGCGATCTGGATCCACACCGGCCGATCGAAGATGCACAGCGCGACCGCCGTCGCCGGCAACGCCAGCGCCAGCACGACCGCAGTGAGTCCGAGGTAGCTGGTGCCGGTGCGGGCGACGCCGCGCAGCAGATGCACAGGTGACAACGCCGTCAGATCGCCCCGCAGATGCCGGAGCGCCCAGGCCATCGGGGCGAAGAACGCGCCGATCACGAGACCTGGGGCCGTCGTCGACCAGGGTGCGCCGAGCCAGACGCCCACGAGCGATGGGCCGACCAGGGAGCCGACCACCAGGACGCCGTCGACGAAGAACCGCCGGGCGTCGTCCACCAGCACGCCAAAGCCAGGAATCGGCGGGACGTCGCCGCTGCTCTCGGCACTTGCCGCCAGGATCTGCCGGTGCATCGCACCGACGAGCGCCAGCATGCACAGGCCCGGAACGGCGGCGAGCGCAGCCAACAACAACGGCGAGTCACCGGTCGTCAGGAAGCCGCCGACACCGAACAGCAGCGGGAACGACAACGTCGTCGCCAGCACGAGCCAAGGCATGTGCTGATGGAACAAGAACTGGAAGGCGTCGAGCACGTGGGCGCCCAGGCCCGGTTGGGCCCGCAACTCGTCCCGGTCTCCGGCATCGCTGGCTGCCGGCGCCGCGGCATGCTCGCCGCCAGGCTGGCTCGGGGCGGACGCCAGGCCCAACCGCGCGAGACGCGATTCCAGGGCGAGGCGGGTGGTGTCGTTGCGGATCCGACGCGAACAGCGCACCGCTTCGTCTTCATGGCCGATGCCGAGACTCACTTCCGCGAGTTCCTTCCAGAGTTCATCCGAATCGAGGCCGCGTTCGATCGCGCGATGAAGACTCGCGTAGCGCTGCTGCGGGGTTTCTTGCGGGGGCGTGGCATGACTTTCCAATTGCACGGAGAGACTCCTCTGTTGGATGTCGAAAAATCGGACGACTGCGGCGAGTCGGGCATCGGTCGCGGCGTGCGTCGCCTTGATTCGCAGGTCCCGTCCCGAGACGCGGCGAGCGCTGGTTCAAGTCGCGCGACGAGACGTGTCGATGGCGCGAACGGAGAACACCGCCATGAGATGGAGCCTTCCGTTGCGCTGCGTGGTCCTGTCGATGTTTGCGACGCTCGCAATGGCGCAGAACGTCACCGTTCCTGCGTCCCTGGCCGGAGTCGAGGGCGGCGGCGGCACCAACGTGCCGTTCGGTTCGAGCCAGGCCTGCCGCTACCAGGTGGTCTACGACGCCGAAGAGTTGCCATGGACGGGGCCGCGCCTGATCACCGGGTTGCTGCTGCGTGCCGACAACAACACGCCCAACACCGCTGTTCCGGCGAAGGGCTTCCTCGACATTTCGGTGCTCGTCTCAACGACGACGAAGAACTCGGCGACGGCGAGCGCGACGTTCGCCGACAACTACGGCGTCGATGCGACCTGGGTGATCAACCACCAGCCGCTGCAGCTGCCGGCGCAGCCGCCGTGGCCCGCTGGCCCGCGTCCCGCGAACATCCCGCTCGTGTTCCAGTTGCCGTGGGCCTACGGCTTGACGCCGGCGACGACGGGAATGCCGGCGCCGCGCAACCTGCTCATCGAGATCCACATCCACTACCAGCCGAACGGGCTGTATCGCATCGACAACCTCGGCAGCTGCGTGTCGCCGTTCAGCACCTTCGGCCAGCTCGGGCCTGCCTGCACGGTGCCGGGTTCGCCGCCGATCGCGCTCACTTCGGACTCGTCGATGCTCGCCGGCAGTTCGTACGGTTGGCACATCGCGAACGCGCCGCCGTCGATGCCTTTCATGATCGCGTTGAACACCACGAACGTCGGCGGACTGCTCGGCAACCCGGCCTGGCCGTTGCCGTACCCGATGTTCGACCCGGCCAATCCCTCGTTGCCATCGCCGGCCCTCGTGCCGCTGCAATGGCCGGCCCCCGATTGCTGGCTCAACATCGACCCGGTGATCCTGCTCGGCGGCCTCACCGACAGCGCCGGCAACGGCACCGTGTACGGCGCGCTGCCGGCCGGCCGGCAATACGTCGGCGCCGCGTTCTACTCGCAGGCATTGGTGTTCGCGCCGACCGCCAACCCGCTGCGTTTCGTGACTTCACTCGGCCGTAGCTCGACGATCTGCGGCCCATTGGGCGTGGCGCGCATCTACGCCGCCTACAACGGTGCAACGAATCCGCCGCCCCCGCCGCCCATCAGCGGCACGCTGCAACTCGGTGTGGGCCTCGTCTTCGACGTGATGTGAAGTAGCGGCCACCGCGGGCGGCGCCAACGTCGCCCTTGCCGATGCACACTCCGGGGCCGACACTGTTCGCCCCGCATGAAGGTCCTCCTCTGCCGCCCGCGCGGCTTCTGTGCCGGCGTCGAGC
>SXPB01000108.1 GCA_005776475.1 Planctomycetia bacterium
AGCAGCCACCCGATCACCGACATCCTCGGTGGCCACATCGAGATGACCGCGACGCCCTTCACCGCGTATCCGTACGGGACCGTCTACCAGCCGAACGAACACGTGCTGCAACTGAACGTGGCGCACTTGTTCGAACTCGACGCGGCGCTGGCGAGCATCTTCGGCCCGATCACGCAGCCGCACGCCGACTTCGTCATCCGGGCTTTCTGAGCGATCGCGGTGAGGTCGCGCTGGCCGACAGCCAGCAGCAGCGCGTCGAGCTTCACGCCGGCGACCCCGACCAGCCTGGCGCCGCTCGGTATGCCCGGCTGCGACCTGCTGGTCACGCCGGACGCGCTCGAGTTCCGCAGCGCGAACGCCGGTGCCGCCGAGTGGACGCTGTCGATCCCGAACAACACCGCACTGGTGGGCGTGTTCATACATCAGCAAGCGCTGCCGTTCGACCCGACCGCGAACGCGCTCGGCCTCGCCGCCAGCAATGGCCTGTTGATGGTGCCCGGCATTCGCTGAGTGTCGGCCGCCGCATGAAATGGGCCGGCGGGGCGGGTCTGGAATTCGCCAGCCAAGGAGTTCAGCGGGGCGTGGCCCTCGATGACGGAGGAGCTTCCTGGTTGGTCATGCGGCCACCCTAGCCGAGGGTGCGTCGGGGTCCCGTCCCAACAGTGCAAGATGCGCGTTTGAGCCGAGGCGCATGACCAGCGGCATCGGACGCAAGTTGACCTACTGTTGCGGATGCTCGGTGGCCGTGTCCATCTTGGCTTGCTTCCGCTTTGCTGGTGACCGTTGTCCCAGGAATCGCCTGAATTCCTGTGGATCGCCCAAAGCCTTGCGAAGGGCCTCGTCTTTTTCTTTTGTCGCAATAGCGAGATGCAAAGACAGAGAAGAGTACCATGATGACAATGCAACCGCACCAGCTCCCCATCCGAACAGGACCGACCTACTTGATCGATCGAAGATTGTGATCAGCGCGTATGTCAGCGACGTGCATCCGACACAGAACAGGAATATGTCAGCGAGCGCCTTCTGACTGCGGTGGAGAAGCCAGGTTGCCTTGTTTTCATGCTTCCTGCATATCGAGGCAAAGTGACGGGTGGCGGTGGGTGCTGTAGGTATGCCAATGCAATTCAGGTACGCTGACAGGATCCACATCTCGTGCGTGAACCGCATCTTGGTGGACCGTCCGGGCCGCTGCTTTACTTCTGATCCCCCTCCCCCTGGTCGCTACGGCCGCAACTGCCTAAACTGCGCGGATGCTTCGCCTCCACCTAGCGCCAGTGATCCTCCTGCTGGCCCCCTTGGCAGCACAGCAAGCCCTGAGCACCACCTACGGTCTGTTTGCGAACGGCCGCACCGGAGCCGCCCTCGCCGGTGGCGGCGATCTCGACGGCGACCAAACCCCGGATCTGTTGATCAGCAGCCCGACGTGGACACCCGGACGGGTGCAGGTGGTCTCGGGCATGACGTGGACGACGCGCACGATCCTCAACACAGGGACAAACAACTTCGGCTTGCGCGTGCTCACAGGCACGCCGGACATGAACCTCGACGGCGTTCGCGACATCCTCGTCGAGAGTGGCAACGACCTCGTGGCGTACTCCGGCGCGACCCTGGCCGTGTTGTGGCAAACGCAAGCGCCGTCGAACCAGATTTACTTGCTCGCGGTGCCTGTCGGCGATCTCGACACCGACGGCCGATGCGACCTCGCCGCAGCGATGATTCTCGGCGGAACCCACTACGTGTGGACGCTGAGCGGCGCGAACGGCTCGATGCTGCAGACCAGCACACCCCTGCCGGCACAGACCAATTGCCTTGCCCTGCTCGGCGACGTGAACGGCGACAGCCGCCCTGAAATCGTGCTCGGCACCACGTCGAGCACGGTGCACGTTCGTCAGGTCCTGCCATCGTCGACGCTGTCGACCTTCCAGATCCCCGGCCAGACGGTGTTGTCCGTCGCTGCGGGCAATCTCGCGGGCGATGCCCGCAACGAGGTCCTCGTGTCGAACGGGCTCGCGTTGCGCGTCCATTCTGCGACCACGGGCAGCCTGATCCGGACCATTCCAGGCACCGGCGAGTTCGCGGTGCTCGGCGACCTGACCGCCGACGGCGTGGCCGACCTCGCCGTGCGCACCACGACGCTGGCCGTCGGCGACGGCGTCGACTTCCGTTCGGGGGCGAACGGCGGCCTGCTCGCACAGTGGTTCGGCACCGCGAGTTTCCGCTGCGCGATCGTCGCTGCTGCCGGCGACGTCAACGGCGACGGGTTCGGCGACCTGCTGCTCGGCGACCCCGACGCCACCCTGCTGCCGTCAGGTACGCCATGGACCGGAGCTTGGCAGCTGCTCTCGGCCAAACTGCTGGCGACGATGCAGTCGATGCCGGCGACCTGCGCCCAGGGACCGTTCTTCCCGCAACTTGGCGTCACGCGGCCGCGCCTCGGCTTCGTCGCCACGGTCGAAGGGCGCGACGCGCCGGCCGGCGCCGTCGGTTTCCTCGCGTTCAGCCCGCAACCGGGCGCACCGACCAACCTCGGGGTGATGGGTTGCGATGCCTGGTTCGATCTATCGAACGGACTGCTGCTGCACCAACCGACCGGGGTGAACTGGACGTTCCAGTTCCCGGTGCCGGCGGCACCCCAACTCGCCGGCTGCGGCTTCGCACTGCAGGCGTTCTACGCGCCGACGTTCTCGGCGATCGGCATGGACCTCAGCAACGGCGTCTGGGCTCGGCTGGGGTACTGACTCCGACGTCGGTTGCGCAAGCAGTAGCGTCGGCGCGATGCCACGACCGGTCGCCGCCACGTTCGTTCCCATCTTGCTCACCGATGCGCTGACGGCGCAGCGGCCGGAACTCGCCGCAGACCCGCTGCACGCGCGACAGCCGGTTGCTCTTGGTGCGCATGGTCACGCCACCTCCCGCGCCAGCGCCGGCAGGTTGGCGGCGGCGACGCGCAGTTCGTCACGAGGCAGTTCCACCAGCGATCCGAACGCCGCCATCAACGGCGCCACTTCCTGGCCATCGGCGTGGTGCTGCAGCGCACCGACTTCGCCGACGACCAGCGCGCACTCCAGCACCAGGTCGTCGTCCGGGACCTCGCCTTCGTCCCAGAACCTGTCGACTGCGACGCGGAGCCGTGCGACCCAGCGGCGGACTGTTCGCCAGCGGGGGATGGGGTGGACGATGGCAGCGAGGTCGTCGCGCCGTGATGGTGGCAACAGTGCCGTGACCTCGGGCAGGTCGTGGCGAGGAAGCGGTGTGTTCGAAGGGCGCGAAACGCGGCAGAGTGCGGGCGAACGTGCTTGCGGGTGCAGATGCGCCAGCCGTTGCAGCAGGCGCGAGAACGCGGCCTGCTGCGCTTCGTCGAGTGCGTGTTCGCCGAGTCGCCATTGCGTCATCTGTTGCTCCTCCTTCAGGAAGCGAGTGGCGCCGTCCACTTCGATGCGTTCGAGCTTGGTGTCGTCGCCGGTGGCTGGCCAGCCGAACACGACTGCGAGATCGAACGGCGACCACGACCCGGCCAGATCGATCGAGGCTGCGTCCAGCACACCGCGCAAGCCGATTCGGTTCCGCATCTCCATCTGCACGAAGGCCGCTTCGTCCGGAGCGCTCAGCGAGCCCGCAACCGCTGGCGCCACTCGGCTTCGATCGCGCGGATCCGATCCGCCGTCATCGGCACCGAGCGGGCCGTCGCGGTGGCCACGCCGCCGGCGATCGTCACGTTCGGCGCGAACGCCTCGATGTAGTTCGGCGGCGGCCAGCGATCGTGTGCCATCAGTCGTTCGATCACCAGGAGGTCGATCAGTTCGCCGGCGGCGGCGACGGTCAGTCCGTCCTTGCCATGGGCTGCGAACAGCGGTGCGGCGAGGCCGAGCAGGAACGCCGCCGGGCTGCCGTGCGGTTGCCCGGCGATGCTCGCGGCCAACACCGACTGCAACTCGGCGATCGTGAGAACGCCATCGCGGTCGAGGTCGGCCGCCGGCAGTTCGGCGTGCAGTCGCTGGCGCGTCGCTGTGTGGTTGCGTTCGAGATGCGGTGAACGAGCGATCACCCAATCGTTCAACCCGTGCAGATCGAGGATCGCGACATCGCGCAGTTGCCAACCGAGGTAGCCGATCGCGGCGCCGTACGCGATCGGGAACGCATCGGGCGGAGCGTCGATTCGCATCGGCGTCGGATAGTGCAGGTGCGCGTTCTGGTGCATCACGCAAGCGTGGAAGAAGCAGCGCAGTCCGACGAAGCGACTGAACAGCCACAGTTGCTGGCGATCGAACCAGCGGGTGATCGGTTGCAGCACCGCAGGCACCTGTGGCGTCAACGTCTGCAGGCCAAAGCACGTCGGGTCGCGCGTGAGGCCGAAGTGCAACCAGCTGAATGTGCTCGCGAGGCCAAGGCTCGCCGCCGCCGCCATCGGCAACAGAAAGCTCGCGGTGCATCGCGCCGCCATGACGACACAAGCGAGCACACCGAGCGGCACGAGGTGGCTGAGCACGCGGTATTCGAAGTGGTCGCCGCCGACGCGTAGCACGTAGTACGCCGCGTGGAACCCGACGACCAAGACCGCTGCCACTGCAGGTGCGCCGCGCCACAGCAGGCCAGGAATCGCGCGGCCCGACCGCACGCATTCGACGAGCAGCCAGAGCGCCGCGATCGGGAACCACAGCCAGGCACCGTTCTCGAGCGCAAAGCAGCCGAAGTAGCGCAGGCCGGCTTCGGGCCACGGCTCGACCACTTTCGCGTAGAACGTGTTCGGCAGCCACTCGCCGTAGAACCAACGCCGCCACACGAGGTGCGCGGCGACCATGAGCAATGGCAGCGCGCCGACGAGTGCGTCGCGCAGTCGCATGCGGCGCTGCCATACGAGCAGCGCGGCGATGGCCACCGTCGCGGCGACGGCAGGCAGGCCATCCGGTCGCGCCAGCACGGTCAACGCAGCGCACGACGACCACAGGGCAAGCCAGCGCGCATCGCGTCGCTCCGGCGCGCGGAACGCCAGCAGCACCCACGCGAGGAACGGAGTGTTGCACAGCGCCGTGTCGAGGCCGCCACTCATCCACTGCAGGAACGTGCGGTTGCCGACGATCGCGACGAGCGCCGTCAGGCCGACCACCGCCGGCAGGCGCGCGCCAGTGCGCCCGCGCAGGCGCAGTAGCACGAATGCGAGCAGCAGCACCTGCACGCAGCCGAGCGCGATCGACACCGGATTGGCGGCGGCGGGCGGTTCGATGCCAAACCAACTCCAGATCGCCCACAGCACCATCGTCCACAGAAAGCCGTTGCCTTCGACCGGCGCGAACGGCGGCGCGTTCCAGACGAGACCGTGCCCGGCGTGCGCGTTCGCGACGTAACGGAAGTGGATGTAGGCGTCGTCGCACAAGAACGCGAGCTCCGCGGCGCCGTAGACGGCCACCGCGAGCAGGGCGAGCACACTGATCCTGACCGACCATGGCTGTGGCTGTTCGGCAGTCCGTGGCGCCGATTCTGGCAAGGTGGGGGACGCAGCTGCGGAGCGCACGCGCGGATGCTAGCTCGGCTGCTTCCTGGTCGCCTGCCGGGTTCCGTCGCGAATCGGCCAAACCCGCTGCGTGATCCGGATGACGGAGGCATGCTGGCCTTCGCCCACGTCGTGTGTGCGCTCGCTGGAGCGTTCCTGCCGCTGTTGACCTGGTCCGGTCGCCCGCTGCGAGGCGAGGCGTTCATGGGCTCGCACCTGATCAGCGGTCCGGCTGCCATCGCGTTCTCGGTCGGCACCGGCCGCGTGCTATGGGCGGCACCGTTGCCCGCGACGTGGGCGAACGTCGTGCTGGCGCTGTTGTTGCCCGGCAAGGTCATCGCGATGACGTTCTTGCCGCTGGCTGCGTTCCTGCGGCACGGTGCTCGCACGGTGAAGTTGGTGACCCCGTACATCCTGCTGGCGCCGTTCGGGCTCGGACACGGTGCTGCGCTGCACCCGGAGCGCGGCGATTTCGGC
>SXPB01000109.1 GCA_005776475.1 Planctomycetia bacterium
CGCAGGCGCAGTTGGCGCACGAGCTCGGGGATCGCGTCCAGAGTGGTGCGGAACGCGGTTTCGTCGGTGTCGCCGCCGGCCTTGTACTTGCCGGAGTTGACGTCGATGGCGACCCGCGCCTCGGCCTGGTCGCTCACGATCGAGGCGCCGTTCGGCAACTCGATCTTCGGCTGGTAGAGCGACTCGACGTCGGCCTCGATGCCGAAGTGGTGGTACAGCGGCGTCGTCATCGCGTGCTGCTTGATCCGCTCCGCCATGTGCGGCATCAGCTTCTCGGCGAAGTCGCGGATGCGCAGGAACACGTCCTCGCTGTCGACGACGACGTCGGCGATGTCGGGCGTGAACTGGTCGCGCATCGCCTTCAGCACGAGGTCCGACTCCTGGTAGAGCAGGGCCGGCGCGCGGGTGACCTTCAGCCGCTGCGCCACCATCTCCCAGATCTTCTTCAGGTAGTCGCGGTCGCGCTGCAGGTCCTGCAGGCTCTTGTTGACGCCGGCGGTGCGCACGATGAAGCCGATGCCGCCGCTGCCGGTCTCGTCGAGCTCGCGCACGATGCGCTTCAGCCGCTTGCGTTCGCGGCCGTCCTCGATTTTGCGCGACACGCCGCACTTCGGCAGGCTCGGCATCAGGACGAGGCAACGGCCGGGCAGCGACACGTAGGTCGTCAACGTCGGGCCCTTGCTGCCGATGCCTTCCTTGGTGATCTGCACCACCACTTCCTGGCCCTTCTTCAGCAGCTGGTCGATCGTCGGGCGCGGCCCTCGCGGCCGGCGCTCGCCACGATCCGCACCACGGTCGCGGCCGCGGCGATTGCGGCGACCGCGACGGTCGCCATTCTGGCCGCCGTTCGGACCGCCATTCTGGCCCTGCGGCCCTGGCCGCGCGGCGTCGCCTTCACCGGCATCGCCGGCACCCGCTTCGGGTGGGACCGGAGGATTGCCATTGGGCGGCGGCCCGTCGCTGGGACCGGCATCGGCGTCACCGCCGTCGCCGCTGGCTGCCATGTTGAGCGGCCGATCGTGGATCCCGTCGCCAAACCCGTCGTCGCCGTCCGCGCCTTCCGGCGGCGATCCGGCGTCGCCGTTGGCGTCGGTTTCGGCATCGTCGGCGTCCTCGGCGTCAGTTGGAGCCTCCGCTACCGCACCATCGGCATCGGCGTGGTCGTCGTGCGCCGGATCGACCGGCTCGCGTTCGTCCACCGGCGCGACGGTGACGTTCGAGTCGTCGTGCGGCTCGAGATCCGCCGCGGGTTGCGGCCCCTGCCCGGCCGGGCCACCGCCGTCGACAACGTCGTCATCGTCGTCGTCGTCGAGTGCCTGCTGCATCGACTCGGGCCCATCGTCCACGTCGACGCGGGCACGCCCTTCGATCACGTCGTCGAGCATGAACTCGGGACGGCCGTAGGCAGGCAGCACGTCGCTGACGTGCAAGAAGCCATTGACGCGACCACCGAACGCCACGAACGCGGCGCCGATGCTCGGCTCGATGTTGACTACCTTGCCTTTGTAGATGTTGCCGAGATAGGCCTCACGGTTGGCCAACTCGACGTGCAGCTCCTGCAGCACGCCGTCTTCCACCACGGCGATCCGGCTCTCTTCCGGATCGATGGCGTTGATGAGCATCCTCTTCACGAGAAACCTTCTTTGCGGACAAACCACCGGACGAGCCGGCGGTCCCCTGCGGTGGCGTGGTCCCATCGATGCGAACACGCGTGTGCTCGCGCCGGTGCGTTCGCCAGCGAACGCCTTCCGACCGACGACCGACCCTCAGGGAAGCCAGGGGAAATGACCCGTGCCGAGCCGAACCGCCCACGTCACCGGACGCTTCGCAGCGCCGCAGTTCGCGCCGAGGCGCGAGGAACGTGGGAGTGGTCGTGATGGCAGGCACGGAAAGTCGAATGATTCCGGCCGCGCAAACAGCTGCAGCGACCGCCCTTCCCAAGACACTGGGAAGTCGGCGGATGGTATTGCGGAGCCACCGGGCACTCAACGCAGCTCTGGCCCGAACGGCAGAACGTGCGCGGCGCCGGGGCGTAGGTCGAACGGCCGGCCGCGCGGGGGCGGCCGGTCGGACCGTCGGCGGCCTAGTCGCCGCCGAAGATCGCCTGGCGCTCACGCGCCACGTTGCTCTTGTGGTCGCGGACACGTTCCTCGAGGGCGCGCTGCACCGACGCTTCGACGTCTTCGGCGCTGCGGATCACCTGCGGCGTGATGAACACGAGCAGGGTCGACATGGTCTCCTGCTTGACCTTGCCCTTGAACAGGTAGCCGAGCACCGGGATGTCGCCCAGCAGCGGCAACTTGGTGATGGTCTCGCTCTCCGACTTGGTCTTCAGGCCGCCGAGCACGGCGCTCTGGCCGCTGCGCAGCAGAACCGTGGTCGCCAGCGTCGACGAGGCGACGCGCGGCAACGCGATCGTGCCGGTGCCGGCGCTGGTGCCGCCGCCGATCTCGAACACGTCGAAACCGGCCGGCGCGATCGCCGAGGAGCCGGTGCCGCTGAGGGCGGTGCGCTGCGGGATCACTTCCATGATCACCTTGTCGGTGCCCGGCACGATGTGCGGGGTCGCCAGCAGCTGGAAGCCGACGTTGACCGGCGACTCGTCGCCTTCTTCGAGCGCGAGCAACAGACCACCGGCCTGGCCCTGTTCGACGCGGGCTTGCGCGTAGCGCACGGCCTCGCCGACGAAGATCGTCGCGGTCTGGTGGTCGAGCGTGGTGATCTGCGGCGCTTGCACGATCTCCGAGCGCGAGTCCTTCTTGAGCAGGCGCAGCGTCGCCGAGACCTGCTGGAAGTTGATGGCGCCGAACACCACGTCCGGGATGGTCAGGTTGGCCGGGTCGTTGCCGGTTTCGGTCGCAAACGGACCGGTGCCGGTGCCGCTGGCGATCACATCGTCTTCCCAGCCGCCCTGGCCGAGGTCGAACGGCAGCCGCGTCGGGATCTGGCCGAGGCTGATGCCCGCAGTCCAGCCGGTGCCGCCGGGCGACACGCCGACGTCGAGCACGTCTTCGTTGCTGGTGGTGACGAAGCGCACGTCGAGTTGGATCTGCGACGGCTCGACGTCGAGCATCGCGATCGTCTTCTTGATGCTCTCGACCACCGGACGCGTGTCCTTCACGATGAGCATGTTGGTCTCCTCGATGTACTCGAGGGTGCCAACGTCCGGCGTGATCATGCCGCGCAACGAGTCGAGCAGCGTGAACTGGATCTCGCCCTTCGACAGCTGGGTCTTGGCCCGCTTGTTCTCGACGTACTCCGAGTTGATGAACGGCAGGTAGACCGAGCTCGGGCGCACGAAGCGGAGCTGGATCGGTTCCGTCGTCAGGTCCTGCTGGATGTTGGCAGCCGGGACCACGCGCAGGATGCCGCGCTCTTCCTCGACCACGACGAAGCCGAGCGTCTTCACCGCGGCGTCGAGCGCGTCGCGCCACGGGATGTTCTTCAGGCGCACCGTGATGGTGCCCTTGACCTCAGGCGCCACTACGATGTTGGCGCCGGAGATCTTGGCGATCGTGTCGATCACCTTCTGGATGTCGGTGTTCTCGAACGCGAAGTAGACGCGCGGCGGCTTCTCGATCTTGAGCACGCCACCGTCGCCCTCGGTCACGACGCAGCCGGCCTGTTCGGCGACGAGGTCGAGCGCCTGGCGCCAGTGCACGTCCTGCAGCGAGATCGTGACCGCGGCTTCGATGCCGGGGTCCATGATGATGTTCGCGCTGGCCTTGCGTTGGATGCTCTGCACGACGTCGCGCAGGTCGCGATCCTTCAGCTTGAGCGTGAGCCGGCTGGCGCGGTCGCCATCGGCCTCCGAACGGATGTCCTCCGGCTTGCCTTGCGCGGTCTCACGCGGCGGCTGCGTCGGCTGCTGTTCCTGCGCGCCCGCCGAAGCGAGCGACGACAGCGCCATCGACGCGAACATGACTGCTTTGCTTACTGCCTGCATCGTCGATCCTTGTCCCGAGCGGGGGTTTCGAGTGATTCGCCTTGGATCGGGACCGCACGGCGGGCCGATCCGATGTCCCTTCCCTCATCGAGCGCGCGGTGGCACGGTCTTGAGGCGACCTCGCGCGAGGCCGTCTTCCCGTGCCGGCGGGCTCACATCGTGCGCACGAGCGTCAGCCCGCGGAACACGAACCAGACCTGTTCCTCCTCCACCATCTTCACCAGCAGTTCGTCGGAGACGTATTCGCCTTCCTCGTAGACCTCGCCGTTCAGCAACACGCCGGAGCGGCCGTTGCGGTTGACCACGAGGCCCTGCACGCGCAGGTCGAGGCCCTTGAAGTCGAGCGCGGTCGTCGCCTTCACGTGCCAGGCCTTCGCCTGCACCGCCAGTTCGTGGCGCGGGTCGCTCTCCGGAATGTTCATCCGGTTGCCGACGGTCTCGAACCGGTTCTTCGCCTGCTCGAGCTGGCCGGAGTCACAGTCGGCCGCGAGGTCGGCGACCAGCTGCTGCATCTCCTTCAGCGGCAGGAACGGGTCGCGGGTCACCGGTGCGGCGGCGACCACGTCGATCTGCGTGCGCAGCTCGTCGAGCGGCTGCACGACTTCCTTGGCCCAACGCACGCGGAGCGGCGCGTAGGCGATCATCGTCGCGTCGCGCTCGATCTCGCTGGCGATCTTGGCCAGACCTTCCTTCAGCCCCTTCTCGAGCGAGTACTGCTCGAACAAGGTGGTGTCCTGCTTCTTGATCTTCTGCTGCATCTCGCGCAGGCGAGTGATCTCGGTGATGTAACGCTCCGCCAGCTTGCGTTGCTCCTCGATCGAAGGACCGACGTCCTTCAGGTCGCCACGCTCACGCGGATCGACCAGCACGTCGCGCCGGCCCTGCTCGCCCTTGTGGTCGTAGCGGTCGAGCCGGATCGCCTGGATGCGGCGCCAGATCTCGTCGGTGAGGGCCTTCTTCTTGTCCTCGTAGTCGCCGATGACGACTTCCTTGCCGGTCGCCTTGCCGTTGTAGGCGTAGGTCTGCATGGTCAGCTTGACCTTGTGCACCGTCTCGCCATCGCGCACGACGGCGTCCTTGGAGCTGCCCGAGTCGATGCTGAAGTCGGTGATGCTGACGAACCGCTCGAAGTTCTCGATCAGGTTCATGAACTTCAGGCACTGCCACAGCGTCGCCTGCATCTCGTACGTGTACTCGATCGGCGTGAAGCGCTCGCCCTTCTTCTCGGTGCGCTTCCGGTGCGCGAGACCCATGCTCTGCACGCCTGATTGGCGGTCGAACTGGTCGAGCATGCGCACGAAGTCCGACAGCTCCTTGCTGTCGGGCAGGATCTTGACGTACTCGTCGAGGTTCTCGCGCAGGATGATGACTTCCTTCTCGAGCGAAGGGACCTGCTTGAGCTTGTTCTCGGCCGCGAGGATCGCCTCTTCCTTCTTCATCGCTTCGGCGTAGGTCTCGTCGACGACGCCGAGCGTGTAGTAGATGCCCCCGGCCGACATCAGGCAGAGAGCGATGGCGCTGCCACCGATCGTGAGAATCAACTTCTTCTGGTTCCAGTTGGCCATGGTCGTCCTCACTTCGCCGGGGCGGCGGCGGCCTTCGGCGCGGGTTTCGGTTTCGGGGCCTCGACTACGGTCGGCTTGAATTGCAGTTCGAGCGGGAACTGCAGCATCTGCGGCGGCACGCGATCGTTGTCCACGTCGAGCTTCCAGGACGGTTCACTGCGCGTGATTTCCTTGCCGAACGGCGCCGCTTCCAGGTCGTCGTGGAAGTTGGCGAGCCGGAACTGCTCGTTGCCTTGCACGGAGCATCGCATCGTGACCTTGGCAGCACCCTTGGCGTCGTTCTTGACGGTGATGCCGTCGAACCAGGCCAGATGGCGCTCGGTGTCACCGTTGTTGTTGACGGCGTCGATCAGCTCGTCGAGGAACTTGGCCCAGATGCGGCGCGACTTGCCGATGTCCTGGATCGTCTGCACGCGCATCGCGTAGTCCTTCTTGTTCGCCTCGAGCTCGTCGACGTAGGCGACCTTCTTTACGCGGTCGGCGAGCCGGGACTCGGCGTCCTGGAGCTTCGCTTCGGCGGCGGCGAGATCGCCGAACCAGAGCATGCCGAGGAAGCCGACGGCGGCGCTGACACACAACGCCGAGCCGAAGGCGGTGGCGAGGACCTTCGCCGGCAGACGGTTGCCGCGGCGCAGTTCAGCAGGGAGCAGATTGATGCGGATCATCGGAGTCTCCTCAGGAGGAAGCCGCCAGCCCGATCGCGACGGCGAGCTGCGGAGCAAGTTGGTTCAGGGCTTCGACATCGACGTTGTCAGCGCGGACCTTCAAACCCTCGATCGGGTTCCAGGTCTTGGTGCGCTTCTCGAAGATCTTCTCGAAGCTCTCTTCGAGGAACGGCAGCAGCGCAGTGCCGCCGGTCAACCAGACCTCCTGCACTTCGCCGTCGAACTGGTTCTCGAAGAAGTCGAACGACAGGTTGACCTCGTTGCCGAGGTCTTCGAGCGCCTGCGTGCACGCTTCCTGCACGATCGACAGCTGTTCGGCGGGATCGCGCTTCAGCGCTTCGGCCTGGGCCGGCTCGATGCCGAGCCGACGCGCGATGGCGTTGGTCAGGTCCTGGCCGCCGAGCGGCACTTCACGCGCGAAGCAACTGACGTTGTCGCGCAGGATGTTGATGCTGGCCTTGGTGGCACCGATGTCGATCAGCGCCACGGTGCGACCCGGATCCTGGATGCCAGGATGCACCAGGTCGCCGAGTTCCCAGGCGTTGCCGAGCGCGAAGCCGTCGACGCCGACGGCGACCGGCTGCAGGCCGAGTTCGGTCAGCATGCGCGCGTGGTCGGCGACGACCGACTTCTTGGCGGCGACGAGCAGCACTTTCATCTCGGTCTTGCCGTTGGCGTCGGTCGCCACCGCGAGCTTCTGCGCATCGAGCTCGACGTCGTTGACGTCGAACGGGATGTACTTCTCGGCTTCGAGGCGGACCGCTGACACCAGCTTGTCCTCCGGCATCTCCGGCATGCCGATGTAACGGAACACCACGTTCTTGCCGCTGACCGCGGTGGCGATGCGTTTGCTGCGGAATTTGGCCGCTCGCATCAACTCGGCGATCGCCTCCTGGCGCGCCGCTTCGTTGGGCACATCCACCTGGGCATAGCCCGTGATGATGTGGTCGTATTTGTCCCGAGTAAGCTCGACGGCCTTGATGCAACTACTGCCGATGTCGAGACCGACGATGCTCTTGCGCTGCTTCAGCATGACCAGAATGGCTCCGTGACGGGATGCCCGCTGGTCGCCCCTATCGGATGTGGGGATGACCCGGATTGAGCCACGCCGCGGAGAGTTCGAGCCACGGCCGCCTGGCTCGCCGCCGCGCGCGGCTACGCCGGCGCGCTGGCGTCGATGGCGTCGGTCATTCCTCGCCGAAGTTCGCCGCGACCAGTTCGGTCAGCGCGCGCAACAAACCGTCGGCGTCGGGCCCAGCCGCTTCGATCTCGAGTTCGACCCCACGTTCCGCGGCGAGCATCATCCTGCCCATGATCGACGTGCCGTCGACACGCTCGTCCTGGTCGGTGCGGCCGACGCGCAAGCGGGCAGCGTAGGCGTTCGCGGTCTGCACGAACAGGTGGGCCGGCCGGGCGTGCAGCCCGTGCTTGTTCTGCAACGTCACCCGCACGCGGCGAGGTTCGGTCTCGGTCACGGCTCCACCTTTCCCGACATCTCGCGCAGCAGATCCCGCATGCCCGGCCCGTCCTTGGCATCGAGCAGGAAGCGCCGGAAGTCGGCGCTGCGGGCGAGACCGGCGATCCAACGCAGGCACTGCAGGTGCCCCTCCGGCGCATCCGCCGGCGACACCAGCAGGAACACGACGTGCACGGGCCGCCCATCAATCGCCTGCCAATCGAGTCCCTTCCGGCAGCGGCCGAGCACCAGGGTCGCGCGCTCGACTTCGGCGCCCTTCACGTGCGGCACGGCGACCGTGTTGCCGAGCCCGGTGCTGCCGATGGCCTCGCGTTCGGCCAGCCGCTTGGCGAGCGCCTTGCCGGCCTTGGCGGCGAAGGCGCCGGCTTTGCCGGCGTGTTCGAGCAGTTCCTCGAGGACTCCCGGCTTGGTGACGGCTTTCAGGTCAGCCACCATCGCGGCGGCGTCGATCAACTTGACGATCATCGCCCGCAGTGTCGGGAATCAGGTGCCGCCGCGCAACGTCGAGCCGGCCGGGAGGCGGGCTCGGGCCGGTTCAGGATCGCATCGACTTGCGCACGACCTCTTCGTAGGTCTCCTCGTCGACGCCGCGGGACTCCTTGCCACGGCCGGTTCCGGCGCGAGCGCGCACTGCCTTGGCGCCGGGCACCTTGTGGTCTTTGCGCTTCTCCTTCTGCTTGCGCAATTGGGCCTCGAGCTTGTCGACCAGCAGATCGATCGTTGCCGAGAACGAGGTGCCGCGATCCTTGGCCACCAGCGGCGCACCGCTGCGCTGGTGCGCAATCAACTCGACCTCGGGGTTCTTGTGCACGTGGTCGGCGACGACCTCGATCCGCACCAGGCGGTCGCTGAAGCGCGCCAGGCGCGCGAGCTTCTTCGCGGCGTGCTCCTGCATGCGCTCGGTGATGTGGTCGTGGCGGCCCTTGAACTCGATCGCGACGGCGTCTTCGGTCATCGATTCTCCTGACGTGTGGTTGGTGCTGCGGATTCGGTATCGGCGACCAGGAGATCGCTCTGTCCGCGCGGATGCAAGAACGTCCAGGGTCGAGGCGCGGCGAGGCGTCCCGATTCAGAACCCCCAGAACTTCACCTCGGCTTCGAGTTCGACGCCGAACTTCGAACGAACGCGCGCGCGCACCTCGTTCATCAAGGCGACGAAGTCGGCGGCGGAGCCGGCCCCCTCGTTGATGAAGTAGTTCGCGTGCATGCCACTGACCTCGACCCCGCCCTGGCGCAACGTCTTGCACCCGGCCGCTTCGATCAGCCGACCGGCGGCATCGCCCGCCGGGTTGCGGAACACGCAGCCGACGCTGCGCGTCGACACCGGTTGCGTCGCATTGCGGCGCTTCAGCGACGTGCTGAACCGTTCGAAGATGGCCTTCGGATCGTCCGGCTGCAGTTCCCAGGTCGCCTGCACGACGACCGCATCGCGCAGGCCGCCATCGCGGTAGGTGGCGCGGAAGCGGTCGCGACCCCACACGGCGATGCCGCCGTCCACGTCGACGACGGTCAACGACACCAGGTGCTCGAAGGTCTCGCCTTCGCGCGTGCCGGCGTTCATCGCCACGGCCCCGCCCACCTGCGCCGGGATGCCGGTCAGTTTCTCCAGTCCGGCGAGTCCGACTTCCTTGGTTGCGCGCAGCAGGCTCGGCAACGTCACCCCAGCCCCGGCGGTGATGCGATTGCCATCGCGCACGATGCGGTTCAGGTTGGTCATCGCCAGCACCGCACAACGAACGCCTTCATCGGCGACGACGACATTGCTGCCGCCACCGAGCACCCGCAGCGGCACGTCCTGCTCGCGGCAGGCGACGATGGCCTTGGCGACGTCCTCTTCGGCCCACGGTTCGAGGAACCAGTCGGCCGGACCACCGATGCGCAGGTGCATCAACGGCGCCAGCGGCACCCGTTCGCGCACGGCGCCGCGCATGCCGTGCAGCGCCAGGCGCAGATCAGAGGCCATGGACGATGCCTCCGAGGGCCCGATCGATGTCGCCGGCCCCCAGCAGCAGCACGATCTCATCGCGGCGGCGGTGCTGCAGCACGCGGTCGACGAGGCCGTCGACACCACCGCCCGCCTCGGCGACGCCGCCCTGGCCACGAATAGCCTGTACGAGGTCCTGGGCCGACACCGAGGCCTTCATCTCGGCCGACTCGCGCGCGCCGTAGATGTCGACGACCAGCGTGCGATCGGCCGCCGCCAACGCGGTCGCAAACTCGGGCAGCAGGCACAGGGTGCGCTGGAACTGGTGCGGCTGGAACACCGCCAACAACGACCGCCCCGGGAAGCGCTTGCGCGCCGCCTGCAGCACGGCGCGGATCTCGACCGGATGGTGCGCGTAGTCGTTCACCAGGAGGCCACCGGCAGCGCCGTTGTGCATCTCGAAGCGACGCCGCACGCCACCGAACTCGGCGAGGCCGCTGCAGGCACCCACCAGGTCGGCGCCGGACACGTGCGCGAGGCCGAGCGCGAACAGCGCATTGTGCATGTTGTGCCGACCCGACAGCGCGAGTTGCACGCGCGGCAAGCGCAGGCCATCGACGATCGGCACGAACGAGAAGCGGCCGAGGTCGTCGCGCACGTCGATCGCGCGGATGTCGGCGAACAGTCCCGAACCGACCGTGAGGATGCGCACGTCGGTGCGCAGGCTGTTCAACACTGCCCCGGGCACGCTCTCCTCGAGCAACGCCGCACCACCGGGGCGAACGCGCGCGAGGTAGCCCGCGAACGCTTCGATCAGTTCATCCGTCGAGGGATAGCAGTCGAAGTGGTCGTGGTCGAGATTGAGGATCGCCGCCCCGTACGGCCGCAGGTTGTGGAAGCTGCGGTTGAACTCACAGGCTTCGACGACGAACTCGGGGCTGTTGCCCCAGCGACCGTTGCCGCCGAGTTCGGGCACCTCGCCGCCGATCAGGTGCGAGGGCTCGACCCCGGCTCCGCGCAACGCGGCAACGGTGAGCCCGGTGGTCGTGGTCTTGCCGTGCGTGCC
>SXPB01000110.1 GCA_005776475.1 Planctomycetia bacterium
CGACTGGTGCCACTTCTTCGCCGAACCGCCGCCGGAAGTGTTCACCAGCGGCGAATGGGTGCGCACGGCGCGCGACGTCGGCATCGACCTGCGCGCACTGCCGTACTCGTTCTTGGCGTTGTCGAAGACGCCGGCGACCACGCCGCCGCCGCCGCATCGCTTGCTCGGCCGCGCCGCGATCGGCAGACACGAGGCGACGCTGCAAGCATGCACCGCCGAGGGACTGCATCAGCTTGAAGTTCGCAAACGCGACCAGGCGGCGTTGTGGCGCCAACTCAAGAAGGACCCCGGCGGCCATCGCACCTTGCCCGCGGCGCCTTGAATTGCTTTGGCGCCAACCTGGCCTACCAGAAGCCCCGCATGAAACGCGTCCACCAGATCCGCAAGCCCGCCCAACCGCACTGGGTCGGCGACGGCTTCCCCGTCCGCAACTTCCTGTCGTACCAAGAGCCCGAACCGTTCCGCCCGTTTTTGCTGCTCGACTACGCCGCACCCCACACCTTTGCGCCTTCGACGAAGGCACGCGGCGTTGGCCCGCATCCGCACCGCGGCTTCGAAACGGTAACGATCGCCTACCAAGGCGAAGTCGCGCATCGCGATTCGGCTGGACATGGCGGAACGATCGGCCCCGGTGACGTGCAATGGATGACGGCGGCGGCGGGTGTCGTGCACGAAGAGATGCACGGCGAACGTTTCACGCGCGAAGGTGGCACGTTCGAGATGGTGCAGCTGTGGGTGAACTTGCCGGCGCGCGCGAAGATGCAGAAGCCGCGCTACCAGGACTTGAAGTCGGCGGCGATTCCGGTCGTGGCGTTGCCCGGCAACGCGGGGCAGGCGCGCGTGATTGCCGGCACGTTGCTCTCTGCCACGGGACCGGCGCACACGGTGACGCCCGTTGGGCTTTGGGATGTGACGTTGCGCGCCGAACGGCCGACGACGCTGCCGCTGACGGCGGGACACACGGCGCTGCTGCTGGTGCAGCGTGGTGCGATCGTGGTTGCCGGCGCGGACGCGGTGGCGAGCAACGAACTGGCGATCCTGCAGCGCGACGGCAGCACGCTCGAACTGTGCGCGCGCGGCGGCGATGCGCAGGTGCTGGTGATGACTGGCGAACCCATCGACGAGCCGGTGGTCGGGCACGGGCCGTTCGTGATGAACAGTTGGCCGGAGATCCGCCAGGCCGTCGACGACTTCCAGTCGGGGCGCATGGGCAATCTCGACTGAAGCGAGGGCGCGCTGGGTCTTGCTCTCTGCCTGGCGCTCGACAAACCGTGCCGCTTGAGGATCGCACACAGGTCGCCCTTCTCCCACTCGTGGATGAATCGAATCCGATCACGCATCGCGTTCGTCTCGTTCCATGGCATCCGAGAAGCGTTGGCCCAGCCTCAGGACAGGTGTCAACCATGTTCCCGGTCAGTGTCAGCCCCTGAGTCGGTCTGATCTGTAAAGGATCTAACCGGTCTGCACCCCAGTGTCCTGCTTGCATCCTGAGCTCCACGAGTGTATATATGCGCAATCAATGGCGACGGATTCCAAGCAACGGGCTCAGGCCGGTCGAACGAAGAAGGGTCGGACGGCGCGAAGCCGGAAGCAGAGCCGCGGTTCGAAGGCCCGCGGCGCGAGCGGCAAGCGCCTCGACCCTCTGTTGCCGTTTCACCCCGGCCGCGGCGGGGCCCGTCCAGGTGCCGGCCGCAAGCCGAAGATCCCCGGCCGGCCCGGCGTCGATCACCGTCCGCGGGCGCCGCTCGCGTCCCGCTTCCCGGTGCACGTCACGCTCAAACTGCGGTCCGGCCTGCCCCGCCTGCGCGGCAAGACCACGCACGAAGCGCTGCGCGCGGCGTTCGCGGCCGGCTGCGCCCGCAACCTCACCGGCGCGTTCCGCCTGTGCCACTACGCGGTGCTGAACGACCACCTGCACCTGATCTGCGAAGCCGAGGATCGCGCCGCCCTCAGCCGCGGCCTGCAGGGCTTGCTGATCCGAATCGCCAGGGCCCTCAACAAGCTGTGGTCGCGCCGCGGCAGCGTGTTCGCCGACCGCTACCACGACCACATCCTGAAGTCGCCGCGCGAGGTCCGCAACGCGCTCCGCTACGTCTTCGGCAACGGCAAGAAGCACGCCGCCGAAGGCCGCGAGGTCGCCGTTCCGCAGGCAATCGACACGTTCACGTCAGCACCGTGGTTCACTGGCTTCCGCGAACGCATCACGGTCCATGGCCTTGACGCCATCGTGCGGCCGGTGACCGACGCCCGCACCTGGCTGCTCACCGAGGGCTGGTTGCGGCACGGGCGGATCAGCGTGCACGAGGTTCCTGCGACCGGGTGACTCCCATGTGGCACAGGCCGTCAGATAACGCTGCAGCCGAGCTTCGTTGGTGCGCACCAGTTCGCGGCGCTCCCGGTCGAGCGCCTCTTCGAGTTTGTCGATCCCGAGAGCAACCGCGGCCAGCGCGGGTCGCGTGGCCTGCGCCACCCGGTGCAACTCAGGATGTGCTGCAGCCAAACCGATCAGATCGCGCGCGCTGCGCGAAAACGCGAACCGATCGGTCGGGTTCGGCATCGGGCTCGAATCGTAGGAGCACCGCACAGAACCGGCCAGTCGCCCGATCGACCGATGGCTCGATGGCAACCGACCGAGTTCGCGTTGCATGGTCCGCGACAAGACTGGGGCACGCACCGCAGCTCTGCTACCGTTCGCCGATGCTCGCCGCCGCACTCGTCACCTTCTCCGCCGCCGCGTTCCAGGATCCGCAACCAACGCCCGCACCCACCACGCCGCAACTCGCGCAATGGGCTGCCGACCGCGAGGCCCGCATGGCATGGTGGCGCGAGGCGCGCTTTGGCATGTTCGTGCACTGGGGCCTCTACTCCCCCGCGGGCGGCCAGTGGAACGGCAAGGTCTACCCACAGCACTACGCCGAGTGGATCCAGAACTGGGCCGCGGTGCCGTGCGCCGAGTACGCAGCGGCGATGAAACCGATGTTCCAGCCCGATCCCGGTTTCGCCGACGCGTGGGCCAAACTCGCGCACGATGCCGGCATGCGCTACGCGGTGATGACGAGCAAGCACCACGACGGCTTCACGCTGTTCCGTTCCAAGCACCCGTACTCGCTCGACAACCCCATCACCGGCGGCACCAACATCTCGCCGCCCGATCGCGACGTCGCGCGCGAGTTCGCCGACGCGATGCGCGCGCGTGGCCTGCGCCCCGGCTTCTACTACTCGCTGCTCGATTGGCAGCATCCGGACGCCTACGCGATGGCGCTGCCCGGCTACCCGAAGGATGGCCGCGTGCGTGACCATGCGCGCTACGTCGCCTACATGCAGGCCCACGTCGACGAGCTGCTGACCGGCTACGGCGAGCTGGCGACGATCTGGTTCGACTACTCGGACAAGCAACGGCAGGGCGATGCCTGGGGCGCGCCGGCCCTGCTCGACCTGCTGCGCCGGAAGCAGCCGGGCATCCTGGTCAACAACCGCCTCTACGAAGGCCTCGAGAACAAGAACGGCGACTACGGCACGCCCGAGAAGTACGTGCCGCCGACGGGACTGCCCGGCATGGATTGGGAGGTCAACCACACGCTCAACGAGAGCTACGGCTACTCCGCGCACGACGCCAACTGGAAGGACACAACGACCGTCGTGCAGTTGCTCGCCGACATCGTCAGCAAAGGCGGCAACCTCTTGCTCAACATCGGCCCGGACGCCAAGGGGCGCGTGCCCGAACCGGCGCAGCAGGCGCTGCGCGGCGTCGGCGCGTGGCTGGGCACGCACGGCGAAGCGATCTACGGCACCACCGCGAGCCCGTTCGCGAAACTGTCGTGGGGCCGCGCGACGCAGAAGGGCGACACGTTGTACCTGCTGGTGTTCGACTGGCCCGCGGACGGCCAGCTGCGCGTGCCGATGCGCGCCACGATCGACTCCGCGTCGTTGCTCGGCAGCAAGGCGACGGTCGCGGTGGCGTCGGGCGAACACGGGCTCACGCTCACGTTGCCGAAGGAAGCGGTCGATCGCGCCTGCAGCGTCGTGAAGCTGGAGCGCAGCGGCGACCTGGTCGTGCTGCCGTTCGCGGTGGCGGCGGGCGCCGACGGTGCGTTCGTGCTGCAGCCGCACGATGCCACGCTGCACGGGCCGGAGTTGCGCATCGAACGGGTCGGCGTGATCGGCGACGTGCGCTTCAACCTCGGCTACTGGCTCGATCCGAAGGCGTTCGCGGCGTGGCCGCTGTTGACCGAACGCGCGACACGGTGCCGCGTGGTCGCGGAGATCGCCTGCAAGGACGCGGCGGCCGGGGCTTCGTGCACGCTCTCCTGCGGTGCGTCGAAGCTGGCGTTCCGGGTCGCCGGCACCGGCGGCTGGCAGGACTATCGCGACGTCGAACTCGGCGAACTCGACCTGCCGGCGGGCCGCTGCGAACTCGAACTGCGGGCGCTCGACAAGCCGGGCGAAGCCGTGCTCAACCTGCGTTCGCTGCGGCTCGTGCCGCGCTGAGATCGGGCCGACGTCACACCTTCCAGACGAGCCCGCGCCGGAACAGGAACGCGAGCACCGCGTACCAGCCGAGGATCCACACGATCCCGAACGCGAGCGACGCCAGGCGCGGATCGCCGATCGGCGCGAGCAGGCAGTTGGCGAAGAACCATTCCTTCACCGCGACCTCCTTGCCGTCGACCTGCACCTTCCACAGCGAGCCGACGACGCGACCGAGCAGCCCGCTGCCGACGAACACGAGCAGCGCATTCACGCCGTAGACCTGCAGCGGGTGCGCCCACTTCGTCCAACCCTTCTGTTCGAACGCCCACACGCAGAGCCCGAGTCCGCAGGTCGCGATGCCGGCAGTCCACACCGCATAGCTCGCGGTCCACAGCGGCTTGTTGAGCGGCAGGAACCAGCTCCACACCGCGCCCGCGAGCAGCCACAACACACCCCATCGCAGCAGCACCGCGACGCGCGCTTCCGGCTCCGGATGCGCGCGCAGCAAGCGCCCGACCTGCACGCCGAACAACGCCGTCGCCAGCGCCGGCAGCGTGCCGAGCAACCCTTCGGGGTCGTACTGGCCCTTCACCCAGATGTGGTCGCCGAACAAGGTGCGGTCGAGCCAGCCCTGCAGCGTTCCCATCGGATCGTCGAGGTTCGGCATGCCGAAGCCCGGCACCGGCACGCATGTACTCAGCAGCCAATGCCCGAACAGGCAGCCGAGCAGCACCCGCAGCTGCGTGCGCGCTGTCGTGAATAGAAACAACAACGCCGCGATGCCGTAGCAGATGCCGATGCGTTGCAGCACGCCGAGGGGCCGCACCGACTGCAGTGGCTCCCACAGGTCCTTGCCCTTGGCGAACGTCACCAACGGGAACGCCGACAGCAGCATGCCAAGCAGCACGAGTGCCAGCACCCGCAGGCCGATCGCGCGCAACAACGGGCCGCGAGGTGCGCCGACTTCGAGTTTGCGCGAGAACGCCGGCACGATCGCGACACCGGCACAGAACAAGAACGTCGGGAAGACGAGGTCGGTGAACGTGCAGCCGTGCCACTCGGCGTGGCGCAGCGGATCGTACCGGTACTTCTCCTGCCAACGGCCGGGGTTGTTGACCAGGATCATCGCCGCGATGGTCGCTCCCCGCAGGGTGTCGAGACCAAGCCAGCGCGAGGCCGGCGCCGCGGCGGCCACGGTGCCGGTCACGGCGCAGCCAGGGCAGCCCGCACGCTGCCATCGTGGGTGAACAACAGCGTGCGCGCGACGTGCGGTTCGGTGTGCTTCTGCTGCGCGACGATCGCCGCCTTCACCTCGCCATCGCAGCGCAAGAGCACCGCCGCTGCAGTCGCCGCGTCGCAACCGGCGGCCTCGGCGACGATGCGCACTGCGCGCGCCTTCAACTTGTCGTTGGTCGCCTGCAGGTCGACCATCAGGTTGCCGTAGACCTTGTTGAGCCGGATGAACGCGCCCGTGCTCAGCATGTTCAGCACCATCTTGGTGGCGGTGCCGGCCTTGAGCCGCGTGCTCCCGGTCAGCACTTCGGGACCACTGACGACTTCGATCGGCAACTGCGCCGCCGCAGCGACGGCGCTGCCGCGATTGCAGACGACGGCGACGGTGAGCGCGCCCGCGACCTTGGCGGTGTGCAGGGCGCCGAGCACGTACGGCGTGCGGCCGCTGGCGGCGATGCCGACGACGATGTCCTTCGGGCCGATGCCGAGCGCGCGCAGGTCCGCCGCCGCGAGCGCTTCGCTGTCCTCCGCACCTTCCACCGCCTTGTGGATGGCGCCGTGGCCACCGGCGATGAGGCCGAGCACCTGTTCGGGCGACGCCGAGAACGTCGGCGCGCACTCGACGGCGTCGAGCACGCCGAGGCGCCCCGAAGTGCCGGCACCGCAGTAGACGAGGCGGCCGCCCTTGTGCATGCGCCCGGCGATCGCGTCGATCGCGGCGGCGATGCGCGGCAGCTCGTGGCGCACCGCTTCGGCGACCTGGCGGTCTTCGTCGTTCATCACCGCGACCAGTTCGAGCGTCGACAACGCATCGAGCTGCATCGTGCGCGGGTTGCGGGCTTCGGTCGTGAGTTGCGACAGGTCAATGCGAGTCATGGCAGGAGCGCCTCCAGGGCAGCGCGATCTTCGACGAGCCTACTTGCGCAGGCAGTGCAGGGCGACCTGCAGCCCGCGCGCGGGCGACCAAGACGCGCCGGACACCTCCAACTTGGCGTAGGCGCGACCTGGACCGGCGGCTATACCGCGTCTCCATGTCGATCGCCCCGCTCGACCTCGTGCTGCTCTGCCTCTACATGGCGGGCACCATCGCGTTTGGGCTGTGGATGGGCCGCGGCCAGAAGTCGGCCAGCGACTACCTGCTCGGCAATCGCGACCTGCCGTGGTGGGCGCTGCTGCTGTCGATCGTCGCCACCGAAACCAGCACGGTGACGTTCCTCAGCGTGCCCGGCGTCGCCTACTCGGCCCAGTTCGGCACCGGCGACCTGCGCTTCCTGCAGCTGCCGCTCGGCTACCTGGTCGGGCGCGCCATCGCCGCGATGTTCCTGGTGCCGCTCTACTTCAAGGGCGAACTGTTCACCGCCTATGACGTGCTGCGCCAACGCAGTGGCCCGCACGTGCGAACGCTCGCGAGCGGCATGTTCCTGGTCACGCGCACGCTGGCCGATGGGTTGCGGCTGTACCTGACCGCGGTCGTGCTGCAGCTGATGTTCGGCTGGTCGTTGCCGCGGTCCGTCGTCGTCACCGGGCTTGGCACCGTCGTCTACACCGTGATCGGCGGCATCAAGGCGGTCGTGTGGACCGACGTGATGCAGTTCTTCGTCTATATGGTCGGCGCCATCGTCGCGCTGGCCGTGATCGGTTCGCGCCTCGACGGCGGCTTGGGCGAAATGCTCAGCGATGCGGCCGCCGCCGACCGCTTGCGCGTGTTCGACTTCCAGCTCGACTTCGGCTCGACCTACACGTTCTGGGCCGGCCTGATCGGCGGCGCGGTGCTGTCGATCGGCAGCCACGGCGTCGACCAGATGATCGTGCAACGTTTCTTGTCGGCGCGCTCGCAACGCGATGCCCAGAACGCGCTGCTGTGGAGCGGCCCGCTGGTGCTGGCCCAGTTCGCGTTGTTCCTGCTGATCGGGCTCGGGCTGTCGGCGTACTACCTGCAGAACCCGCCGAAGGAAGCATTCACGAAGGGCGACCAGGTGTTCGCCGACTTCATCGTGAACCATCTGCCGGTGGGCCTCGTCGGACTCGTGCTAGGCGCGCTGTTCTCGGCGGCGATGTCGACCCTGTCGAGTTCGCTGTCGGCGTCGGCCAGCGCCTTGGTCAACGACTTCCTGTTGCCGGCGACAGGGCACCAGCAAGACAGCCCGTTCGCGCTGCGGGCAGCGAAGGGCGCCACGCTGCTGTTCTGCGGCCTGCAGATTCTGGTCGGCATCATCGACTACGGCGACGACAGCCCCATCGTCGGCAAGGTGCTGGCGATCGCGGCGATCACCACCGGCGTGATCCTCGGCTTGTTCGTGCTGGCGCTGCTGCCGCGGCGGTCGCCGACGGCGTCCCTGGTCGGCCTCGTCGCGGGTCTGCTGGCGATCGTTGGCATCGTGTTCGTGCTGCCGGCGATCGACATCGACAGCGCGACCGAAGGGGTGCAGGCCTACAAGCTGGCGTGGCCGTGGCACGGCCTCGTGAGTTCGCTCAGCACGATCGTGGTCGGCTACCTCGCCGCCTTGGTGACGCGGTCGGTGCCCACGTAGTGCCAACCAGGAACGCAACGCGTCGGAACGTGAAAAGCCGGACCGCACACGGCGACAGCAATCGTCCGTCGATCTAGGATCCGCAGCGCATGCCACGGCTCGCCTCGCTTCGCCACTTCACTGCCGCGCTGGTTTCGATCGCGTTCGTCGTAGCGCCCGCCACCGCACAAGTGCGCACCGGCATCGATGTCGTCGCCCACAGCGAAGGCGGTCACGCGGCACTGCGCGGGCGCAAAGTCGGCCTCATCACCAACCACACCGGCCGCACCCTCGACGGCCGCCGCACCGTCGATGTCGTGCGCGCGGCAAAGGACGTGACGCTCGTCGCCCTGTTCTCGCCCGAGCACGGTTGGGAAGGCAAGGTCGACGAGAAGGTCGGCGACACGCGTGACGAAGCGACCGGCTTGCCGGTGTTCTCGCTCTACGGCGAGACCCGCGTGCCGACCGACGCGATGCTGCAAGGCGTCGACACGCTGGTGTTCGACATCCAGGACATCGGTTGCCGCTTCTACACGTACGTGTCGACGATGCGGAACTGCCTCGAAGCCGCCGCCGCGAAGAACCTGCGCTTCGTCGTGCTCGACCGGCCCAACCCCATCGGCGGCATCGCGATGGAAGGCCCGCTGCTCGCCGCTGGCGCCACCGACTTCGTCGCTGCCTACAACGTGCCGCTTCGCCACGGCCTCACCGCCGGCGAGTTCGCGCGGATGCTGGTCGGCGAACAGGGCCTCGCCGTCGATCTGCACGTGGTCGCTTGCGAAGGCTGGCAACGCGTCGACACCTACGACGCCACCGGCCTGCCGTGGATCGATCCGTCGCCGAACATGCGGCGGCTGTCGCAGGCGATCGTCTATCCGGGCATCGGCTTGCTCGAAGGCACCAACCTCTCGGTCGGCCGCGGCACCGACACACCGTTCGAAATCCTCGGCGCCCCGTGGTGCGACGGCGTGCGGCTGGCGGCGACGTTGCGCGCCGCCAAACTGCCCGGCGTCACCTTCGTGCCGGTGCACTTCACGCCGACCGCGAGCAAGTTCCGCGGCGAACGTTGCGGCGGAGTACACGTGCTGCTCACCGACTGGCGCGCGTTCGAAGCGGTGCGCACCGGCATCCACGTGGCGTGCGCCCTGCGCGCGCTGCACAGCGAGGCGTGGGACACGAAGAAGCTGGACTGGCTGCTGAAGCATCCGGCCACGCGCGATGCGATCCTGGCCGGCACGGCCGCCGAGACCATCGTTGCCAGCTTCACCAAGGACGTGGCCCTGTTCCGGCTTCGCCGCAAACCGTTCCTGCTGTATCCGTGACCCACCGCGCCATGGGCAACCCCATCCACCTCGGTCTCGAAATCGTCTGCCAGGCGCCGCCCGAGGTGCTGCGCAGCGCCCGCACGTTCGGCCTCCTGTGCAACCAGGCCTCGGTCGACAAGAACTTCCGCCACGCCGCCGACGCACTCGACAAGCGGTATCCCGGCAAGTTGAAGGCGATCTTCGGGCCGCAGCACGGCCTGTGGTCGACCGAGCAGGACAACATGATCGAGACCAGGCACGCGCGGCATCCGCGGCTCGGCATCCCGGTGCACAGTCTCTACAGCGACACGCGCAAGCCGTCGCAGGCGATGCTCGACGGCCTCGACCTGCTCGTCGTCGACCTGCAGGACGTCGGCACCCGCGTCTACACCTACGTGTGGACGCTGACCTACTGCCTCGAAGCGTGCGCGCAGAAGGGCATTCCGGTGCTGGTGCTCGATCGCCCGAACCCACTCGGTGGCGAAGTCGCCGAAGGCCAACTGCTCGACCTGGGTTGGCAGAGTTTCGTCGGCCGCGCCAGCCTGCCGATGCGCCACGGCCTCACGCTCGGCGAGCTCGCGCGCCTGTGCAACGACCTGATGGGACTGTCGGCCGACGTGCGCACGCAGCCGATGCAGGGCTGGCGCCGCGCGATGACGTGGCAAGACCTCGGCCGCGCCTGGGTGCCGCCGTCGCCAAACCTGCCGCGCTTCGAAAGCGCGCTCGTCTATCCGGGCCAGGTGCTGCTCGAGGGCACCAACCTCAGCGAAGGGCGCGGCACCACGACGCCGTTCGAACAGTTCGGCGCGCCCTTCGTCGAGCCATGGCAACTGCTGGCGCTGGTTGCAGCGCACGATGTGCGCGGCGTTGCGATGCGCCCAGTACAGTTCGAACCGACCTTCCAGAAGTGGCAGGGCAAGCCGTGCGGCGGCCTGTTCCTGCATCCGACCGACGCGAGCACGTTCCGTTCGTACCGCACCACGCTGGTGCTGCTGCGGGCGATGCGCGAGCTGTGGCCGCAGCACTTCGCATGGCGGCAGCCGCCGTACGAATACGAAGCGAAGCTGCTGCCGATCGACATCCTGGCCGGCAGTCCGGCGGTGCGTGAGTTCGTCGATGGCGATCGACCGTTGGCGGCTCTCGACACGCTGGCAGCCCCTCCCGCGGACTGGTGGCAGCGCGTGCGCCGCTTCTTGCTCTACTGATGCACACGCCGCCCGGGGAACGGTCCGCGCCGAATGCGCGCGCGGCGCTCGCCACGCTGCCAGCGCTGCTGCTCACGTGGTGGCAGACGCGCCTGGTGTGGCCGTTCTTCAGCGACGATGCGTTCATCTCGCTGCGTTTCAGCGCCCGGCTGCTCGCCGGCGACGGACTCACCTGGACCGATGGCGAACGCGTCGAGGGCTACAGCAACCTGCTGTGGGTGCTGCTCTGCGCAGCGCTCGGCGCCACCGGGATCGATCTGGTCGATGCGGCACGCCTGCTCGGCGGCGTGGCGACGGCGCTCGGCATGTTCGCGCTGGCGCGCGCGCTGCGCCCCCACGACGCGCGCACGACCGTGCTCGCCACGCTGCCGCCGCTGCTCGCGGCATCGACGCAGGTGGTGCTCGGGTGGACCTTCGGTGGCCTCGAAGGCCCGCTGCTGTTCTGCCTGCTGGCGTTCGGTTTCTCGGCGTTGGTGCGCGCCATCGATGCCGAGCCGACGATCGCTGCGTGGCCGCGCTCGACGCTGCTGCTGGCCAGCGTGCCGTTCGCGCTGGCCTGCTGGACGCGACCGGATGCACCGTTGTGGGTCGCCACGATCGCTGCCGCACTCGCGCTTGCAACCGCAGGCAGCTTCGGCAAACGCTGCGCACGCGCCGCCGTGTTCGCGGCTCTGCCGTTCACCGCGTTCCTGCTGCAGCTCGGCTTCCGGCTCGCCTACCACGGCGACTTCGTGCCGAACACCGCCCACGTGAAGGCCGGGTTCGATGCCAGCGCCCTCCCCGCCGGCCTCGACTACGTGATGAACGCGCTGCGCGCCCACTGCGGCATCGCGATCGTCGCCGCCGTCGGACTCCTGCTCGGCGGGTTGCACCGCGCGACACGACCGAAGGTGCTGCTGCTCGCGCTGCCCCTCGTCGCCTGGTTTGCCTACCTGGTGGCGATCGGCGGCGACCACTTCCCCGGCCGCCGGCTGCTGCACGCGACGGTGGCGCCGCTCGCCTTGCTGGCGCTGGGCGCCATGCCGTCACCGCCCCGCACGTGGTTGCAGGTGGTGGCCGCGAGCATCCTGGTCGCGCTGTTCGGCGCCCTCGGCGTCGAGCGCGCCCGCAACGACGCGCAGACCACGGAACTGCGCGGCGAAGTGTGGGAATGGCGCGGCAAGGTCACGGGCGAAATGCTGCAGCGCGCCTTCGGCGAACAGCGCCCACTGCTCGCCGTCGACGCCGCCGGCGCCGTGCCGTTCTACAGCCGCTTGCCGAGCCTCGACCTGCTCGGCCTGTGCGACCGCACCATCGCGACGACGCCCGAACCGGCGTGGATCGCAACGATGCGTCCCGAGATCCCGCGCCCGCCCGGCCATCGCAAGGGCAACGGTCGCTACGTGCTGGATCGCGCGCCCGACCTGCTGCTGTTCAGCAACCCGCCAGGGCTGCCGTTGCCGGTGTTCGTCAGTGCGTGCGAAATGGAATACGACGCCCGCTTCCTCGAGGGCTACCGCTGCGTGCGCATCGACCTCGGCCTGCGCGAGATCCTGCCGGAAGTCACCGAGCCGCTCGTGGTGCCGTTGTGGATTGCGCGCGAAGGCCGCAGCGGCGTGCAGCGGAACGGCGACGAGATCACGATCCCCGCGTACTTGTTCGGCGCCTACCAGCAGCCCGAACCCATCGTGCGTCGCCACCAACCGGCCACCGCCGATGCTGCCGCGGAAGCGCGCGTCACCGGCCACATCGGTGCGCTGTTCGCCTTCTTGATGGATGCACAGTCCAGCGCCGTGCCCGCCGCCGACGGCCGGCTGCAGCTGCGCCGCACGACGCACGGCACGTCGGCGCTGCGGCTGCCGCTGCCAGCGGGCACCTGGGAAGTTGCCGTTGTTCCCGCGACCAATGGAGTTGTGGTCGGCGCCCGCGGCGAGAAACCGGGTCGCGTTTCGATTCCTGGCGAAGGCGCCACGATCGATCTCGAACTCCAGACGACGCCCGACGCGCAGCTGCCCTGCTGCATCGACGCGATAACACTGCGTCGTCGCGACCGCTGACCAAAACGCATCCGCAGCGGCGTATGTGATCGCGGCGCCAAGAACACGCCAAGTCCCGTTGGCTGCATCGACAATCGACGCGCGGTCGTGTTGCATGTGGTCAATACCTCGGTCCTCCCCCATGAACCACACTCTTGCCATCGGCTCGCTGCGCTTCTCCGCAGTGGCCACGTTGTTCGCCAGCGCCTTGTTCGCGCAGGTCCCGTTCACCCAGGGCAACCTCGTCATCACCCGCGTCGGCGATGGTGTAGCACCCCTCACCAATGCATCGACGGCCACCTTCGTCGATGAGTACACGACGAGCGGCACGCTGGTGCAGTCGATCGCGATGCCCACGGTTGCAGCCGGCCTGAACAATCCTTGCACCAACAGCGGCACGGCGACGTCCGAGGGCTTCCTCAACATCTCCGCCGACGGCCAGTACATCGTGCTCGGCGGCTATGGCGTAGCGCCCGGTCTCGCCAGCGTCGCCACCACCGCGAACCCGACCGTGGCGCGCGTCGTCGCCCGCATCGACATGAGCGCCAACGTCGACACCTCGACCGCACTCACCGACGCCTACTCGACGCGCAACATCCGCTGCGTCGCCAGCACCGACGGCCAGAACTACTGGATTACCGGCAGCAGCGAGGGCATTCGCCACGCGACGCACGCGGCGACCACGTCGCTCGTGATTTCGCCGACGCCGCTCAACAACCGCGTGCTCCGCATCTACGGCAACCAGCTTTACGGCTCGGCGGCGTCGACGCTGTTCCACGGTGTCTCGACCGTCGGCACCGGCTTCCCGACCACTTCGGGCAACTCGTGCACGCTGCTGCCCGGCATGTCGAGCACGAGCGGCCCGTCCGGCTACGACTTCTGGTTCGAGAGCCCGACCACGCTGTTCGTCGCCGACGACCGCGTGGTGGCCAGCAACGGCGGCATCCAGAAGTGGACGCTGTCGGGCGCCACCTGGACCCTCGCCTACACGATCCAGGGCACGTCGGGCTTCCGCGGCCTCTCCGGTATCCGCCTCAACGGCGTCACGACGCTCTATGCGACGGCCGCCAACCTCGCCGCCGGCAACAGCCTGGTGTCGGTGGTCGACACCGGCGTCGCCTCGGTGGTGAACGCGATTGCCGCCGCCCCGGCCAACACCGCGTTCCGCGGCGTGCGCCTGCTGACCAAGCCCTCGACGCTGACGCGCATCCCGGCCACCTGCGGTGCCGCGGACATCGTCGCGATCGGCAACGGCGAAATCGGCAGCGATGTGCACACGTCGATCACGGGTGCGCTGGGGTTCCCGTTCATCGCCTACGGCACGCAGGCGGTCGGCTTCCCGTTCTGCGGCTGCACGGTCGTGCATAACCTCGACCTGCTGGTCGGCGGCCCGCTGCACACGTTGTCCTTGCCGAACAACGGCGCCTTGATCAATGTCCTGATCTACATCCAAGGCATCGACTTCCTGGCGCCGGGCGGTTGCCCGGATCCGTTGTTCACGGGGACCGACGGCTACGCCTTCACGATCCAGTGAAGCAACTTGCGGGCGCCGCCCCTGCGCGCGCCCGCCGCGACTCCGCCTGCCGGCCGTGCCACGGAGCATTCGGTCGGCAGCTATCGGGCGCGCCCTGCCGAAGCTACGCTTGTGCCCTCCGGCAAGCCCGATGCAGACCGCGCGCACCCGATTCAGCCACCGTCACCTGCTCGCGCTCTGCACCTTCCTGGTGCCACTGGCAATCCTGGCAGGTCTAGGCTGGAGCGAGCTGCAGCGCACCGGTGCCCTGGCCGAAGCTGCGCTCGAACGCGAAGGCCGCACGTTCGTCGCCAGCGCCAAGAAGGCGATCGAACAGGAACTCGCGCGCTACCTGCCGCCAATCCTGGACGAATCGGAAGCGCTGCTGACGCGCAACGGACTCGTGCGCACGTCCATGGTGATGGCCGCCCAACGTGACCACGCGGCGCTGCGCGGCATCGTGCTGCTCGACGACCAGATGGGCGTCGTCGAACCGGCGCTGCCGTCCTACACGGTCAATCTGCCCCTGTCGCGCGCGCTCGATCTCGGCTCCGACAATCCCTACCGGGAAGGTCTGCAAGCCGTCGACCTGTTGCTGCAACGCGAACAGTTCGCCGACGCGACCCGCCTGCTCGAACACCTGGTCGGCAAGCTCGAGGTCGCCAATCCGCGCGGCGAACGCGCCGCGGACCGCTCCAGTGAACGTCGGTTCGACCTCGACGACACCGAGATCGTCGTGCGCTACCGGCTGGCGACCGTGCACCTTCGCGTCGGCGCCGCCGGGCTCGCGCGCACCCAGTTCGAGAACGTGAAGCGCCTGATCCAAGGCCAGCAACGGCGCCGCACGTGGACGCCCAACCCGCTGGGACTGCTCACCGAACTGGCGCTGGCCGAACTCGGCGGCCCCGAAGACCGCCTGCAGCTGCTGCGCGAGATCGCCGCCAACCGGCACGACAGCCACCCCGATGGTTTCCTGTCCGGCCTGGCGCAGCGGCTGGGGGCGACCTTCGCGGCCGAATCGCGCGACTACCAGGAGGTCGAAGAACTGCTGCGCGAAGAGAGCCTGCGGGCGACCATCCGCTCGTTCGCCGCCGCCTACGAACAGTTGATGAAGCCGTTCCTGCGCTACCGCCGCACGCGCCAGCCGGGCGGCGAACCGGAGCCCGCGGTGATGCGCCAGGTGGCGACGATCCACGGCGAACTCGCTCTCGTCTGCGTGCGCCCGGCCACCGAGGCCGAGAAGAAGCAATGGAACTGCAGCAGCGTTGGCCTGTACTTCGATCTGCGCGTGATCCTCGGCGCCACCTTCGAGCAGTTCGCGCTCGGCAACACCTTCGCCCTGGCCGTGCTCGACCCCGACGATCAGCCGCTGGTGCCGCCACCCACCGAAGCACCGAAGGGCTATGAAGCGCCGACCGCCGAGATCGACGGCCTGACGCTGGCGGCGTATCCCGCCGACCCGGCCCAACTGCTCGCCGACGCACAAGCCGCGCGCGGCAAACGCACGCTGCTGATCCTGTTCCTGTTCGTGACCGCACTCGGCGGTGCGCTGTGGTCGTGGCGCTCGGTGTCACGCGAGGCAGAGCTCGCCAGCCTCAAGGTCGACCTGGTGTCGCGCGTGTCGCACGAACTGAAGACGCCGCTGGCGCTGGTACGCATGTACGGCGAGACCCTCGGCATGGGCCGCGCCCGCGACAGCGACCAGGTCGCCGAGTTCGGCAGCATCATCGCGCGCGAGTCGGAACGGCTGACGACGCTGATCCAGCGCATCCTCGATTTCTCGCGACAGCAGGCCGGAACGCTGACCTACGCGCCGGCCACCGTCGATCTCGGCGAACTGCTGCGCCAGGTCGCCACGACCTACGCCCCGCATCTCGAGTCGCGCGGCGTCATGCTGATCGACTCGCTGCCGCACGGCATCCACGTGCAGTGCGACGCCAACGCCGCCGAGAGCGCGATCGTCAACCTGCTGGAGAACGCCGCCAAGTACGGCCAGGAAGGCCCCGAAGAACACGAAGTCGATCTGGAGCTGTCGCGACAAGGCGACAGCGCCATCGTCGAGGTCAAGGATCGCGGCCGTGGCATCCCCGCCGGCGAACACGCCCGCGTGTTCGAAGGCTTCTACCGCGCCACCAACTCGGGCGAAGTGCGCGGGGCCGGCCTCGGCCTCAGCCTCGTCCGCCACTTCGCTCGCGCCCATGGCGGCGAGATCACGGCCATGCCTCGCGACGGCGGCGGCACCGTAATGAAGCTGTCGTTGCCAATCGCCAACGTGGCGAGCGACAGCGCCGTATCAAAGCCGCACGATACTCCCCTCTGATCCGGGCCCGCCCCGGCGAACGCCATGACGAACCTGACCGAGACCCACATCCTCGTCATCGAAGACGAACCGGACCTGCGCACCGGCCTGCAGCACAACCTGGAACTCGAGGGCTTCAAGGTGTTGACGGCGGCCGACGGCCGCGAAGGCCTGCGCCGCGCCAAGGAAGGCCAGGCGGCGCTCGTGTTGCTCGACCTGATGTTGCCCGGCATGCCCGGCCTCGAGGTGTTGCGGCACCTGCGCGAGACCGGCCGCGAGATCCCGGTGATCATCCTGTCGGCCAAGGGGCAGGACCGCGACAAGGTGCAGGGGCTCGAACTCGGCGCCGACGACTAC
>SXPB01000111.1 GCA_005776475.1 Planctomycetia bacterium
CCGCTCGTAGATGAGCACGTTGGCGTCGACGGCCATGCCCATCGTCAGCACGATGCCGGCCAGGCCCGGCAGCGTGATCGTCGCCTGCATGAACAACATCGCCGACCACAGCAGGAACACGTTCAGGACCAGCGCGACGCAGGCGATGGTGCCGGCGATGCGGTAGTAGAGCAGCATGAACGCGAACACGAGCACGCCGCCCGCGAGCAGCGACCAGGCGCCATTCCTGATGGCCGCCGCGCCGAGGTTCGGGCCGATGCTCTGGTTGCTGACCAGTTCCGGTTCGACGCGCAGCGAACCCGTGCGCAGCACCTTGATCAGTTCCTCGACTTCCTCGGGCGTGAAGTCGCCTTCGATGATGCCGCGGCCCGGGATCTTGTCGTTGAAGACCGGCGCCGAACGCACGTAGCCGTTGAGCACGATCGCGCTGGCCTTCTGCAGCCACTTCACCGACCAATCGGTGTAGGCGCTCGTCTTCGACTCGACGAGGCGGTAGTTGACGCCGAGGCCGCCGCGCCGGCTGGGGCCTGCACCGACGCCGGCGGGATCCAGGTCCTCACCGGTGAAGTGCTGCTCCTTCATGTTGATCGCGAGGAACTCGATCAGGAACTGGTCCTTCAGTTCCTTCTTCGCGATCGCTTCCGGGATCGTGCCGGCGTTGTACTCGGCATCCTCGTAGGCGGGCACGACCGACTTGTTGAGGGCGCCAAAGCCCGGCGAGCTGTACGGCGATTCCCACTGGCCGGGCTTCTGTTTGTCCGGCCGGATCAGGTGCGGGTACCAGGCGAGGCTGGCCTGGGCGATGGGGCCGCTCTGCAGGTCTTCGTTGTAGCGGCGGATCTGGCGCTGATCCTCTTGGATCAGGGCCTTGTTCTCCGGGTTCTGCAGCCACGTCTTCAACCGCTGCGCTTCCGCGTTCAGGTTGAACGAGGTGCCGCCGTCGATCGGACCGTCGTAAGCGACGATGCGCATCTCGAGCTTGCCGAGGTTGGCGATGCGGGCGAGTACGGTGCGCTTCTCGGCCTCGGTCTTGAACCACGGCAGTTCGATCAGGATGCCGTAATCACCGCTGCGGGTGATGTACGGATCGAGCACGCCGGTCGGGTCGATGCGCTCGGTGATGACGGCGATGGTGTCCGCCATGACCTTGTCGCGCGACTGCCCTTCCTTCGTGACCAGGGCAGTGACCACGTCCTCCGGGATCTCGTACCGGAGCTGGGTACCGCCAGCGAGGTCGCCCCCGTACGGGATGTCGAGCGTGAAGCAGCAGGCAAGGCCGGCGAGTACGCTCAGCAGGACCAGTAACAACTGACGACGGGCGTTCTCGAGCATGTCCGTAAGGGTCCGGTTATCGGTCCCTGGCGATCGGAACCGTCAGGGACTTAGCAAAGGCAGTGGTCAGGCGCCGGGAGGCGCGATGCGAACGGCCCAGTGGCCGGCCGCAGGGAGGTGCACAACGACAAAGGGCCGCGGCCGGAATCCGGCATCGGCCCCGCAGAGTTCGGAGATTCGTCCAAGCTGTGCCGGGCGACAAGCAGTTTGCCGGTCGTCCGCGCACGGCCGGATCACTTGGCTGCCGGCGCCGGCTTCTTGCCGTTGCCCTTGCCGGAGCGCGGGTACTGAATCTTGCCGAGGTTCGGATCCAGGCGCGTCGACTTGCCTTCGCGATCGCGCAGGTAGAACAGCTTGGCGCGGCGGACGATGCCGCGTTCCTTCACCTGGATGTCGGCAACGCGCGGGCTGTGCAGCGGGAACGTGCGTTCGACGCCTTCGCCGGCGACGAGGCGACGGATCGTGCAGCTGCGGCGCGTGGCGGCGCCCTGCAGCGAGATCACCGTGCCCGAGAACAACTGCACGCGCTCCTTGTCGCCTTCCTTGATCAAGTAGTGCACCTCGACCGTGTCGCCGATGCCGAAGTCCGGGATCGCCGGCTTCATGTGTTCCAGTTCAATTGTGCGAAGGAGATTCATGGTTCGTTCTCGAAGGCTCGCACCGCGTGGCGCGAGGGGTCTTGTTCTTGGTTCGACCGTCGTCAGGAAGGTGCATTACCGAGCTTCTTGTGCGTCAGGATCCGGGCCTGCTCGGTTCGCCAGCGTGCCACCGCTGCATGGTCGCCCGACGTCAGGATGTCGGGCACGGCCATGCCACGGAACTCGCGAGGTCGCGTCCAGGTCGGGTAGTCGAGCAGTTCGGTTTCGAACGACTCGAGCACGGCCGACTCGGCACAACCCAGCACGCCCGGAATGAGGCGCACGGCGGCCTCGAGCATCACCAGAGCGGCAAGTTCGCCGCCGGCGAGCACGAAGTCCCCGAGCGAGATCTCCTCCCAGGCAAAGCCTTGGCGGATGCGTTCGTCGTAACCTTCGTAGCGACCGCACAAGAACAGCACCCGGTCCATCCGGCTGAGTTCTCGTGCCTTTCGCTGGTCGAAGGTGCGACCACGCGGACAGAGCAGGACCTTGTGGAACGTGCCATGGGCGCGTTCCTGGTCCTCGACGGCTGCAAAGATCGGTTCCGGTTTCAGCACCATTCCAGGCCCGCCACCGAACGGTCGATCGTCGACCGTGCGATGCGGGTCCAGGGTGTGGTTCCGGAAGTCGACTAGGTCGACCCGGAGGTTGCCCTGGGCCTGCGCAATCCCGAGGATGCTCTCGTCCAGGTAGGGCCGGATGGCCTCCGGAAAGAGTGTCAGGATGGCGCAGCGCAAAGGTGCCTTGCCAGAAAGAAGGGGCGGGGAGACTAGGGGCGAGATGGGGGGCGGTCAAGCAGGCTGGTGCGCCTGTCGGTGCGTTCGTTAGGCTTGCGGCGAATGTTCACGGGACTCGTGCAGGCGGTGGGAACGGTGCGGGACACCGTGGCAATGGGCGACGGACGCCGGGTTTTGGTCGATCTCGGCAGTCTGCGCGGCCCGTTCCGGATCGGCGATTCCATCGCGCTGTCCGGGGTCTGCTGCACCGTGGTCGAACTGGCTGGAACGGTCGCCAGCTTCCATTTGACGGCGGAGACGCTGGCGCGGACCTGGCTCGGTTCGCTTTTGGTCGGCGACCGGTTGAACCTGGAAGGGGCGCTGCGCGCCGGCGACCCGCTCGGCGGGCACCTCGTGCAGGGGCATGTCGATGGGGTTGGCCGGGTGACCGGCCCGATCGATCCCCAGGCCGGCGGCGAACTGTGGGTCGCAGTGCCGCCCGGGTTGCGGCGCTACTGCGTAGAGAAGGGATCGATCACGCTCGATGGCGTGTCGCTGACCCTGGCGGAACTGCGCGCCGACGCGGTTCGCATCGCCGTCATTCCGCATACGGCGCAATGGACGACGCTCGGTGGCAAGCGCGTCGGTGACCCGCTGCACGTCGAAGCGGACGTGCTCGCCAAATACGTCGAGTCGATGCTCGCAGCGCGTGGGCTTGGAACTGCCAACGGATGAAACGACGCGTGACCATCGCCCTGTTGACCGCGGTCGGGTTCTACGTGCTGTTGTGCGCTGCGATGTGGGCATTGCAGGACACGCTCGTGTTCCCAGGTGCCGGGCGCGGCGATCGCGGAGTCCCGGTGCTGGTGCCGCCGGCGGCGGTCGGTTTCGTCGGTGGGGGCGATGCGCGCGCGCGCTGCGCGACGGTGGCGGCGGCGGGCGGCGTCGCCAGGCCACGCGCGATCGCGATCTACTTCGGCGGCAACGGCGAGGACCTGTTCGCTTCGGTGTATTCCGCGACGGACCTCGCAGCGTACGGAATCGAAGCGATCGCCGTCGAGCATCCGGGGTTTGGCGCCAGTGCCGGGCGTCCGTCGGTGGCGAGTCTCCTGGCGAATGCGCTCGCGGCTGTGGCGCTGGCCCGCACGCGCGCCCAGCAACTCGGCGTGCCGCTGGTCGTGGTCGGCACTTCGCTCGGCTCCTGTTGTGCGGTGCATGCGGCCGCAGCCGGTGGCGTCGACAAGCTCGTCCTGCGCGCGCCGCCGACGCGGCTCGCCGACGTGGCGCAGGCGGCCTACCCGTGGTTGCCGGTGAAGTTGCTGCTCGCGCATCGCTTCGACAACCTCGCTTCGGCGGCGAAAGTCACCTGCCCGACGCTCGTGCTGCACGGCGATCACGACACGATCGTGCCCGACCGCTACGGCCGCGAACTGGCGGCGGCGATGCCGAACGCGACGTTCGTTTCGGTGCCAGGGTATGGGCACAACGACCTCGACCTGTCGCCGAACGGGCCGGTGGGCAAGGCGATGCTCGACTTCCTCGGCAGGTGAAGTGCGGCGAAACAGCCGCCGGTCGCCAGGCGCTGTGGCGCCAGGCCTTCCCGATCGCCGAAGCAGTCTGTCTCCACGCTGCGTTCGAGTGTGCTGGCGGCCGGGCTCCTGCTGGCGGCGGTTCCTCTTGGGGGCTGCTGCACCACGGTCCTGTGCTCCGCCCCGGTGCGCGAAGAAGCCGACGAGGATTGCACTGCGGACGCGATCGATGCGGTCGGCTGGCGCGTGCTGTTGACGCCGTTCGCGGCCACGGTCGACCTGGTGACGCTGCCACTGCAGCTCGTGGTGGTGGCGTTGGTGTGGCCGCGCGGCTGACGATCAGGGGCGCTTGCCGAGCGTGAGGTTCCAGCGTTCGCCGGCCGCCAGCCAGGTCGTTTCGCTCGAGCCGTCGCGCGCATCGACCACCGCGAGCTTGCTGTCGCCGAGCACCTCGAGCATCCCATCGCGCACCACGGCGGCAGTGCCTTCGTCGATGCCGAGTCCGATCGTCGCCGGGAACTGCGCGACCAACGTGGTCAGGTCCGCTTCGCGCTTGCGGGCCAGGAAGTGCTGGTCGACGGCGACCCCGGGCACGAAGGCGAACCCGCGGTCGTAGCCTTCGCACCACATCTCGGTGTTGCCGAGCGGATTGCCGCGCACGAGCAGCTCGCCCTGGATCGTCGCGCCCGCCGAGCTGCCACCGACGACGCCGCCGCGCGCGAGCACCGCGTGGAACGCGGCGATCGCGGGCGTGCCTTCGAACGCGTCGACGAGGCGCCACTGCCGACCGCCACCGAACCACAGCGCGGTCGCGTCGCTGAGTTTGTGCAGTTGTTCCGGCGTGACTTCGCCCGGATGCGCGCAATCGAGGATGCGCACGTCGGTGACGCCGAGCTTCTGCAGCACGCGGGCAAACGGATCGTTGCCGCGGCCTTCCTTCGGCATCGCCCCCGTCACCAGCACGACTTTCGCGTTCTTGCCGCCGGCGAGTTCGACGAACCGCTGCGCGATCGCTTCAGGAATGCGCCCGCCGCCGACCAGGATCGCCGTGCCTTGCTGCTTGTTGTCCGCGGGCGACGCCGGCGGCGGCGACTTGCGGTCGCGCGCCGTCCGTTGCCACGTGACCAGGTCGGCCGTCTGGCCGGCGGCGACTTCGACGATGCGTTCGTCGCGCGTCGGCGTCTTGCCCAGCACCAGGTGCGCCTTGTGGTTGCCGAGCACCGAGAGCGTTCGCCCGGCGATCGACACCGCGGTGCTTTCGTCGACACCGATGCCGAAGTGGCCCGGATGTTCGCCGAGTACCTGCAGCAGGCGCGGCAGGCGCTGGCGTTGCGTGAAGTGCTGGTCGCTGATCGCGAACGGCACCAGGTCGAAACCGGTGGCGACGATCGGGTCTTCCTTGCCCGACTCGATCATGGTGCGGGTCTGGATCGCGGTGCCCGCCGACGTGCCGCCGACGACACCGCCGCGCGCGAGCAGCGCCAGCAGTTCGCGTTCGACGCGGGTGCCGAGGTAGGCCTCGGCGAGGTTCTTCTGCACGCCGCCGCCGATCCACACCGCGGTCGCCGTGCGCAACGGCGCACAAAACGGTTCGCTGTCGGCGAGCGCGCGGTCGCGCGTGTGCAGCAGTTCGAACGTGAAGCCGGGATGGTCGGTGCGCCAGCGCTGCAGCGTCTTGTCGCGTTCGGCGGCGTCGTCGGCGCGGCCGCTCGCGGTGGGGATGAGCACGATGCGCGCCTTCTCCTTGCCGCCGGCGAGCGTGAGGAAGTGCTCGTAGACGGCCGCCGGCATCTTGCCGCCGCCGGCGAGAATGCGGGTGCCGGGCAGGCCCGCCGGGTCGATCGGGGTCGCCTGGGCGACGAGCATTGCGGGGAGCACGAGGAACAGTCCGAGGGCGCGGACGAGCATGGCGGCGGAGGATAGCGGACGCAGTAGGATCGCGGCGTGGCCGAGTCGCCAGAAGATCACCCGCTGGTGCTGTTCGACGGCACCTGCAACCTGTGCAACGGGGCGGTGCAGTTCGTGCTGCGCCGCGATGCGCGGGCGCGCTTCCGCTTCGCGTCGCTGCAATCGGCGGCGGCGAAGTCGGCGTTGGCGGTGGCTGGCGTCACCGCGGCCCTGCCCGACAGCATCGTCGTCGCGCACCGCGGCCGCGTGCGGGTGAAGTCGGGCGCCGCGCTGGCGATCGCGCGCGGCCTGCGCTTCCCGTGGCCGCTGCTCACCGTGTTCTGGTTGGTGCCGTTCCCGCTGCGCGACCTCGTCTACGACTGGATCGCGCGCAACCGGTATCGGTGGTTCGGCAAGCGGGACGAGTGTTGGGTCCCGACCAAGGAACTGCGCGCGCGCTTCCTCGACGCGGGCGAAGCGCGCCCCGTGCAGAATCCGTAGGCGCGGCGTCCGCCAGCCGGCCAGCGCTCACTTCGGCCGCGGTTGCGCGGCGGCCTTCAAGTCGATCTCGACCAGTTCCGGATCCACGACGCCGACGATCGGCAACCAGCGTGCATCGAACGTGCGCCCAGCGGCGCCGAAGGCGTTCACCGCATCGTCGTAGCGACCACCGGCCCAGGCGGTGAGGCAACGGCCGGAGTGGAAGAACGCGGCGTCGTACTTCGGACTGCCCTTGGCCAGGTAGCCGGCGAACATGCGGTCGAGCCGCTTGCCGACCCCGGTGGCGGCCCAGGCGGCGCGCGGCGTGCCGTGTTCCTCCTGGATCGCCCGCAGCGTCCACGCGTACCAGAGCGGCACTTCAGTGTCGAAACGGCCGGAGTCGAGGCACTCCACCGCGAAGCGATGCATCGCCTGGATCGAACCGCCGACGCGCGGGCGCAGCGAATCGACGAAGGCGCGGTAGGCCGGTTCGAAGTCGATCTCGGCGGCGACCGCGCGGTCGAACCACTCGCGCGGCGTCAACTCGGTGTCGCGCGACCACGACGCGACGATGATCATGCCGGTGGCCGCTTCGGGGCGATCCGGATGCAGCTCATGTGCCTTGCCGAAGTGCTCGGCGGCGGTGCGCAGGCGCGCATTCCGTTGCGATGCAGTGCCCGGTGACCGCCGAACCTTGGTCACGATGTGCAAGCCATTGACGACATGCCGCAGCCACGGGTCGACGCCTTCGAGTTGGCTCAACTGCTCGACCATCGCATCGTCGAGCCACCGCGGGTTGGTCGGGGCGTAGTCGCTGGGGTCGAACATGAGCCGCACGTACAAGCGGCCGCGTTCGCCGGCGAACTGCGGGCCGGCCGCCGACTGCACCATGTTCGCGCGGAAGCGCGGCACCAGGCCCGCCGCGATGTCGTTGCGGCCGACGTTGTGCGCCACGTCGTAGTAGTAGCCCTCGGTCCACCACGCGAGCGCCGGCTGGTGGTCCTTCTCGACCGCGGGGACGATCGTCGCCATGCGTTTGGCTGTGCGGCTCGCCGTCTCGTGGGCGGCGCCCAGCCGCGTCGCCACGTAGAGCGTGAGCGGGTCCTTGCAGCCCGTTTCGAGCAGTTTGGCCGCGCGCTCGCCCAGGCTCGTCGGAATGGCGTCGAACAGCACGCAGCCGAAGGCCGCCTGCAACTCGCGCGCTTCCGCGTCCCACGCCGCGTCGTGCACGCCGGCCTTGGCGTAGGCCTGCACGAAGGCGTCGCCGAACCAGTGCATCAGCTTGCCGCGCGTTTGCCAGGCGGTGGACGCGCGGGCATTCGTCGTCAGCGGCACGGCCTTGTCGTGCCCGCGGAACGCCGCCGTCTCGAAGCCGGCGAACACGTCGCGCGCGGCGATCGTCGCCGGCCGGTAGTTGCGCATGTGCGGTCGCAGCGTCTTGTTCAGCCAGTCCTCGGCGAGCCCGTACTGTTCGAGGATCCGGCCGACGCCGCGCGGCTTCTTGCGTTCGTGCTCTGCGGCAGCGTCCTCCGCCTTGCCGGCGAGCGTCAGGCGCACGATGCGATGGATGTCGGCGGTCTCGTGTTCCAGTTCGTTGCGCGCCGCTGCCGTGTAGCCAGCGTCGAGCGCTTCGAGGCGCTTCGCCACCGCGCTGCGGGTCCATGCCGCCAGCCGGTCCGGCTGGTCGAGCGAGATGTAGTAGATCGCTCTCCGGTACAGGCCCGGCACCTGGGTGTCGAAACGCGCGGTGTCGGCGCAATCCTGGGCGAACTTCTGGAGCTCGCGCACCGAACCGCCCCAGCGCGGCTGCAGGTAGTGCAGGTACGACGTGTAGGCGCCGAGCCAGTCGAACTGGGCCGCTACCGCGCGATCGAACCAGGCGCGCATTTCGTTGGCTTCGCCGCCGCCGACGACACCCAGGCTGGAGATCATGGCCGCGGGCGCTTCCGGATGGCGAGGCCACAGTTCATGCGCCTTGCTGGCCGCCGCCATCGCGGCTTCGACATGGGTGAGGAACGCTTCGCGCTCCCGGTCGCCGATCGACGCCGCCGAGCCGGTGCCGCGCGCTGCCCAGGCTGCCTTCATGTGGTACTCGGCCCGTCGCACCAGCAGGCCGTAGTTCGGCTTGCCGGCGATCTTGTCCAGGTTGTCGAGGTTGCTGCCGTTGTTGGCGCTCGGGTCGCCGAAGTGCCGGTTGAGCAGGTCGAGGTAGAAGCGCTCGTGGCCGTCGCCGAACTCGGCCGAGGTCGCCAGGGCGCCGAGCAGGTCCAGGCTGGGTTTTTCGCCGTCGGCGGTGGCCTGCTTCTGGCGGAACGTCACGAACTCCCACACCGAGCTTTCGACGACGTAGCGGCAGCGCTGTGACGCCAGTCGGGCGCGAATGCCGTCGACTTCGTTCTCGAACCAGGCTCGCGCCGCTTCGTGCTGTGAGTCGGTGAAGTCCATGTAGGCGACCGCCCACGCGACGAGCGGATGGGTGCAGCCGAGTTCGCGCATCGTGGCGGCCGCTTTGCGCAGTCGTGTGACCTGTTCCGGCGCGATGTTGCGGGTCAACCACAGCTCCGCCATGCCGAACATCAGCGCGTCGAGTGGCGTGCTCCATTCCGCGCGGTTGGCCGGGTCCGTCTTGACCTCGGCGACCAGCGCTGCGCTCCAGAATGCGGTCCGGTCGCGCAGGTAGCGTTGCTGCGTGTAGGCCTCGGGCCCGGCCGGCAGCGGCTTGGCCTTGTAGTCGTCCTGGGCGCGCGCAGTGCCGCTCGCGACTACAGCCAGCAGGAGGGTGAGCAGGACGAGTGTGCGCTGCAACATGGTGCCGAACTCCGGGGATCGCTAGGTGCGAAGGACACGGCCCTGGGTTGCGCAATGCACTCCTGTTCGCCGAAGTCCGGGCGGAACGTTCGCGCCAGCTGCGCGCGGAGTCAACCGTTCGTCGTCGCCTCCGCGCTTCGAAGACGCGATCTACGGCCCGGCCGCCTTGGCTCAGAAGGCGCCCAGCACCACTTGGATCAGGTTGCCGATCGGCGCCGCTTCGCGCGCGTCCTCGAGTGCCCGCGAGACCTGCGTCATGATGCGGCGGAAGCGCACGCCGAGGTCCTTGTCGTTGATCAGCACGCCGAGCAGGCCTTCGTTGCGCGTCAGCTTGTCGGTGATCTCGCGGAAGTTCGCGATCGTCGCCTTGATGTCCTTGGCGGTGGCCGGATCGCTGGTCAGCGCACCCAGGGCACCCGCTTCGGGGTTGGTCAGGTTCGCCAGCAGCGTGTCGAGGTTGCCGACGAGGTTGGTGAACTTGCGTGCCAGCTCGTCGTTGCGCAGCAACCGGCCGATGATGCCCTCGCCCTTCTGCGCGTCGGCGACGATGGTGTCGATGTTGCGCAGGATGCCCTGCAGGTTGGCGGCGGCGTCCTTGTCGTTGAGCAGCACGCCGAGCACGCCTTCCTTGCCGGCGTCGATCTTCCGGCTGATCGACTGCAGGTCGGCGACGAAGCGGTGCAGGTTGTCCTTCGTCTGCTCGTTCATCACGAGGTCGCCGATCGCGCCCTTCTGGTCGAGCACGGCCTGCAGGATCTCGCCGATGCGGTCGCTGGCCGACAGCAGGCTGTCGTGCAGCTCGCGGCTGTTGGTGAGGCGGCCGATGGTGGTCTCCGGATCGTTCATGTGGCGCATGAACTTGCGGGCTTCGTCGAGCGTGTCGTACGCCGCCTGGCCGAGCTTGCCTTCGCCCTTGGCGATGTTGCCGATCGCTTCGAAGGCGCCCGGCTCGATCACGCCGAGCCAGGTGGTCTCCGGCGGCAGTTTGTCACCCTTGCGGCCGGGATCGATGTAGACCTGCTTGCCGCCGAGCACGCCGGCGTCGCGCACGGAGATCACGTAGTCCTGCTTCAGCGGGATCGGTTCGCGCAGCAGCAGGGTCATCGTCACCGGGGTTTCGGCGCTGTTGAAGTCGATGTCGATGGCGCCGACCTTGCCGATCTTCTTGCCGAGCACCATCACGTTGGTGCCCACTTCGCAGCTGCCTGCCTGGGCGAACGCGACCCGCAGGCGGGCGTTGTCGACGGCGAGGTCGGTGAGGTTGACGGTCGCCCACAGCAGGAAACCGAGCGAGCCGAAGAACACGAGGCCGAGCAGAGTGTCGCGACGGATGCGGTCCATGGGAGTCTCCTGGGTCAATCGGCGCCGCCGCCGAGGAAGGCGCGGGCCAGGGGGTGGTCGCTGTGCACCATCTCGTCGACGGTGCCTTGCACGGCGAGCTTGCCGTGTTCGAGGATGCCGATGCGGTCGCCACACTGCGTGGCGCAGGCGCGCGAGTGGGTGACGATCAGGCCGGTGACGCCGAGGTCGTCGCGCACCTGCGCGATCAACTCGTGGATCTGGTGGCTGATGATCGGGTCGAGGCCGGCGTTGGGTTCGTCGTAGAGCACGTACTCGGGGTTGGTGACGAGCGCTCGCGCGAGGCCGGCGCGCAGCCGCATGCCGCCGGAAATGCTCGGTGGGAACTGCGCCGCGGCGTGGTCGAGCTTGACCAGGCGCAGCACCTGCTGGACGCGGTCCGCGACTTCGCTCTTCGGCAGGCGCGCGTGTTCCTGTAGCGGCAACGCGACGTTGTCGGCGACCGACAGCCAGTTGATCAGCGCCCCGTTCTGGAACAGGTAGCCCATGCGCTTGCGCAGCGTCATCAGCTGCACGCGATCCATCGTCGAGACTTCCTGGCCATCGACGAGCACCGAGCCCTCGTCAGGTTTCAGGATGCCGATGATGTGGCGCAGCGTGACGCTCTTGCCGGAACCGGACGGACCCATCAGCACGAAGTTCATGCCTTTGCCGACGGACAACGACATGCCGTCGAGGATCTGCCGGCTGCCGAGCCGCTTGCGCACGGAGTGCAGTTCGATCATCCGCCGAGGAAGTAGAAGAACCAGGTGACGATGAAGCCGAGCACGATGATGAGCAGCACCGAGTTGCGCACTGCGGTCTGCACGGCGAGGCCGACGCCGAGCGCGCCGCCGCTGGCCTTCAGGCCGGCGGCGCAGCTGACGGTCGCGATGGCGATGCCGAACACGAAGGACTTGAGCAGGCCGACGTAGACTTCCTTCGGCAGCAGCATGCCCGACGAGGTCAGCGCTTCCTTGGCGCTCGCCCAGTAGAGCGGTCCGGTGACGCCGAGGTTGTGTTCGGCGATGACGCTGCCGCCGTAGATGCCGATCAGGTTCGACAGCACGGTCATGATCGGGCACATGAGCGCCAGTGCGACGACGCGCGGCAGCACCAGGTAGTCGACCGGATCGATCGACATCACTTCGAGGGCGGCGATCTCGTCGCTGACCTGCATGGTGCCGAGTTCGGCCGCGATCGACGAACCGACGGTGGCGGCCAGGATCACGCCGGTGATGAACGGGCCCATCTCGCGGCACATGGAGAGCGCGGTGATGGTGCCGAGCACGGCGGTGTCGCCGAAGCGCCGCAGTTCGATGCCGGTCTGCATCGCCAGGATCGCGCCGGCGAAGGCGGCGACCACCATCGTCACCGGCAGCGAGCGCACGCCGGCGTTGAAGGCGGTGTCGAGGAAGAAGCGGAAGCGGCGGCGCAGCCGCGGCAGGTAGCGCGCCGTGCGCAGCAACAGTTCGCACACGAATCCGGCGCCGTCGGCGCGGGCCACGACGAACTGGCCGAGATGTGCGAGCGGGTTCATCGAGGGGAGGCAGTGGAAACGTCCGTCTGGCCGCCGCCAAACGGGATCGGCAAGAACTGGAACAGCCGCAGCGTCGCCTTGCCGCTGCGGTCGCTCTCGTAGTTGAACAGGAACGGCACGCTGGCGGTGGTTTCGCCTTGCCGCTCGCGCGCCGTGAAGGCGCGGCCGAGCACATCGACGGCGACGTCGTCGCGCGCGCGGCGGACGCCGCGGGCGAGTTCCCACATCCAGCCGTACGCCTCCTGCATGCCGTAGGCGTTGCCGTTGCGCCACGGCCATGGCGACAGCAGGCTCCAGTCGCCGCCGGTGTGCGCACCGTTGGCGTCGCGCTGCTGCGTGCGGTGCAGCAGCGGCCAGACCTTCACGAAGCTCTCGCGCTCGCCGGTCTTCTTTTCCTGCACGACGCGCCAGAAGAACGGCAGCACCCATTGCTGCGCGGTGTGGCCGTCGGGGTCGTCGTATTCACGCCACCAGATCAGGGGCCACAAGGCGGTCCAGGCGCGCTGGTCGTCGCTGGTGACGCGGCTGTAGAAAGGCCACAGCCACCACTGTGTGAGGTTGTCCTCGGCCCGGTTCCAGTAGTAGCGGAAGAACGGCCACAGCAGCGTCAGCGAGTAGAAGTGGTCCTGCTTGCTGGTCGCCTGGAAGAACGGCCACAGCGCCATCCAGCCGTGCACCGACGGACCCTCGCGCCAGCCGAGCAGGGGCCACAGCCAGACGCTGTCGACGGGGCCGCTGGCGGCGTCGATGTTCTCGGTGCTCCACGCCACGAACGGCCAGAACAGGAAGCGGCGGTCGTGTTTGCCCGGTTCGATGTCGTGGCCATAGAACGGCAGCACGCGGAACCACTGGTGGCCGTTCTCGGCGCACGCCGACACGCCGATGAAGGGCCACAGGAACAGGTGGTGGCGATGGCCGCCCTTGTCGACGGCGACCCACAGCGGGAACAGCACCGTGCGGAAGCGGTCGTAGGTCAGGAATTGCGGGATGTCGCCGTAGAACGGCAGCACCGCGAAGTAGTCCTCGCGCCCGTCGGCCGACGAGCCGCCCCAGAGGAAGGGGAACAGCAGGTACCAATCGGTGTCGCGCGTGCCTTCGTCGTTCGGGCGGCTGCGCCAGCTCCACAACGGGAACAACCGGCTCGACGTCTCTTCCGGGTAGACGCGGTGGCGGCCGAACGGCCACAGGTACTGGTGCTCGACCGCTTCGAGTTCGGGCTCGGTGACGCGGCGATAGAACGGGCGGATGCGGAAGTCGTCACCACCCTCCGGCGTGCGTTCGTAGTGCAGGATCGGCCACGCCGCGTCCCACTCGAGCACGTTGCCTTCGCCGTCGCAGCGGTGGAACCAGAGCGGCGTCAGGTTCAGTTCGCGAGGCATCAAGGCGCAGGCGCTGGTCGCGAGCAGGGCGAGGCAGGCCAGGAGGGAGCGAAGCGCCATGAATCGAAAGCAGGATACCGAGCGGTCGTGGCGCGACGAAGCAACCTTCGTGGGGCGCCGGGAAAGGGCGCCAAAGCGCAGATGCTCCGACACCGCTGCGCGCCCTTTCGTCGCGTGCGTTCACTCCTGTATACCAAGGCCATGGTTCGCACCATGTCCGGCATCCAGCCGACCGGCAAGCTGCACAGCGGCAACTACCTCGGCGCCATCGTCAACTGGGTCGAACTGCAGAAGAACTACGAGGCGTTCTTCTGCGTCGTCGACCTGCATGCGTTGACGCAGCGGCCCGACCCGGCCGTGTTGAAGCAGGCCGTGCGCGAGGTGGCGATCGGCATCCTGGCCAGCGGCGTCGATCCGGACAAGTCGACGCTGTTCGTGCAGTCGCAAGTGCCGCAACACGCCGAACTCGGCTGGATCATGACCTGCCTGACGCCGCTCGGCGACTTGAACCGCATGACGCAGTTCAAGGACAAGAGCGCGCAGCAGCCGGAGAACATCAATGCCGGCCTGTTCACCTACCCGATCCTGCAGACCGCCGACATCGCGCTGTACCGCGCCGATCGGGTGCCGGTGGGCGAGGACCAGGACCAGCACCTCGAACTCGCGCGCGAAACGCTGCGCCGCTTCAACTTCGTTTACGGCGAGACCTTCCCCGACCCGCAGACCGTGCGCAGCCACGCCCCGCGCGTGATCGGCCTCGACGGCCAGGCGAAGATGTCGAAGAGCAAGGGCAACGAGATCGGCTTGTTCGAGACCGCCGACGAGACGATGCAGAAGCTGCGCGGCGCGAAGACCGACCCGGCGCGGTTGCGCAAGTCGGACCCCGGCACGCCCGAGGTCTGCAACATCTTCAGCTGGCACGGTTTCTTCTCGCCGGCCGAGCAGCGCGCCGAGATCGCCGCCGGCTGCCGTTCGGCCCAGCTCGGTTGCGTCGACTGCAAGAAGATGCTGGCGACCAACCTGGAAGCCGTGAAAGGGCCGATCCGGGAACGCGCCGCGGCGTTGCGCGACAATCCGGCCCGGCTCGACGAGATCCTCGATGCCGGCGCCAGGAAGGCGCGGGTCGCGGCGGAGGCGACGATGCAGCTGGTGCGCGAGCGCATCGGCTTGCGCCCATCCAAGTAGTTCCACGGAGGTTCCGATGAAGACGAAGCACGCGATCCTGTTGGCATCTGGTTGGCTGCTGGCCGCATGTTCGGCTGCACCGGCGACGCCCGAGCAGCGGCGGTTGGCGGAGCGGCGGTTGCTCGAACCGTTCCTGGTCGCACGCGAAGTCGGCTGCGGCGAACTGCTCGTCGAGTTGACCGGCAACTTCCACGCCAACGTCGGCCAGCCGGCGACCGACAAGCAGCGTCACACGGTGGCGCGCGAGAGTGGCGACGGCTTCCAGGAGACGGTGTGGACCAACACGACCGGCAAGGTCGAGCACGGGTTCGTCGTCACGATCGGTGACACGCCGCAGTTCGCCGACAGCGGCGCTTTCGTCGCCGGCAAGCAGACGCGGTTCCGGGCCGTCCACCAGGTGCGCATCCGCATCTACCAGGACCGGCGCGAACTGACCCTCAACGCGACCGCGGGCGGCGACTTCGTGTTCGTACGCGAAGCCAGTGCGGCGCTGAAGGAAGTAAAGGGCTTCGTCGTCGCCGACGGCGTGCTGCAACGGCCATGAAGGTGTGCCCGCGTCGTTGGTGGTTCGTGCTCCTGGCGCTCGTCGCCGCGTGCAACACCGGACCTCGGCGCAGCGACAACGCCGTCGATCCGCTCGTCTACACCCGCTGCCAGGACCCGGAAGGCCAAGCCGCATGGGCGCGGGCGCAGACCGCCCTGGCCCGCGGTGACGATGCCGCGGCGATGCCGGACCTCGTCCTTGCCACCGTTCGTTGTCCCGACCTGGTGCGAGCGCATCTCGCGCGCCAGGACGCGGCCCGGCGGCTGGGTGGAGCGGCGCTGGCGGCGATGGTGGAGTTCTACGTCGCGCTGCCACCGCGCAACTCGCCGGTGCCTGACTACATGAAGGCGCGGCTGGCGGAGACGCCGTATGCGCAGAGCAACGCGCTGCAGGCGATCGTGGCCAAGGACCCGTCGTTTGCGTGGGCGCACTTGTCGCTGGCGCGGGTGACGCGGCGGCAGGGGCGGTTGTTGCCGGCGTTGGAGATGTACGAAGCCGCGCTCGTCAACGATTCGCAGCTGTTCGAAGCGCGGCGCGAACGGGCGCAGGTGCTGGCCGAGCTCGGGCGCGAGGCCGAAGCGGCGATCGACTACAAGACCTACCTAGCGGCGGTGCCGGACGACGTCGCGGCATTGCGCGACTACGTCTCATTGCTGCTGTACCGGCTGACTCGCATCGACGAAGCGAACCAGTTGCTGGTGCAACTCGAGGCGAAGCTGCCCGGCGATCTGTCGGTGCGCATGGACCGGGCGGCGGCGTTGTGGCGCAGCAAGCAGTTGCCCGAATCGGTGGCTGCGTACCTGTCGATCCTGGAGCAGTCGCCGACGACGGTGCGCGCCGCCTTCAACATCGCCCTCATCTACTACGAGATCGCGCCAACCGACGAAGCCGCGAAGCGGCGCTACTGGCCGCGGGCACGCGCGGCGTTTCGCTGGTTTCTCGACGTGGGCGGGGCCGGCAGTGACGGCCACGAGCAGTTCGAGCGCATGCTCGGCGTACCGTTCCGCCTGGATCGTATCGCCGAGTTGATCGGTCCCGAGCCGCCGCGGGCGGTGCGTCTCGACGACTTGCGCTGGCCGGCGAACGGGTGACTAGCTGCGTCGCGTGCGCGTAGCGGCGGCGAAGGCGACGTCAGCCAGGCCGAGCGGGTCCAGCTGCTTCCGCAAGCGTTGCCAATCGGCGCGCGTCCAAGCGTCTTCGCGCTTGCCTGGTGGTCGCAGCACATGACGCGGCGAGTCGATCTTGGCGATGCGCCAGCCGTTCGTCGTCGATTCGACGAGCAAGTTGCGCAAGTCGAGGTTGCGGTCGCGGAATCCGAGCGAGTGCAATGTGCCGACCAATGTGCCGATCGCGGCCGCGACCTCGTTGCGCTCGGCCGCACCGAGGTCCGGCAGGAGTTCGCTGGCGGCGGTTCCGGGGAACGCACTCGTCACAAGAGTGGACCGGGCGACGAAGCCCAATCGACGCCAAACCAGTGCGACCAGTGGCGTAGGGGCGGGCAAACCGTGGTCGAGCATCCAGGCCAACGCATCGAACTCGCGCACCACCCGGGGCTGGCTCCACGGCGCCGTCCGCTTGCCGAGGCTGCGCAGTCGGTGGCCCCAAGATTTGTATTCGTAGGTCTTTAGGAAGACATCTCCGATCGGAGTCTTTAGCCGGCGAACCCACGACGTGCGATGTTCGACGACGGCTTCGCCAAGGTCACGGCGCGCCAGGGCCGCGGGCGACGGCAGATGGGGAGCGTACGCGGGCCAGGCCTCGGCGAGCCGCTCCCAGGGTGTCGAGTTGGGGATCCTTGCTGACAATCTCTCCGCAACAGTATAGTCCGCCTCGACTTGATGCGCGTGGGTTCGTCGCAGGTCTCGCCCGCATCAGCAGCTGTTCCAGGAGGCCCCAGTTGAAGACAGTCACCAAAAAAGAGCTCGTCCATCGCATCGCCGACCGGACGGGAGTGACCAAGGTCGTAGCCAAGGAAGTAATCCAGTCCTTCCTCAACTCGATCATCGATGAATTGGCCGAAGGCAACCGGCTGGAGTTCCGTGAGTTCGGCGTCTTCGAGTCGCGCGAGCGCGCGGCCCGTCTGGCGCAGAACCCACGCACGCTCGAGAAGGTTCCGGTTCCCGCCAAGCGAATCGTCAAGTTCAAGGTCGGCCGTCTGATGCGCAAGAAGGTGTCCGGCGAAGACGTCGGCAACCTGTCGCTCGACGACGACGATGACGACGGCGAAGTGCCGACGCACAAGCCGAAGAAGGTGAAGAACGACGGCGAAGCCCAGGGCATGGCCTGAGTCGCCGCAGCGCTCACTTCAGCTTGCGCAGCGCCTGCTCCAGATCGGCGATCAGATCGTCGGCGTCTTCGATGCCGACCGACAGCCGGATCAAGCCGTCTTCCAAGCCCGCCTTGCGCCGATCCGCCGCGGGAATCGAGGCGTGCGTCATCGAGGCGGGATGATCGACCAGGCTCTCGACGCCGCCGAGGCTCTCGGCGAGTGAGAACACCGAGAACGACGAGCAGACCTTCTTGGCCTGCGCGACCGTCGCCTTGAGTTCGACCGACACCATGCCGCCACCGGCGCGCATCTGCTTCTTGGCGATCGCATGGTTGGGATGGCTCGGCAAGCCCGGGAAGTAGACGCGTTCGACGCGCGGGTGCTGCGTCAGCCACTTCGCGACCTGCTCGGCGTTGGCGCAGTGTCGTTCCATGCGAACGTGCAGCGTCTTGGTGCCCCGCAGCACGAGGAAGCAGTCCATCGGCCCCGGCGTGCCGCCGCAGCTGTTCTGGAAGTGCATCAGCTTCTTGTGCAGCGTCTCGTCGTCGCTGATCAGGGCGCCGCCGACCACGTCGCTGTGGCCGCCGAGGTACTTCGTCGTCGAATGCGCGACGATGTCGCAGCCGAGCGCCAACGGGTTCTGCAGGAACGGCGTCGCGAACGTGTTGTCGGCCATCGACAGCACTGAGCGCTTCTTGCAGATCTTGGCGATCGCGGCGAGGTCGCAGCAGCGCAACAGAGGGTTGGTCGGCGTCTCCAGCATCACCAGCCGGGTGGTCGGCCGGAACGCCGCTTCGAGCTGGGCGAGGTCGGTGAGATCGACGAACGTCGTCTGCAGGCCGAACTTCTCGTAGAGCGTGCGCAGGATGCGGTAGGTCCCACCGTAGAGGTCGTTGCCGGCGATCACGTGGTCGCCCGCCTGCAGCGTGTTGAGCACGCAGTGGATGGCGGCCATGCCGCTCGCGAAGGCAAGGCCGAAGCGGCCGCCTTCGAGGGAGGCGAGGTTCTGTTCGAGGGCCGTGCGAGTGGGGTTGTGCGAACGCGAGTAGTCGTAGCCCTTGGTCTTCGCCGGCGCCTCCTGCACGTAGGTGCTGGTCATGAACACCGGCGTCATGATGGCGCCGGTCGTGGGGTCGGGAGCCTGGCCGGCGTGGATCGCGCGCGTGCCGAAGCCTGTCTTGCGTTCGCTCTTCATCGGGGGCGAGGAGTTTACATGGCGGACGCAGCGGGCAACATGCTGCGCCCGATGCCAACCGTTCCCGACAAGAAGCCGCCGTTCGATCTCGACGCGCTCGAGTTCCACGTCGTGCGCGCGCAGTTGACGGAACGGCTGACCACCCCGGTCGGCCGTTCGGCGGTCGAGGCATTGGGCCCGTGCCCGACGATCGCCGAGGCGCGGCACCGGTTGCAGGCCACGGCCGAACTGGCGGCACGGTTGCACGATCGCGTCGAGCTGCCCCTGGGCGGGGCCCTCGACGTGCGGTCGTGGTTGCTGCCGTTCTTCGCGGGCGAGCACGTGATGGCGGCGCGCGACCTGGCCGACCTGAAGCGGTTGCTGCGGGCGGCACAACGTTGTCGCTTGTGGTTTCTGGCCGCGACGCCGGCCCTGGTTGCGTTTGCGACCCCCGTGCCTGACCTGACCGACCTGGTGGAGGAGCTCGAACGCATCGTCGACGACCGCGGCGAAGTGCTCGACACCGCTTCGGCGAAGCTGGCGACGATCCGGGCCGAGGTCGAGAAGGCGCGGCAAGCCGTCGATTCCACGATGTCCTCCGTGCTGGCCTCGCTCGAACTGCGCAAGTACCTGCAGGCGTTCGAGCCGGTCTGGCGGCATGGCCGGCCGGTGTTGCAGGTCAAGGCCGACAGCCGCAACCGCGTCGCCGGCGTGCTGCATGAGCGCAGCACCTCGGGCGCCACGCTGTTCGTCGAACCCGAAGTCGTGATCGAAGCCGCGAACCGGCTGGCCGAGTCGCAGGCGGCCGAGAATCGCGAGATCAACGTGGTGCTTGCCGATGCTGCGCGCGGCTTGCGGCGTTGCGGCATCGATATCGAGCAGGCGATCACCTTCGTCGCCGAAGCGGACTTGCTGCAGGCGAAGGCGCGGCTCGTGCACGCCGGCAGCGTCGTGCCGACGATCGTTGAAGATGGGCCGCTGCGCCTTGCCGGCGCGCGCCACCCGCTGCTGGTGCAGCGCCGCGACGGCATCCAGACGGTGCCGCTCGACGTCGCCCTCGGCGATCCGCATCGCCTGCTGGTCGTCACCGGGCCCAACACCGGTGGCAAGACCGTCGTGTTGAAGACCATCGGCCTGCTGGCCGTGATGGCGATCAGCGGTGTGCCGGTGCCGGCCGCGGCGGGGGCGCAGTTCCCGTTCTTCCACGCGATCCAGGCCGACATCGGCGACGAGCAGGCGATCGAGCAGAACCTGTCGACGTTCAGTTCCCACGTGCAGCGCATCGCCAGATGCCTGCAGCATGCGTCGGGCCGCACGTTGGTGTTGCTCGACGAACTGGGGGCAGGCACCGATCCCGAAGAGGGCGGCGTGCTCGGGTATGCGGTGCTCGAGGCGCTGCTTGCCGCGCGGGCGTTCGCCGTGGTGACCACGCACCTCGGGCGCCTGAAGGACTTCGCCTACCAGCACGAAGGCGCCGAGAACGGTTCGATGGCGTTCGACGGCGCGTCGCTGCGGCCGTTGTATCGCCTCGATCTCGGCATCCCCGGCAACAGCCACGCGCTCGACATCGCCAGCCGCGTCGGCATGCCGGCGTCCGTGGTTGCGCGCGCCCGCGAACTGCTGGGCAAGCGCGACCACACGTTGGACCATCTGATCGAGCGGGTGCAGGTGGCGCGGCGCGACGCCGAAGCCGATCGGCGCCGTTCGGCGGACATGTCACGCGAGGTCGTCGAGCGACAGCAGGCCCTGCAGGAGCGGTTGGCCGATGCGGTGCGCAAGGAGACCTGGCTGCAAGAGGAAGCCGATGGCGTCGTCGAAGCTGAACTGCGGCGGGCGCACACGGCGATGCAGGAGCCACTGACGGCGTTGCTCAGCGCACCCGGCATCCACGGCGAACGCGCGAAGGGGCTGAAAGTGGTCGTCGACGGCCTGATGAAGCAGGCGGCCTTGCACCGCCGCCGGATGAGCTTCTGCCACGCCCTGAAGAAGGGCGACCAGGTATTCCTGCCGCGCTGGCGCCGACTGTGCATCGTGCACAAGATCGACAAGGTCCGCGAACAGATCACCGTCGACTACGGCAACGTGAAGATGGAAGTGCCCTTCGAGGACGTCAGTTGGCTGCAGCCCCTCGGCGGCTGAGCCCCTCGCAAGCGCCGGCGCCCTGGGGTGCCGCGACAGGTCTGCGACAGGAGCGCGATGGCAAGGGGGCTTGCCGACCTCTAGCGTTCCGGCTTCCTCTCTCGCGTCGGTCCGCCTCGACCGGCCCGAACCCGTGCCGCACGTACTACTCGCCGACAACGACGGCGCCGTGAGCGCCCTGCTAGCCGAAGTCCTGACCAGGGCCGGGTTGGTCGTCGAGCACGCGTACGACGGGGAACAGGCGAAGGCGAAGGTGCGGGCGCCGGGCTGGGGGGTGCTCGTTTGCGATCTCGACATGCCGCGCGCGTCCGGTATCGAAGTGCTCGAGTCCATGCGCGACTTGCCGGTGGTACCGCCGGCGATCGTGATCTCGGGCTACCTCGACGAGTCGATCTCGCGGCGTTTGGGCCGCCTGCCGTGGGTGCGCGATGTGCTCAAGAAGCCGTTCGACCTGATGGAGTTCGTGCGTCGGGTGCAGGAGCTGGTCGCGTCGGGCGCGCCTGCAGCTGCGACTACGTGCGTCTTCTGACGCCAACGCCGCGAAAAAAGCCTGCCGCCAACCTTGAACTGCAAGGGCTCGTCGGTATCGTCCTTCGTCCTTTCCGCAGCAGCTAGACCGCTAGCGTAGCTCAACTGGCAGAGCACCTGATTTGTAATCTGGAGGTTGTGGGTTCAAGTCCCATCGCTAGCTCCAGATGCGAACAGGCCGGCCCGACGAGCCCGTGATGCGGCCTCGTTGCTTTGGCAAGGAACGCGCGCACGGCAACGCCGGGCGGATTCCAGAGCGGCCAAATGGACCAGACTGTAAATCTGGTGGCTCAGCCTTCGCAGGTTCGAATCCTGCTCCGCCCACCAAGTCTTCCACGAGGTACGCAGGTGCCTCGTGGCGTTCGCGCGAACTGAAAACTCGATCTGTTCGGTACCGCAGTGGCGCAAGCTGCTGCGCTACGAGGCCGCAGCCTGCCGCCAGAGCGCCGCCGTCCTCGCCATGTCGCAGCAGGACCGCGCCGCCCTCCTGCCCCTCAGCGGGGCAACGCCCGTCGTGGTCGCCCCGC
>SXPB01000008.1 GCA_005776475.1 Planctomycetia bacterium
ACGATCAGGTCGTCGTTGCGCAGTCCGAGTAGCGCGGCAGGCGACTCGGCGACGACACGTTCGACGTAGGCCGGTGGCGACTGCCGTCCCGCCTTGTCGAACAACACCGCCCCGAACCACGCGGGCTCCGGCTTCGCCACAGGCTGCGGGCGAGGTTTGCCGAGCACGTGCTCTTCGAGGTAGGGCAACAGGTCCTTCAGCGGCATCGCTGCCGACAGCATGGTGTTGGTCTCCTTGCTGTCGATGAGCCGCAGGTTGAGGCCAAGCCACCGGCCGTCGAGCGAGAACAGGCCGCCGCCGAAGTGGCCGGGGTTGTTGCACGCGTCGGTCAGGATGATGTCGCCGTCGTATTTGACGTCGGTCATGCGGTAGCGCAGCGCCGTGTTGGCGCGACCGACGACGACGCCGAACGTCGCGCTGACCTTCTCGGAGAACTCCGCGAGCCGGAAGCAGTTGCCGAGCGAGACCACGAACTGGCCGGTGCGGAACGACGTGTCTTCACCGGGCCACAGCGGCTTCAGCTCGCCGCGCACGGCGTCCGGGTCGATCTTGATCAAGCGCACACCGAGCCGATCGTCGGCCGGCAGCAACTTCGCCTGGTGCACCGAGCCGTCGTACAGCACGACGCGCGTGCGGTCGGGCTGCAGCATGATCTGGTCGAGGGTGAGCACGTGCCCTTCCTTGCTGACCAGGATGCCGGTGGCGTACGCACTGATGGTCTGCAGACCCGAGGCGCCGTGGATCTTGACGAGGCTCGGCAGCAGACCGTCGATCGTGCGTTCGACCTGTGTGCGCGGCGTGCGTTCGGCGAACGAGTACGCCTTGCCGAAGTCTTCGGTCTGGGCCGTGGCGATGCCAGTTGCGGCGAGCAGCGAGAGGAACGTGCGCATCATTGCCTCCGAAACCAGGCTTCGTCGCAGGTGCCGAGCGTGCGTTGGCCGCCGGTCCAGCCCGGCTCCAGAACGCCATCGACCACGAAGCGCAACTGCTCGCCGCGCACGTGACGTTCGACCCGAGCCTTGCGCAGCGGGTCGCGGAACGAGCAGCCGGCCGGCGTGCCGTCAGGGAAGAACCAGGCCTCGCAATCGCCGTCGCCGGGAATCGCAAACCGGTAGGCGGGAGCCCCGTGCACGTGAACGCCGCCAACCAGCAGCGCCTCGCTCATGCGTTCGCGCGCGATGGCACGCGTCCACAGCATGGGGTTGCACGAGGCCTCGCGCCGCAAGCGTTCGGCCTCTTCGACGGTGAGGTCGCGCATCGCGCCGTCGGCAACGGCAAAGCCCTTGCCGTCGCCCTCGCGCACCAACGTCACTGCACCACGTTCGACCCGCAGCCGGGCGCCGTGGGCGACCGCGCGATGCGTGGTGCCGTCAGGGGCCACGGCCGACCAGGCCGCGGCCGCGTCGGCAGGTTCTTCGACATTGCGCCAGCGCACGAGCAACGCGCTCGTCGCCATCCGACGATCGACGCGACTGCCCAGGCGCGCGTCCTCGCCGCCGCCATCGAGGCTCGAACCGGTGTCGAGCGTGTCGAGTCGCAGCGTGATGCGCCGTTCCTCGCCGAACACGCCATCACCCAGCGTCGGGCGATGCCACACGCTGACCCACGCCCGCGCCGGCAGCACGCCGACCAGGGTCGCGAGTTGGTTGGCCGAACGCACCTCGATGCCGTCGAAGCGCACGATCTCGTCGCCGAGCCCGATGCCCGCTTCCGCGGCCACCGAGTCCTTGAACAGCTGCTGCACGAACACGCCGCGGCGCCGATTCTCGTCGCTGCGATCGGTCATGAACCAGGCGCTCATGTCCATCGTGCCGTGTTCGGCATGGCGCCCGGCGATCAGGTCGCCGAGGAAGTTCGCGATCTGGTTGCTGGCGATGGCGAAGCCGACGCCGACGTTGACGCGCCCGCGATCGCCGATCGAGATGCGGCCGTTGATGCCGACGACCTCGCCCGCTTCGTTGAACAGCGGACCACCGCTGTTGCCGGGATTGACCGGCGCATCGACCTGGATGCAGTCCGGATAGACCAGGATGCGATTGCCCTGGCCTTCCTGGTAGCGATGCGTGCCCGAGACGATGCCGAACGTCACCGTCGGCGTGAAATCGGTCGCGAGCAGGAACGGATTGCCCATCGCGAACACGGTCTCGCCGACGAGCAACGCGTTGCTGTCGCCGAGCGAGCAGTGCGGCCAGGTCTGGCCGGCGACCTTGGGCAGCAGCCGCAGCACCGCGAGGTCGCTGCCGGGATCGATGCCGAGCACGACCGCTTCGTAGAGATGGCCGTCGGGCAGGCCGACCTTCTTGTTGCGGTAGTGGCGACTGCCGCGCGGCAAGTGCTCCGCCTTCCACTCGGTGTCACGGCGCTCCCACCACTCACGTTCCTGCGCTTCCGTGGCCTCGGCGTTGGCCAGCTTCCACGCCGCGCGTTCTTCGGTGGTTGGCTTTGGCGGTGCGGGCAGCTTGTAGTCCTTGTCCGGCTCGCCGACGACGTGGTAGTTGGTCAGCACGAAGCCGGCCGGATCGAAGATGACGCCACTGCCGCCGCCGGGCGCGTCCATCGACATCACCGAACAGACGGCGGGTGCGCAGCGGGCCACCACGGCAACGCGCCGTTGCTGGCCGGCGGTCACCGCAGCCATCGGATCCTGGATGGCGCACAGGGCGAGGGTGAAGGCGAGCATCATGGGGAACGGTTGCGCGATTCACGCCGCGCGCACGGCGATCACCTCTGCACGAGGCGGGGCTCGGCGAACACGCAGTAGTCGCCGAGGTCGTAGTTCTTGCCGAAATCGACTTCGAGCACGAGCGTGCGGCCCTTGTTCAGTTCGATGCGCAACACTTCGGCGAGCTTGCCGCGCGTGAACGAGTCGGACGTGAACACGACCTTGTCGTCGACCAGGACGCGGAACACCGCGTGCGCTTCGGGACCGGTGCGATCGTCGATGCCGATCGTCGCTTCGAAGACGTCGAACTTGCCGGCGAGGTCGTAGGTGAGGCGCGTGCGCGGCACGAGACAGAGTCCGTGCTCGAAGCGCTTGCCGCCGAGCACGAGGCCGGCGCCGACTGGCGTGCGATCGATCGACCACGGCCAGGTGCGGTCGAAGGCGGGCGTCTGCTCGACCTTCGTGGGCGTGAGCTCGTGGATCCAAGCCAGGCGATCGCTCGCGACCTGCAGCGTCGCCAGGCGCGCCAACGGGACCGTCACCACGGTGCCTTCGTCGAGGCGGCAGGTGGCGGCCGCCTGGTCGAGTGCGACGAGCTTGCCTTCGAGGTGCTCACCGGTCGTGAGGTTGATGCCGGTGCGCGGCTTGGTTTGCCGATCCGGTGCGAACCCGGTGGTACCGCCGAACACGATCGCGGCGAGGCCGGTGAGTTCGAACTCGACCGCGTTGCCGCGCAGCAGGAAGGCGATGCGCTCGGTGGACAGCCCCGTGACGGTGACGGACGAACGCTGCGCCTTGCCGTCCTTGACCACGTAGATCAGGTCGTCACTGCCCGGCGGCTTCTTCATGTCGGCCGCGAACATCGTCGGTTCCGGCCGTTCGGCTCCGCCATGGCGGATCGCGCGCACGGTGCCGAGCGGAACATCGATCGTGATGCCGGCCGGCAGTTCGACGGTCAGCATGGTCGGCTTGCCGGTGGCTGCCGGCTTGCCGGTGATGCGCGTAGCGGGGAGTTCGAGGCCGGAGCGCAACCACACGCGGTGCGCAGTCACCGTGGGCGCGACCACCACATCGTCGCGGGCGATCGACTGCACTTCGGCGAGTGTGAGCAGAACCGGCTCGGTGGCGGTTTGCACGCGCACCTGGCCTTGTTCATCGCAGGTCACCACACCGGCGATCGTGCGGCCGTCGATGGTGCGCACGCTGCCGCGCAGGCCGTCCTGCGCGCCGAGAGCGGCGGTGCCGGCGATCGCTGCCGCAGCAGCGAGCAGCGATCGCGACAGAGTGGCGAGAAGGGTTGCCGAAGGGGCCGAGTTCACTTCTGCGCCTTGCCGAGCTTCTTGTAGTACTCCTCGAGCATCTTCTGGTACTGCGGCGGCAGACCCTTGTTCAACTCGGCCTGGATCTTCTCGCGCTCGGCGTCCTTCATGTCGCCCCAGCGATCCGCCAGTGACGGACGCTTCTCGAGGTTGCCGACCGAGCCATCGCCTTCGGGCAGGGCGCTCTCGTTGGCGGGGTTCGACGACGGCCCGGTACCGGACGCCTTGCCGCCGCTCTGGTTCTCCTTCTCCTGGAACTCCTCGATCAGCGCGTCGAGCTCTTCGATGTACTTCTTCTGGTCCTGCTGCGTTGGGTCGTCGAAGCGCTTCTTCCGCAAGTCGCGCGAGGTCTTCTTCATGCCATCGGCGAGGCCGTGCAGACGGCTCTCGTTCTGGCGTTCGATCTCGCCGATGCGTTGGTGCGCCGCCGAACGGAAGCGTTCGCTCGCCTGCGGGAACCACTGCAGGAACGCGCGGAACCGCGGCAGCGCCAGGTCGGGAGCGGGGATCTCCGCCAGCGACTGCGCATAGAAGTACGCCGCCTCGGCATCGAGCGGCGAGTGGTTGAGGTTCTTCTCGAGGTAGTCGTTGAGCGTCGAGATCGACAGCTCGGGGTCGTCGCTGTCGAGGAACAAACGCGCCAGGTGGTAGCGCACGTGCGCCTGCAGCAGCGGATCCTGCGTCGCGGCGAGCACACGCGTCAGTTCGACGGCGGCGGCCGGGTCACCGGATTCGTGCACCTTCACCGCGGCGTCGAACGTCGGCACCGCGGCCCGCAGCAGATCGTCGGCAGCGCGCGCGAGACCGACCTCGTCGATGCGCTTGCCAAACGTCGCGATCTGCTCTGGCGTGGCGCCGAGCTTCTGCGCGGCGGCTTCGAAGCGAACGCGATCGAACGGCTGGAACGGGTTCTGCACCGCAACCGGCGGCACCGGAACCGCCGGCACCGGCGACTCGATGCCTTCTTCCTGGGCCGCGGCCGCGAACACGAGCAGGCTGCTCGCGAACAGCACACGGAGGGCGCCGTTCATCGGCCGCCCTCGGTGTCGTTCTCCTTGCCGAGTTTCTCGGCGAGGCGACGCATCAGGTCCTGCACGCGACCTTGCTTGGTGGCGAGAGTCGCCGCTTCGGCGGAGTAGTTCTCACCAGTGCGAACTTCCGCCGGCTTGGCGTCGAGTTCCTTGGTGGTCTTGTTCACGCGCTCCTGCAGGAAGCGCAGCATCTTCAGTTCGGCCGAGACGGGAACGAGAGGTGGCTGACCGCCACCGCCGGAACCCGTTCAATGCCCGCATTCTTTTCGTTCTATCGTTTTGCGTAGTGCGTTGATCAGCAGCTCGAGCAGGTCCTCGACTTCGCGCTGCGCGATCTGCGTCGGCTGGCCGCTCTCTTGGGCCTTGAGCTTGCTGGCAACGGCCCCGAGGTCATCGCGCAGTTGCTCGACCATCGGCGGGAACACCGCGGTGGTCGCGTCTTCTTCGAGCAGCTTGAGCGCGTCCGCAGCTTCCATCTGCAGATCGCTTTCGCCGGTCGCGAGCTCGGCGAGCTTGTCGGCGAGCGCCGCCGGCAGCGCACCGCTGGCGGTGAGGATGTTGTTGCGGGTCGCGTCGAGCGTCTTCGTCTGCGCCGACAGTTCGCGCTGGCGCGCGAGCATCGCGGTGAAGCGCTCTTCGAGGGCGCGCAACACTTCGTCCTGCAGTTGCTGGCGCAGTTGCGCGAGACGATCCTCGAGCTCCTTCTTGGCGGCTTCGAGGTCTTCCTTGGCGTCCTGCTGCTTCTGCTTGGCAGGCACGTATTCCTTGAGCTGGCCGGCGGCGGCGCGCTGCTTCGGAACGGCTTGCTGCACGCGCTTCTTGCCGGGCGTCGGCTGCGCTTCTTCGCCGTGCTCGCCGGGTTCCTCGGCCTTCTCCATGTCCTTCGACAAGGTGTCGGTCGCGTTCTGCGTCTGCTCCTGCTTCTTCGCTTGCTGTTCGAACGGCAGCTTGAGCAGCTCGCGGCGCGCGTCCTCGGCCATCTCTTCGAGGGCTTCGGCCGTCTTCTTCAGCTCTTCGATCGCCTGGTCCTGGTCCTTGAGCGACGGCTCGGGCTTCTGGTCGCCGAGTTGCTTCTCGGCCTTGCCCATCGACTGCGCTGCCTTGCCGGCCTTGCCGCTGCAGCTGCCCGCGGCGGGTGAACCCTCGCTCGGCTTCGCTTCGGAAGGCTCCGACTTGTCGCCCGGCTTGCCGGGTTCGCCCTTCTTGGCGTCAGCCTTCAGCTTCGCATCCTTCTGCTCGACGCCTTCGAGGTCCTTGGCGAGCTTCTCGGTCTTCTCCTGCAGTTCGGCTTCTTTCTCGGCCAGGGGCTTCGTCGCTTCGGCGGCGGCTTGCATGCCGAGTTCGTTGGTCTGGTCGCGCAGCTTCTTCTGCTCGGCCAGCAACGCTTCGGTCTCCTTCTTCTTCGCCTCGAGATCGGCGAGGTGCTTCTGCAGCTCTTCCGTGCGCGCCGAATCTTCCTTCTCCGCGGTCTGCTCCTTGGCGAGCTCGTCGACGCGGTTCTTGAAGGCTTCGAGCTTCTTGATCTCCTCGAGCAGCTTGCGCAGGTCGTCGTTGCGGTTCTGCAGCAGGTCCAGCAGCGTCGCCAGGTCCTTGCGCAGGTCACCCATGACCACCAGGGCTTCGTCCCAGCGCTCCTGCTTGAGCAGGTCGCCGGCCTTGTCGAGCCGCGCCATCATCTTCTTCTCCTGGACGTACTGCAGGCCGGCCGACAGCGTCTTGCTGTCCTCGGGCTCGGACTTCTGCAACACGACCATGAGCTTCTGCATGCGCTCGGTCAGGTCCTTGAACTTGGCGCTGGCCAGGTCTTGCTTGCTGGCGGCGGCGACCGGTTGATCCTGCTGCGCGCGCAGCGACGCGGATGGCGTCGCGAACGCGAACAGGAACGCCATCAACATGGCGATTGCTCGTGGAATCATGATTGCCTCTGGGGTCACGCCCGCGGGAGCGGGCCAACTGGTCGGGAACGCTACTTGTTTTCTTTCGGCTTGTCGGAGCCGGGCATGTCTTCTTTCGGCTTCGGCTACTTCTTGGGGGAGAAGATGTCGTTTTCGGCGGCCTCGGTCCGCCCCTTCGTGGCCTTGATCGCGTCGTCCTCGATGCGAATGATCGCCCGGAGTTCCTCGATCATCGCGGCGAGGCTTTCGGCCTGGGTCATGTGCTTGAGCACGGCCTGGATACGGCGCTCGATGTCCTTGTAGCCGGCGACCGCATCGGTCCGCTTCGCCTCGTCACTGGTGTTGACGAAGGCATCGACGAGGCGGGTCGTCGCCGGGAATGCGTCCTTGGCGAGGTCGAGCAGAGGAGCCGGGATCTTGGCCTCGGTCTCGCGCACCTGGTTTGGCTCCCACAGGCGGTTGTTCTCGTACTCGAGCAGGATGCGTTGGTACGACTCGCCGACGAGCGCAACGCGGCGACCGAGTGCCTGCTGCAGCCGCGCCAGCGCCTTCAGCCTCGCCTCGACCTGCTTCCTTTTGTCGCCGGCCTGGGCCGGACCCATCATTTCTTGCAGTTCGATCGTGGCGCGCTGTTCTTCGGCGAGGATGCGTTCGAGTTCCTGGCGTTGCTCGACCTGACGGCGGCGCAGTTCTTCGGTGAGCTTCTCGCGCGTCACCACGCGGAACATCATCGTCTCGCCAAAGCCCTCGTGCGGGTCGCCCGGGCCGAAGTTGTCCTTGGCGCCAAAGCGCAGCGACAACAGCATGCCGGGGCGAATCGGGTTCGTCGGATCGTCTTCCTTCGCGACGCGGTTCCACTGGCGCAGATCGACCATCGCACTCGTTTCGTAGCGCAGCGCGCTGCGCTGCAGCATGGCGCCATAGGTCGCCTCGGCGTTCACGAACGGCACCTCGAGCAGCGGCTGCGCCCCCTTCTCGTTCGGCTTGTCCTCGGTGGCGCGGAACGAAGTCGACACCGAACGCAGGCCGAAGTCGTCGCGGATCTTCAGGTCGCCGGGAATGCGAGCGTGCGTGGTGATCGAAACGCCGATGCCGCGCAACCGGAACTCAATCGTCGGTGGCTTGTCGTCGCCAACGCGCAGCACCAGCTTCGGCGGCGTGCCGGCCCCGAGGCGATCGTGGTCGATGACGTCGATGACGAGCAGCCCCGACGTGGTCGGAGCGAAGTCGCCGGCGAACGACAGGTTGTCGGCGCCGCGCGCCAACGAGATCTTCTGGTCGCTGCCGAACAGCAGGAACGCATCGGTGAGCGCCTTCTGGCTCTTGCCCGAGAACGACAGTTTCGCGCCCTTCGGCAGCCGCAGTTCGCCTTCGGTCGGCGGCACGGTTTCCGGATCGCGTTCCATGTATTCCGGGAACGTCACGCGCACCGCGAGGCCGTCGATGCGCGGGCGTTCGACGACCTTGACCGTGATCGGCAGCGGCAACGCATCGCCGCCCGCGACTTCCAGGGTCATGTCGGCGAGCACGGACTCGATCGTCCAGGTGAACTCGCGATCGCCCGTGCGGCTCAAGGCTTCGCTGCCTTTCTCGCCACCGGCGAACGCGTAGTCGACGAACACCTGGTCGGGCACCGGCCCCTGCACTGCAACGCGCACGGTCAGGGCGTCGCCCTGCGGCAGGCGCACTTCGCCACTGTCGCCATCGGCGAGACGCAGCGTCGTGTAGCGCGGCCAATCGACGTTGGCCAACGCGAGATTGCGCGCCGCCCAGGTCGCCAACGAAGCGCCGTCGATGCAGGCCCAGCCGACGAAGAACAGCACGCCGCCGGCGAGGTCGAGCATGTAGCGACGCACGCGGGAGCGATCGATCGCCGAGGCGAACGGGATCGCCGCCAGGCGTTGCCGAATGTCAGCGACCACGGCGGCCTTGAGGGCTGGGGACTCGACGTGGCGCACCCCGGAGCCGGCTTGCAGTTCTCGATCGAACTGCAGCGAGCTGATCAGGGCCTGCTTGACGTCGGGCGCGGCGCGTTCGACCGCGAGCGCCATTTCGTCGTCGCTGAGCGCCACCGACAGCGGCGAGAACAACCGGCGTTGCACAGTGCGGGCCAGCACCACCACGAACGTGGCGAGCAGCACGGCGCGGAAGATCCACTCGAGGCGCAGCAGGCGATCGGTCAGCAAGCTGGGCAGCGCGAACGCCACCAGCAGCAGTGCGACCATGCCCAGCGTTTCGATCCAGATGCCGGTGCGGGCGCTGCGGCGCAGCCGATCGAACTCCGCCTGGCCGGGCAGCGCGGCCTGGAGGAACGCAGGCGACGCTGGCGACGTCGATGGCGCAGTGGGTGACGGTTGCGAGTTCATAGCAGGTTGAAGCGCTTGCGCAGCAGCCACTCGAGGGACAACACCACCAGCACGAACACGATCGTCGGCCAACCGTCCCAGATCGCATGCGGCGTGCGGAACGTGTCGGTCGCCGAACGCGACGGAATGCGATCGAGCGCGGCCAGCAGTTGCTGCGGCGTGTCGAAGAGTTCGCCGCCGACCGTGGCGGCGATCGCCTTGAGTTCGGCGCGGTCCATCGGACCTGGCCGTTCGATCTGCGCAGCCGTCACCTGGAACGTCAGCTCGACGTTCTTGCCGACCTTGTCGGCGCTGCGCACGCGGTAGGCGCCGAGCTGGCTCGGCCGGAAGCGCAGCGAATAGCTGCCCGGAACGCCTTCGACCTGCACCAACTGCACGGTCTCGGCGGCTTCGCCTTCGCGTTCGATAAGCACCGGGTACGAATCGACGAGCACCGGCTGCAGCGCTTCGTCGCGAGCTTCGGCCGTGATCTCGATCGCGTCGCCGAGATCGACCTTGTCGTCGCTGGCCATCAGGCGCAGCCGCGTGTTGCCGGCCTGCATGCGGCCTTCGAACAAGTAGCGGATGCCGTTGATCCAGTAGCGGTTGTAGGCCTGCTCGTAGATCGAGCGCCAACGGTAGGACTCGTCGGTGCCGGTGAACACCACGCGGCCAGCACCCACGTTCTGCATCGCGATCATCGGCATGCCGCGGCCACCGCGCCGGAAGTCGGGGCTGGTGTGTTCGGCGAGCACCATCGCCGCGGGCTTCAATCGCGTCACCGGGAAGAAGAAGCGGAAGCCCGGCAGACGGCCCCACAACAGACGGCTGTCGTCGCGGCCCTCGGCGATGCGCGTCAGCTTGGCGCCGAGACCGTCGTCGCCTTCGGGAGTGAGCGCGTACGGCCAGACGCGAACGAATGCCTTGCCGAGGCCGATCAGGCTGCGTTCGGCGAACTCGATGTCGGGCACGATCGGCAGCAATTCCGCCACCGGCCACGTCGGCGCCGTCTGGCGCATCGCATCGAGCGAGTACTTCTCGCCGGCGACCCACCACAGGCCGCAACCGCCTTCGACGACGTGCTTCTGCAGATGCTCGCAGAAACGCGGCGTCAGGCGCGTGTGGTCCGGATCGATCAGCACCACCACGTCGTAGGGATCGAAGTCGATGCGCTCTTCGGGCAGCTTCTCGATGCGCACAGCTTCGTCGCCGTCCTGCGGGAACTTCGGATCGGCGCTCTGCAGCCAGCACGACACGTCGATCGTCTTGTCGCGGATCAGCAGGTTGCGCAGGATCTGGAACTCGTGGTTGCTGCTGCCGGCGATCAGCAGCAAGCGCAGCTTCTCGTCGAGCACTTCGACCGGTGCCTGCTTCTGGTGGCGTTCGGCCACCACCGGCTCGCCATCCGGCGGCACCAGTTCCGTGCGGAACAGGAAGCGGCCCGCCGCGTCGGCCGAGATGTCCTTCCATTCGATCGCGACTTCGCCGCGCTCGCCGCCGATCTGCACTTGCTGCCGGCGCACCTCCACTTCGGCGCCCTTGTCGTCGATGCGCAGCAGCCGTGCGGTGATCTGCATCGCGTCGTAACCCTGCGACGCCGCCACGGCCTTGAGTTCGAACGGGTCCTTCTGGAACACCTTGGTCGGCGCTTCGAAGCGGGTGAGCTCGACCGTTTGCGTCTCGGACGGGTCGCCGATGCCAAGCACGAACGTGTGCGGGATCTTGCGTTGGCTGAGCAGGCGCGCGATCTCGGCCGCCTGCGGGCCGGCGTTGCGGCGACCGTCGGTGACGAACACCACGGCGGCGATCTCCGACGAACGGCTCTTGTCGAGTGCGGTGCGCAGTGCACCGCCGAGGTTGGTGGCGCGGCCGTCGGCGGTCAGCCTGGCGAGATCGAGGCGCGGTACCGGCGGCGGCGCATTCGGATCGACGGGCAGCGGCTGGCCGTCCGGGCCGAGCTTCGGCTGCGGCGGTGGCAGCAACGGCAACTGGTCGAGGTTGCCGGCGAACGAGTAGAGCTGCACGTTGTTCTTCGCGGCGAGCTTGCGCACCAATTCGCCGTCGCCGTGTTCGAGCAGCTTCTTCACCAGTTCGAGACGCGGCGCGGCCGACGGTTCGGCGATGCCGAGCGCCTTCCAGCCATCCGCGATCGGCTGCACGTCCTCGCGCCGCCACGCGTCGAGGTGCGTCATTGACTGCGAATTGTCGACGAGCAACAGCGTGTGGCCCGGCCGCGTCTCCCGCTTCACGGTGACGAGGTTGGGTTCGAGCAGCAGCAGCACGACCGCCAGCACCGCCAGCGCACGCAACGTGCCGAGCACGAAGCGCTGGCCGCGGCTCAGGTTCTTGCCGTCGCGGCGATACAGGAAGCCGACAGTGACCAGGACTGCGGCGCAGCCCAGCAGGACCAGCAGGCCGAGGCCGCCGGTCGGGAAGTTGGCGAGCTCGAAATGCAGTTCGCTGCCCGGTTCGGGCTCGATCCCGCGCCAGGACGCGAGCAAACGGAGGAATTCGTCCATCGTGAGCACCGGTCAGCGACGACCGAACCTCCAAGCCAGCAGGGATTCGAGCAGCAGACCGGCGAGCAGCAGCGCAGCCAGCAACGGCCACACCTCGCCTTCGCCCTTGTCGTCGCCGAGCGACGTTTCCTCGCGCACGAACGTGACGCGATCGTGCAGTTCCTTCGGATACAGCCGCGCGAACGCGTTGTCGGCGAACGGCACGAGACGGCTCTCGGTCGTTGGCATGTTGCGCGCCAGCAACCGCTTGTCCGGCGTGCCGTCGTGCCGCGCCAGTTCGATCTCGTAGGCGCCGAGCGCGCGCAGTTCGGACATCGCCACGGTCAGGACGGCGGGCGCTTGCGGCTCCTTGCCTTCGACCGCGGTGAAGGTGCGTTCGTCGTCGCCGGTCAGCGCGCGCAGCGTGGCGTCGGCCCGGAACGCCGCCGGATCAAGCGACAGCGTGAAGGAGCCATCGGGAAGCAGGTTGGTGCCGGCGGTGTCCTGCCGGCGCGCGCTGCTGCGATGCAGCTGGTTGACCAACACGACGAACAGGTCCGTGCTCGGCAGGTTCGACCAGAACTTGTCGGCGGTGACCGCGAACATCGCCACTTCGCCACCGCCAGTGCCCGTGCCGAACGTGCGCGAAACCAGCAATGGCGGGCCTTCGGCGTCCTTGATGCGCGCGATGACCGTGGCGCTCTGCTTGCCGTCGTCGACGATTTGCAACCAGCGCTTCACCAGCACCACGTTGCCGAACAGCAGGTCCAGGACCTCCGCCAGGCCATCGCACATCGGGTGGTCCGGGCGCGTGAGGATCGTCTTCTCGGGTCGGTCGGGGTCGCCGCCGATGTCGCCGAACGGCATCGGCAACACGCCCTTGCCGTCGCGCCACAGCAGTTCGTTGAAGCGGCCGGCATCGACGAGTGCACCGGCGGTGATCACGAGACCACCACCCTTGGTGACGAAGTCTTCGATGCGCTGCGCAGTCGCGACGGTCGGCGCCGTCACGTTGCACAGCCACACGACGTCGAACTGCGCGAGATCGGTTTCCTCGAGCGCCTGGTCGCTGACGACCTGCGGTTCGATGCCGGATTCGGCCATCTCCATCGCCGCCTGCAGGAAGAACGTCTCCGCTTCCTCTTCGTCGGGCTGACCGTCGACCAGCAGCACGCGGCTCTTGTCGCGCACCTGCAGCGCCAGCGTGCGGCGATCGTCGATCGGGAACGACTCGGTCGCTTCGAGTGCTGCGTCGATGCGGTGCGGACCCGCCTGATGGAACGTGTGCCCGAGCGGCACCGCCATGCGTTGGCCCGGCGCCAGCGGCTCGACCGTGAGCACCACACGGCTCTGGCCGTCGATCTCCACGGCGACCGTCGCCGGCGTGGTCGGATCGAGGCCGAAGTTCTGCACGTCGATCGCGAGCGTCGCGGGCACGCCGGCCACCGCCATGCGATCGACCAGGCGAACGTCGACGACGGCGAGGTTGGCGGGCGATCCGGCCTTGCCGAGCACGGTGACGTGGTCCTTGTCGGGACGCAACGAATGCAGCGCCGCGAGCAACGCCTGGCGCGGCTTGTCGTCCTCGGTCGCCCAATCGTGCGCGCGCGCGTCGCCGACGACGTAGTACTGCGTGCGGCCGGCTTCCTGCACGTCCGCCGCGCGCTTCACCGTCGTCTGCAGCGAGCTGCCGAGGTCGGTGGCGCCGTCGCCACAGGTGAGCTCCTTCAGCATCGTGCCGACGCGGCGGCCGAGTTCGGGCCCGACGCGTTGCGTCCACAGCTCGGGTTGGGCGGCGCGGCTCGTGCGCACCAGCGAGAACAAGTCCCCGGAGCGACGCACCGACAGGTCATCGACCAGCGCGCGGATGCGATCTTGCGCCTTGACGAACAGCGTCGTGCTGCCGCTGCGCTGCGTCATCGATGCGCTGTCGTCGAACACGACGACGTGGTGCGTCTTGGTCGACAACAAGCCACCGCCACCGAACTGCGGCCGGCTGACGAGCGCCACCAGCAACAACACGGCGAGCGTGCGCAGCAGCAGCACCAGCCATTGCTCCATGCGCAGGCGCTTGCGATTGCGCTTCATCGCGGCGAGCAGGAACTCCATGGCTGCCCACGGCACCTTGCGGAACCGGCGCCGGTTCAGCAGGTGGATGACGATCGGAACCGCGCACAACGGCACGGCCCACAGCAGCAGCGGATTGAGGAAGGCGAGTGCGAGCATCTGCCGTGGATCAGCGCTGGAAGATCGGGGCGTAGGAGTACGGCAGCTGCAGGATCGTCAGCGCGATCGCGGTGCCGTAGACGGAACCAACGCCATCACCCTCCCAACTGCCGTCCTTCTTCTGTTGGCGCAGCAGCCACGCCGCCTTCTTCGCGTAGTAGTCGGTCCAGTCGCTGCCGCCGCGTTGGTAGAGCGCCTGGCCCCAATAGAGGTGCGTGTAGTAGTGGTGCCCGGTGTTGTCGACCGTGATCTGGATCGACTTCTTGCAGTACTGCACGGCCTTGTCGACGAACGGCTGGTCGTCGTACATGCCGGCGTTGTAGAGCACCGCGACGCCCGCCGCGGTGATCGCCGGCCGACCATCGCCACCGCTGTTGAGGCTGTAGCGAATGCTGCCGTCGCCGTTCTGGCACTTCTTGATGTAGTCGACGGCGCGATCGATCGTCTTCTTGTCGACGACGATGCCGGCCATGCGGCAGGCGCGCAGCGCCTGGATCTGCGTGACCGTCACGCTGCCTTCGTCGCTGTTGCTGTCCGGGGTGTAGATCCAACCGCCAGCCGACGACTGCGCCGACGAGATCAGCCCGACGGCCTTGTCGAGCACGCGCTTCAGCTTCTCCTGCTCGCGCACGTCCTCTTCCATGCCATAGACCGACGCGAGGAACAGCGTGGCGAAGCCGTGCCCGTACATGCTGCGCCCTTCTTCCGCCGGCACCGAGATGACGCCGGTGCCGCCATCGGCGTTCTTCTTCAGGAACGCAACCGCGCGGCGCACTGCTTCGTAGTGCTTGCCGCGCGTGGGCGTCGAACCGCCGGCGATCAGCGCCATCCCGGCCAGGCCGGTCATCGCCGCCGGGTAGCTGCCGTAGCCACCGCTGTTGCGCCAGCAACCGTCGTTGCCCTGGTTGCGCGCGAGCCATTCGAGGCCACGTTCGATCGACGCGTGGATCTCCTTGGTGACGCCCGGCGGATAGACAGGATCCTGGGCCGGCAGCGCCGGCGCAGCGACGCTGGCGAACAGGACGGAAACGGCGAACACGGCCTTCATTGCCTGCCTTCCATGTAGTCGTAGAGGCGGTTCTGCTCGCGCTCGTGCGCGCGCAGGTCGCCGTGGTCCTTGCAGATCTCGACTCGCGCCAGGTGCCAGTTTATGCGCACGGTGCGATCGACGAGCAGATCGAACACGGTGTCGAGCAGCGCCAACGCGGCGGTGGCATCGCCCGGCTTCGCCAGCGCGATCGCCCGTTCGCGGGTCAGCGCGAGCAGGCTGCGGCCGAGGCTGAGCTTCTGTTCGGGCAGGGTGGCGGCGCGCAGAGCGGCAGCGAGACCGCCGATCGCGGCGTCGGCGTCACCGGAACGCAGTTGCAGGTCGGCCTTGCGCACCGGGTCCGCCACGGTCGCCGCGACCTGGCTGATCGCCACCCTGCTGCTGAACACTTCCACGCCGCCTTGGTAGCCGACCGCGAGCCACGGCCCGTCGACGATGACGTTGGCCGAACCCAGCAGCGGATCGCGGCTGGGGTCGAACGCGGGCAGCGGCACCTTGCGCACCAGCTTGCCGTCGATGCCGTAGACGAGCAGTTCGCGTTCGCCGGGGATCACGACGCAGTCACCGGCGACCGCACCGCGGCCGCGGCCGGTGTTCTTCGGGCCGTTCCACGTCGGCAGTTCGCGCGCCCACTTGATCAGGCCACCCGAGGCGCCGACGCCGACGAGATGCGTGTCGGACATGAGGAACATGTCGTCACCGATGCGCCCCACCAACGAACGCAGCTTGCCGTACGGCGCGTAGATGCTGGTGCCGTCGAGCATCCAGTGCGGCTGGCCGGTGGCGCCATCGAGGCACAACAGCATGTCGCCATCGACCGGCGCCACGATCACGAGGCCATCGAGCACCTGCATGTCGTTGGGCAGGAAGGTGGTTAGCTCCTCGTTGCCGAATTGCGGGCGACCCCAGCCCATGTCGTTGTTGACCGGCTTCTTCGCCTTCTTCGACTTGCGGCGCGGATCGACGCGTTCGTAGCGCCGGATCCAACGCATGTCGCCGGTGAACGCGTCCACCGCCGCGACGCAACCCGCGTTGGTCGCGACGAACGCGACGCCGCTCTGCACCACGACCGGACATCCCGGCGCCTTGAAGAACGGCGTGCCACCGGCGTGCAGCGGCGTGTTCCACAACGGCCGCCCGGTCGCGCGATCCAGGCACTCCAGCGAGTAGCGGCCGCGCCGCAGGGCCGGCAGCATCAACTTCTCGCCGAACACCGTCGGCGCGGCGAGGAAGGTCACTTCGCGCAGGCCGCCGTCGCCTTCGGTCCACGCCGTCGAATCCCAGACGCGGGTGCCTGCCTTGGCATCGTAGGCGGTGAGCGTGCTGACCTTGAGAGCCTCGACACTGCTCGTGCTGCCGCGCGGATGCCCGAGCACCACGTAACGACGCTCGCCATCGTCGACCGGACGCAGCAATGCGAAGTCGCTGGCGGCGACGCGCACGCGCGGGTGCCCTTCGCGCGCCACCGGAGGTTCCTCGCTGCCATCACCGGCCTGCAGCAACACGCCCGTGGTCGCATCGGTGGTGCGCAGGCAGTAGTGCTCGAGGAAGTGGGCCTTCGGCGGCGCCGCTGGATCGAGCGGGTCGCGCGCAAACGAGATCCACGTCGCCGGTCCGTAGCGCCCCGCGTGCGGCATCGTCGCCGTGGTGACGCCGTCGAAGAACATGACCTGGTTGCGGTCGCTGCTCGTCTTCGGGTCCTTGTACGGTTCCGGATTGCGGAAGCGGAACTGCCACAGCGGCACCAGGTCGTTGGCCGGATCGGCGAGCCAGCTGCCGATGCTGTGCGCGTGCGGAGCGATGGTGGCGACGTCGCGCACGAACAGTGCGTCGGTCGGCAGGTCCCGCATCGAATGCAGTTGGCCCAGCACGCGCAGCGATTCGTCGGGATACGCAGTCGCCAGCGCCTGCACCGCGTCGTGCGCGGCAGCTTGTTCGCCCGCCAGTCGCAGGCATAGCGCGATCTTGAAGCGGCACCAGACGTCGCTGATGGCGAGGCGCTTGCGCAGGTCGGCCGGGTAGGTCTCGAGCAGGTCCGACAACACCAGCACGGCGGCGCGGTAGCGCCCTTCGTGCATCAGGCGGTCGGCCAGCAACGCCATCGCCTTGCCTGCCGGAGCGGTGACGAAGTACCGATTGGCAACCTGTTCGAGGGCGGGCACCGAGCCCTCGGCCAGCGCCTGCTGCAGCAGCTCTTCCGCGGCAACTTCGTAGGTGGCGCGGTAGATCTCGACGCCGACCGTCGGCATGCGCGCCAGCATCTCGTGGCACAGCCGCCGAACCGGTCGATACAGGCGACCGTCCTGGCTGAACACGGCATTACGCGCATCGGGCGCGGCTTCGCGCGGGCCGGGCTTTGGCAGTTCGCCGCCGCGCCGGGCGGCCATCAACTGCTCGAGCTGCTTCTGCTTTTGCTGCTCGGCATCGTCCTTCTTGTCCTTGTCCGGCTCGGGCTCCGTCGGCTTCGCCGCCTCGCCCGTTCCGGTCTCCTCCGGTCCCGTCGCGATCACTTCACTGGTCCTGCCTTCGATCACCTGCTGCAGCAGTTCGATGGCACCGCTGAAATCCTCGCGCGTGAAGAACGACTGCGCCTTGCGCAGGTAGCGATCGAGGTTCGGGTTCTCGAACAGATCGACGCTGGTCCCCGGATCGTCGTCCGGGCTGGCCGCACCGCCCTGCGGGCCCTGGCCCGGGGCCACCGGGATGGCGAGCGCAACGGGGGCCTCGGCCCGGACTCGCTGGGCCGACAACGATGCCGCGAAGCATGCCGCGGACGCGAGCAGAACGATCACTGGTTTGATGGGCTGCGACGGCACAGGACTCGTTCCATTTCCAGCCGAGGTCCGAGGGGTCTTGGACCTTGTCGACCGACTGCAACGTCGGTCGGTCGGGAGGGATCAGTGGGCAATCTACGTTTCGGGGCGATCGACGGCGAGGGCCCCCAACCCATTCCATCAACTTGAACTCCCGGCCGGGAATCGGACCGCACTGTTCGCCGTCGATCGCCACCGGTCGTCTGCGTCTCCACGGCCGAAGTTCGCGTTCGACCGAACCGGTCGGCACCGCCATTCGTGCTCTCCCCCGTCTAGACTCTGCCATCCGATGAACCCCTCGCTTGCGCGCGCCGCGCTCCTGGCGGTCTCCGCCGTCACCGCCCTCGCCCCGGCCCAGGAATGGACCGACGAACAGCTGGTCGCCGCCGCCCAGGGCTTCCAGACCGAAACGGTACCCGCCAGGGTGGTCCAGGCCGGCAAGCTGCTGATCGATCGGCAGCAGGCGTTCACCCCGCTGGTCGCGCGAATCCACGGCGACCATCGCGAGTTCTGGCTGAAGATCGATCGACTGTTGACCGAACTCGGCGATCCGCGCTGGCAGGTGCGCGAGAACGCCGAACGCACGCTGATCGAGGTTGGCAGCAAGGCTTTCACGGTCATCGA
>SXPB01000112.1 GCA_005776475.1 Planctomycetia bacterium
ACGAGGCGACCTGCAGGATCACCGACAGCGCTTCGACCACGAACACGCCACCGACGACCAGCAGCACGAGTTCGGTGCGCGACACCAACGCCGCGTAGCCGAGTGCACCGCCGAGCCCGAGGCTGCCGACGTCACCCATGAACACCATCGCCGGGGCCGCGTTGAACCACAGGAACCCGAGCGCGCCCCCGAGCAGCGCCGCCATCAGCACGGTCATCTCGCCGACACCGGCGACGTGCGGCACCAGCAGGTACTGCGCCCAGTCGAAGCGGCCGACCGCGTAGGTGATCACGGCGTAGGCGATCGCCGCCGTGGCGACGCAGCCCGTGGCGCGACCATCGAGGCCGTCGGTGAGGTTGACGGCGTTGGCCGAACCGGTCAGCACCAGCACCGCAAGCAGCAGGAACGGCACCGCGAAGAACGCCCCGAGCGGGATCGCGAGGTCCTTCATGAACGGTACGTACAACTGCGGGCTGCCATCCTGCAGGCCCGCCGGACCGACCAGCCACAACGCGACCAGCAGGGCGAGGATGGTCAGGGCACCCTGCTTCTCCCGCTTGCTGATGCCGCGCTTCTTCGGGTTGTGCAGCTTGACCCAGTCGTCCCAGAAACCGATGGCGGCAAAACCGGCGATCAGCACGAGGCCGGGCAGCGAGAAGCGGTTGGCGCCGTCGAAGCGCAGCCACAAGGCACCCGACAACACGATCGCCCCGATGATGAACACGCCCCCCATCGTCGGCGTGCCGCGCTTGTGCGCGTGCATCGCCTCGAGCTGCTGCGAACCGGTGCCGTCGATGCGTTCGCCGATGCCGAGGTTGGCGAGCCAGCGGATCACGCGCGGCCCGAGCACGATCGCGAGCACGAATGCCGTCACGGCCGCCCCGGCGGCGCGCACCGAGATGTAGCCGAGCAAGCGGCACACATCCTCGGAGAACAGGAACGGGGCGAGCCAGTGGATCATCTCAGGAGTGCTCCGCGGCGGCGCCGCCGCCCTTGGCCTCGGTCACGCCGAGGCTCGCGACCAGACGATCGACCAGGCGATCGAGCGCCACCTTGCGCGAGGCCTTGCACAGGATGCGATCGCCCTCGCGCACGAGGCCGCGCAGCAGCGCAAACGCGGCATCGACGTCGGCCACACGGTGGATGCGCGCAGCCGCCATGCCGGCAGCGAGGGCACCTTCGGCGATCGGCGCCGCGTCGTCGCCGACGCACACCAGCAGGTCCTGCGAGGACCGCACCACTTCGGTACCCAGGTCGCGGTGCAACCGTTCGCTGTGCGTGCCGAGTTCGCGCATGGCACCGAACACGGCGATGCGGCGCCCGCCGGCCGCGAGCCCCGCCATCGCCTGCAGCGCCGCTGCCGCCGACTGCGGGTTCATGTTGTAGGTGTCGTCGAACACCGTGATGCCGGCGACGAGCTTCGGCTCGAGCCGACGCGCCGCCGACGGCACCGCGGCCAAAGCGCGCAGCACGTCTTCTTCGGCCACGCCGAGTCGGCTCGCGGCAGCGATCACCGCCAGCGCGTTGTAGACGTTGTGGGTGCCCAGCCGCGGCAGCGTCACCGGCCGTTCGCCTTGCAGCAGGAAGGTGGTGCCGAGCGAATGGAACCGCACGTCGGTCGCGAACCAGTCGGTCGCGCGCGAAACGCTGGTGAACTGCACCTCGGCCTTGGTGACCGCGGCCATCGCGCGGCACGCCGCGTCGTCGCCGTTCAAGATGCAGAGACCGTCTTCGGGCAGGCTCGCCGGCAGCGCCGCCTTCTCGCGGGCGACGCCTTCGAGCGAACCGAGTCCTTCGAGATGCGCCGGCGCCACGCAGGTGACGATGCCGACGTCGGGGCGCGCGATCGCGGACAGCTGCGCGATCTCGCCAGGCGCGTTGGTGCCGATCTCGACGACCGCAGCCTTGGTGCCGGGCTCGATCGCGAACAACGTCAGCGGCACGCCGATCTGGTTGTTGAACGAACCGGGCGACCGCACCGTCGCCATGGCCGAAGCGAGCACGGCACCAAGCCACTCCTTGGTCGAGGTCTTGCCACACGAGCCGGTGATGCCGATCACCTTGGCGCGATGGCGACGGCGGTGTTCGGCGGCGAGATCGAGCAACGCCGTGCCGGTGTCGGCGACCCGGACGACGAACGGGGCGGCGCTGCGCAGCGCGGCGGCACGTTCGAACTCGGCCAGCTCGTGGCGCGGCCGGTCGACCAGCAAACCGGTGGCGCCGGCAGCGATCGCGTCGGCGACGAAGGCGTGCGCATCGTGGTTCTGCCCGCGCAATGCCACGAACAGCTTGCCCGTGCAGTCGCTGCGCGAATCGGTGGTGACGGTGGCGGCGGCCTGGCCACGTTGCACCACCTCTCCGCCGGTGGCCTTGGCCACGGCGGCGGGCGTCAGCCACGAACCGCGCGCCGCGCGGCCACGGGAACGACCGCCACTGCCGGCGCGGGCCGCCTGGTCGGAACGGTTCATCGGCGCAACCATCCGGCCTCCCACGCCGCGAGAGCTCGCGCGGCTTCCAAACGGTCGTCGAACGGCACGACGCTGTCCTTGAAGATCTGGTAGGTCTCGTGGCCCTTGCCGGCGATCAACACCGTGTCGCCCGGCTCGGCCCGTGCAATCGCCGCGCGGATCGCTTCGGAGCGGTCGACGATGCGCACTGCCTGCATGCCCGCCGGCAACCCCTTCGCCATGTCGTCGAGGATCGCTTCGGGATCCTCGCTGCGCGGATTGTCGCTGGTCATGTAGGCGACGTGCGCGTGCTTGCCGACCGCGGCCGTCATCGGCGCGCGCTTCGTCTTGTCGCGATCGCCACCGCAGCCGAACACCACGTGCAGGCGACCCTCCGCCAGTTCGCGCAAGGTGCCACAGATCTTGTCGAGTGCGTCCGGCGTGTGCGCGTAGTCGACGAAGGTGCGGATGCGAGCGCAGGTGCCGAGCGGCGATTGGCCGAGCGGCGCATCGACGAGTTCGAGCCGGCCGGGCACGGCGCGCGCGTCTTCGAGCGCCGACGCGACGGTGAGCTCACTGGCGCCGAGCGAGAGCGCGCTCGCCGCGGCAGCCAACGCGTTGTAGACGTTGTGCAGTCCGACGAGGCGCAGGAAGATCTCGACGCGCCCGTTCGGCATCACGAGGCAGAAGCGCGTGCCATCCGGACCGAGCCGCAGGTTCTCGGCGCGAACGTCGGCTTCGGGCGACACGCCGTACCACAGGATCTTGACGCCGCGGCCGAGTTCTTCGGCCATCGCCGGCGCCGCCGCGTCGTCGCGATTCAGCACCGCGGTGGCACCCGGAGCAAGGCTCTTGAACAGCAGCGCCTTGGCGCGGCAGTAGGCCTCCATCGTGCCGTGGTAGTCGAGGTGGTCCTGGGTCAGGTTGGTGAACACGGCGCTGGCGAAGCGCACGCCGCGTACGCGGTCCTGGTCGAGGCTGTGGCTCGACACTTCCATCACGCAGGCGCTGGCGAACCGGTCGGCCATCTCGCGCAGGTAGCCGTGGATGCGGATCGGATCCGGCGTCGTGTTGCTGGCCGGAATGCGACGACCGCCGAACTCGTAGGCGATCGTGCCCAGCAAGCCGACCTGCCGTCGATCGGCCTGCAAGCAGGCGCGCACCAGGTGCGCCGTGGTGGTCTTGCCGTTGGTGCCGGTGATGCCGATCACCGACACCGCCCGCGACGGGTCGCGGTAGTAGTAACGGGCGGCGTCGGCCAGCGCGTGGCGCGCGTTGTCGACGACGAGCACCGGCACCGGCAACGCCAACGGCTCTTCGGCGACGACCGCGACCGCACCGCGGGCGACTGCCTGCTGTGCGTAGAGGGCGCCGTCGTTCTTGCTGCCACGAATGGCGAAGAACAGATTGCCGGCGCGGGCTTCTGCAGAGTGCATGCAGAGGCCGTCGACCGCGAGGTCGCGCCAACGGAGAACTTCACGCGGCTGCAAGCAGTCGCGCAGTTCACGCAAACGAACGAAGCCTTGGCCGGACGGGAGTCCGGACGGATAAGCCAGCTCGGTCATCTACCGCCCTACCGACGTTGTCTCTGGAGCCCCCCGGCCCCAGCCTGAATCCTCAGGAGTCCCAGTGATGCCTCGAGCCTGACCGCTCGAGCCGTTCTGCGAGTCCTGATGCAGCAGCCGCCGCTGCTCCAGTTGTTGGCACTGGAGCAACAGACGAACTACTGGCGGGGCAGCATAGGTGCCGCCGTAGAACTTCGCACTATCGTCTTTCTGTAGAACACACATCGCGAGCCAGCGCGGGTTGTCCGCCGGCAGGAAGCCGACGAAGCTCGCGTTGCGCACGTTCACGGTGCCGCGATCCTTGATGAGCACGTTGCTCGATGCCGTGCCGGTCTTGCCGCCGATCACGCCGTGCAGATCGATCCCCAACTCCTTCAACATGTCGCGATGGAGGTAGGTGCCGGTCGCTTTCGGATCACGGCTGACCACGTCGACCAGCGCCGAACGCACTGCATCGACGACTTCGGGCCGGAAGGCGCCGCCCGCCACCGTTTCGCCACCGTTCGGCTGCAGCACACCGTCGATGGCGAGGCCGCGCGACAAACGCAGATCGGCCTTGCCGCCGCGCAACATGCGCAGGTAGGCGCGCGTCATCTGCAGCGGCGTCACCATCAGCTCGTAGCCGAAGCTGAACGAGATCGCGCTGTTGGCGCGAAACTCACGCATCGACTTGTTCGCGGCAAACGACAACTTGTGGGGACCACCGAACGGCTCGTGCGGCAGGCCAAGGCCAAGCGTCTTGCCAAAGCCGAAGAAGCCCATGTAGCCATTCCACTGCTCGCGCGAGAGCAGCAGACCGCAGTAGGCCGCACCGATGTTGGAGCTGTTGACCAGGATCCCATGCGCCGACAGGTCGTGGCAATCATGGTCGTCGCGCACACCCTTGGCGCGACCGAGCTTCGCAATGCGCTCGCGGTAGTCGGCGCTGCCCGGCGCGCAATCGAACACGTGCCCCCAATCGAGCACGCCCGCCTCATGCGCATAGGCCAGCACGAGCGGCTTGACGATCGAACCGGGTTCGAACAGTGCCTGCAGGGGCGTGAAGGAAGCCGCGCCAGGGTTCTTGACGTCGCGATGCCACGAGGCCGCCGCCAGCACGTCGCCGGTGGCGATCTCGACCATCACCAGCGCACCCCACTTCGGGATCGTCACCTTGCCCTCGCGCGCGCCGCGCTCCGCCTGCGCCGTCAACTCGCGCACCGCGATGCGCTGCATCTCGATGTCGATCGTGGAGTGCAGCACCTTCGCTGCGTGCATGTCCGGCAGCGGCGCCTGGAAGTACGGGCGGCCTTCGCCGTCGCGGAGGAAGTGCCGTGCCACCGCCGCCTCGGGCGAGAGCTCGGGGGTCGCTTCGAGCCCACAGACGCCGAACGTCTCCAGCGTGGCGGCGCCACCCTCCTTCTTGAGCCAGCGTGTGCCGGTCGTGCCGACCAGGCCGTGCGTCAGCGCGCGTTCGGGCCAATCGCGGCGGAAGGAACGCAGGAAGTGCAGGCCGACGGTCGCGTAGCGCCGTTGTTCGGGCAGGCGCCGCAGCGCCTCGATCACCGACAGCACGTCGACGCCGCCCGCCACCAGCAGTTCGGCGCGCTGCAGTTCCTTCGGCTCCTTCGGCACCGGCCCGCTCGCCGGCAACGACGCGGTCTTGAACTCGCGCTGGAACACCTTCGCCAGCCGCTCGGCGTGATGGCGCCGCGCGTCGTTGCGATCGGCGAGCGTGGTGTCGTCACTCAGCGCCAGCGCCAGGTCGTCGACCAATTGCGCCAGCCAGGTCTTGTAGGTCGCGACGTCGCGACAAACGCCGCGCGGCACCTTGATGTCGGCGCGCACTTCGTAGGTCTCACAATCGAGCGCGAGAACGACGCCGTTGCGATCGACGATGCTGCCGCGCGGTGCGGGAACCGATTCGGACAACTGCGCCTGGCGATCGGCGGTCGCGGGAATCAAGCGCAGCGGCACCGCGCCGCGACCCTGGACCTCGCCGGCCTGTGCGACCTGGACCCAGCCGAGCCAACCGGCCAGGAACACGGGCACCAACCCGAGCACGAAGAACGCAACCCGCACGCGCAGCAGTTCGGAGCGGTTCATTGCGCGAAGCCCTCGCGGCGCTCGCCCTCGCGACGCAAGTGCGCCCAGTGCGCCTCCGCCAGACTCTCCGGCGAGGCCTCCTTGAGCTTCTGCACCGACAGCCGACGGAACTCGCTGACGCGATCCCACACGGCGCGGTACTGCGTTTCGATGCGGTGGCGCGACCGCGCGTTCTCGGCACGCAACGCTGCGGTGTGGATCGCGAGACCCACTGCCAACGCGAACAACATGCCGGCGAGCAACCACCTCATGCGACTTCCTCCCGGACGATGCCGCAGCGCAGCTTGGCGCTGCGCGCGCGCGGATTGTCACGCAGCTCGTCGGGCGAACCGGTGATGGGCTTCTTGGTCACGACCTCGCAGTGCGCGCGCAGGAAGTGCTTCACGATGCGATCCTCGAGCGAATGGAACGAAATCACCGCCAACCGGCCACCGGGCCGCAGGCACGCGACGGCCGCCTGCAGACCGCGTTCGAGCTCGCCGAGTTCGTCGTTCACCTTCATCCGGATCGCCTGGACCGTGCGCGTCGCCGGATGGATGCGGCCATGGCGCGCGGCGCCCGGCAGCGCGGCCGTGACGAGGTCGGCGAGCTGGCCGGTGCGCACGATCGGCCGGCGGCGGCGTTCGGCCGTGATCGCGCGGGCGATGCGACGGCTGTAGCGCTCTTCACCCAGCTGGAAGATCGTGTCGGCGAGCTCTTGCTCACCCACGGACGCGAGCCAGTCGGCCGCCGACTCCGGCGCCGAACTGTCCATCCGCATGTCGAGAGGCCCATCGGCCATGAACGAAAACCCCCGCTCTGCACGGTCCAGTTGCATGGAGCTCACGCCCAGATCGAGCAACACACGGTCGCAGCGGGACTGACCGATCGCCGCCAACGACTCATGCATCTGGGAATGCGCAAGATGGTGCAGCGAGACCCTGACCCCGGCGCCCGCAGCCTCGACCTCCGCCAAGGCCGCGCGCGCGGGAACCAGGATCTCGCTGTCCCGGTCGAGCCCCACCAACACTCCGCCCGGACCGATGTGCGGCACGATTGCCCTCGCGTGCCCACCGGCTCCGACCGTACCATCGACGACCACGAGCCCTTCGCGGAGCTCGAGGACCATCAGGACTTCGCGCAACAGCACCGGGCGGTGCACGGGGTGCCTATTCCCGTGCTGCCCGGAGCCATCATCCATCGTGCTAGGTTCGTCCATGGCGCTACCTCCCAAGACCACCCTGCAGCAGTCGCCGGACACGCACCCTGACCGAGGGTGCGCCTGCACGATTCGTGAGCCCCTAGATCTTGTTCATGGGCGTCGATGGTGTGACAGGACCGACCAAACTGGCAAAGAGCGTTTCCTCGTCGGTGCTGGCTTCGGACAACGCGGTGTCGAGGTTGGCGGGCGACCAGATCTCAGTGACCCGACCGGTGCCCACGAGCACGACAGCGTTGTGCGGAGCCAACCCCGCATACTTCAGCAACGGATCCGGAACGCGAATGCGCCGGTTGCCGTCAGGCTCGACCGCTTCCGAGTGCCCGAGAAATCGTCGACACAGGGCTCGGTGGGCGCGGCTGCCTGGGACGGCCCGACCGATCCGATCGACGAGTTCACGAAACCCTTCGGCGTCGTGCAGGAGGAGGCAACGATCCAGCCCCGCGGTCAGGTGGAACTTCCACTGGCTCTTCGGAATCTCGTCCAGGATGCGACCAGGCAGGACCAATCTGCCTTTGTCGTCGAGGCCGTGCTCCGAACTGCCAAAGTAGGTGACCATCGCGCAGGGACAGGAGACGCCACCGCGTCCATGTCGTCTCTGAAGATAGCAGACGATCAACCACTGTCAACCACTGTCTCCCACGCCTGAACCACTCTGACCCACCATCTACCACCCGAACTCGCGATCGGCTACACCCCATGGTATCGACAAGGCCGAACCGCACCGACCGCCGGTAGGCGCAAAAGGTGGTTCGCTTCGCGAAAAATCTGCGGCCCGAGCCGACTTCGTCTTTCGATCCACGACTTTCCCATGCGCACCCTCGCCCTCCTCCCCGTCCTGCTCGCCCTTGTGGCCTGTTCCGGTAGCGAAATCGTCGGCCTGCACATCGCGCTGCAACCCGACGGCTCGGCGTCGATCACGGCGCGCGCACTCACCGAGTCGCCGACGCCAAGCCCGGCCGAAGTCACCAGCAAGGGCGCGCTCTGGGGCAAACGCGCCGCCCTCGTGCATTCGCAAGGAACGGTGCAGAAGCTCGCCGACCTGCGGTTTGGCGACGATTCGCTGGTGATCAAGCCGCACCTCGACGCCAACAAGGTGACCGTCCGCATCGAACGCGGCGCGACCGTCGGCTGGGTGACCGCGCTCGTCCCGGACAAGCAGACGCGCCGGGACCTCGCCCTGGTCTACGACCCGCTCGGCAAGACCAAGGAGATCGGCGACACGTTGCGCATCGAACTGGTGCTGCCGGCGACGGTGAACGGCAGCAGCGTGCTGCCGACCGCGCGCGGCGTCGAAGCCGGGCGCGAAGGCAACCGGGCGTTCCTGTCGATCCCGGTGGAGACGGCACGCGAGAAGGGCGACGCGCTGTCCTGGGACATCACCTGGCAGTGACTCGGGTGCGCGGCTGACCGCGCCAGCCCCCACCCACGGCTTCACGCGTCGCCGTCAGCCGGAGCCTCCGCGGTCCCTTCGCCGATCGCCGCGAGCAGATCGTCCTTCAGCCCACCCAGGTCGGACAGATCGATCGCCGGCGCCACCAACGCGACCGGCTCCATCTCCTTCAGCTTCGGATCGACCACGACCAGGTCAGCCCGCTCCTGCGCCGCGGTGCGCGGCGGCACCATGCGCAACACGCGCTTGCGCAGCAGCAACAGCGCGCAGAAGTAGCGCAGCGCACGGGCGCGGTCGTCGTCGACGCTCGCCAGCCGGTCGAACAGGACGCGCAGCGAATTGAGGTCGAGCACCGGCTCCTTGCTCCCCGTCGACTTGCGCAGGGCGCGCCAGAAGATCGGCGGCGAGTCGGCCGCACACTTGCGTTCGTGGTCCTGGAAACAGGCATCGCACAGGTCCCGCCGCATGCACGCCGGCCAGTCGAGCACGGCAAACCACGACCTGCTGGTCGGCAAGGGGCAGCCAGGCCGCTCGCATGCCTTGCGGTCGCGTTGGATCTTCCAGTCGTCAGCCATGGTTGGTTGCGGGCGAGGTCACCGAGGTGGGTCGGAACTGGCCGGTACCGGCCTGGGTTGGTCGAACGTCGGCGCCGCTGCCCGCCAGGCTTCGGGCGTGCGCGGCCCGCGCTTGCCAGCCATGCGCTGCAGGGCCTTCTGCGCGGCCAGCTCGCCGGGCCAGTCCTTGTCGCGCTTGCAGCGTTCGAGGTAGTCGACCAGCACCAGCGCGGTCTTCGACGAACGGAAGTGGGCCAGCGTCTCGGCGGCGACGCGCCGCACGAAGGGGTCGCTGTCTTGCTGCATGCGCTCGCCAAGCAGGACCTGGCCCTCCGGGCCGGCATGGCGGAGGCAGCGCAGCGCATCGGCACGCACCGTGAAGTCCTCGTCGTTGGCCTGCACCCGCAACATCGCCATCACTTCGGCATCGACGCCACACATCGCCAGCGAACGCATCGCCGCGCGCTGTTGCCGCGTCTCGCCCTCGCGCACGATGCGCAACAACTCCGGACGCGCCGGCGCACCGACGTGGGCCAGCAATTCGACGCCGAGCTCGCGTGGGTGCGGCTGTTCGTGCAACAGCAGGTCGCCGACCAGCGTCGGCACCGCCATCGCGCCCAGTTCCTTGATCTCGGCGAGCGCCCGCACTTCGGTCGGATCCTCCGCCTTGATGGCGGCGCGGAACAGCTCCTCGTCCCCGCCGAGCGGGCGACCCTCTCGCACGGTGAACACATCGCGCACGAACATGCGGGTCAACCAGCCCGCGGCGACCGGGTCCTGCTTCATCGCATCCCGCTTCGCCGGATAGTCCGCCGCCTGGGCCCGGTAGGCCGCTTCGACGGCGCGGCACTGCGCCACCTGGTCCGGCGTCAGCTTGCCCGGTTCGTAGCTCGCGGTCGAACACGCCGCCGCCAACACGGCAACGGCGACGGCCGTTCGGCGACACAGCTTCGTGGCAGCACCCGGTTGCATCGCCTAAGGTCTAACAAGATGACCGCTTCCGAGAAAGAGCCGCGATCCGACGTGCAGATCCGACCGATCGCGCAGCCGGCGCGTTTCCTCGATCTGCAGCGGGCCTTCTATCGCGGCGACCCCCACTACGTGCCGCCGATGACTTCGGCCGAAGCGTGGCAACTCGACCCGAAGCGAAACCCCTTCTTCCGCCACGCCGAGGTCGGTTTCTTCGCCGCCTACGACGGCGCCCGCTGCGTCGGCCGCATCAGCACGACCCGCGATCGGCTGCACGACGAGTTCCACGGCGACCGCATCGGGTTCTTCGGCCATTTCGAAGCGAGCGACGCCAGCGTCGCTGCGGCCCTGGTCGACCACGCGGCGACCTGGTGCCGAGCGCACGGCGCCACCGACCTGCGCGGCCCCGTCGACCTGTCGACCAACAACCGCTGCGGCCTGTTGATCGACGGCCAGCCGGGCCCGCCCGTGCTGATGATGCCGCACAACCCGCAGACCTACGGTCCATGGCTCGAAGCCACCGGGTTGACGAAGGCGAAGGACCTGCTGGCGCTGTGGGGCACCAGCGACGGCCTCGATCGCAAGCGCATCGATCGGCTCGCCGAGCACCTGACGAAGCGTTCGCAATTGACGATCCGCCGGCTCGACATGCGCAACTTCGACCGCGAGTGCGACATCCTGTGGGCGCTCTACGAGCGGATCTGGGAGCGCAACTGGGGTTTTGTGCCGATGCTGCGCGACGAGTTCCTGGCGCAGGCGCGCGACCTGAAGAAGGTCGCCAATCCGGCCGGCCTGCACATCGGCGAAGCCAAGGGGCAACCGATCGCATTCGCGGTGGCGCTACCCGACGTCAACGTCGCGACCAAGGCATGCAACGGCCGCTTGTTCCCCTTCGGCTGGTGGAAGTTCCTGTCGGCGTTGAAGAAGACCCGGGTGCTGCGCGTGCTGACGCTTGGTGTCGTTCCCGAATACCGGCGCGCTGGCATCGACATGCTGATGATGCACCGGGTGATGACCGACGGTGAATCGGTCGGCTTCCACGCCAGCGAAGCGAGCTGGATCCTCGAGGACAATCGCGACATGCTCGGCCCGCTCGAAACGATGGGTTTCCGCACCTACCGTCGCTATCGCATCTACCAGAAGAGCCTTCGCTGATGGACTTCAAGCTCAAGGGCGGCATGCCCGGCATGCCGCAGCTCCCCACCCAGCTGCCAACGTTGTTGTTCGTGCTCGGCGGCGCCGTCTGCGCCTTCGGCTGCCTGTTGCTGGTCTACGAGTGGCTGCTGCGCTGGCTCGTCGCCGGCGTCTTCCTCGTGGTCGGCTGCCTGCTGCTGATGACGGCGATGCGCGCCAAACGCATGCTCGGCTGAACGCACCGCCCGCGCGCCGGAGTCACCCAACCATCATCGCATCGATGCGATGCAAGCGTGCATCGACACAGGCGAACACATCGGGATGGCGTTCGACGATTTGGCCGGTCGCCCATTCGCAACGCACCACTTCGTCGCCGGTCTCCCCCATGCCGGCCAGGTGCACCGACATGTCCCAGCCGTTCTGCGCGAACGCGATGGCGGTGTCCGGCTTCCAGCCGAGCACGTCGAGCTGATGGTTCAGCCGCACGATGTCCTTCGGCATCGGTGCCATCACACTGCTGCGCCAGCGCCCAAACAGTTCGAACATGCCGCGAAACAACGACAGCCCGCCACAGCAGCGATAGAACGCGCGCAGCGACGACGGCATCGGTGCGCCGATTTCGCGCTGCACCACGTTGAGCGCCGCCGCATCGAGGCCGGGATGCATCACGTGCATCCACGAGTCGTCTTCGGGAACGCGGCCGACCAGTTCGCAGCCGTTCGGCAGGCGCATGCTGCCGAGCGAGCGCCACTGCTCGAAGAGATCCTGGATGCGGACGATGTGGGTGGTGCTGGACACGGGATTCTCGTGCCCTGGATTCGGCAGTGCGCGCGCGCCGCTGGATCAGGAGTTGCCCTGATGTCGTGCCTCCGGAGCGCCCCGACTCGCGGCGCCTCGAGACTGCGCAACGAAGCGACAGTCCGCCTGCGGAAAACCCACTAGCTCACGGCGTCATCGACGGACCCGCGGTCTCGCGCACGAACGCGGCGGCATCGGTGTGACCGAGCCCGAACTCGCGCGCCTGCAGCCAGACCCACGACTGGGTCGATTGCGCGGGACCGCCGATGACCGGAATCTTCTGGTTGGTCTCGACCGTGGTCAGGATTCCGTTCGCCAGCGTGCCGCGCACGCGCACTTCGAGGCCGCCAAGGCCCATGTTGTTCTTGATCACGCCATCGGCGATCGCCTTCAGGTCGAGCGGCAACGCTCGTTCGATGCGAACGCGACAGAGTTGGCGATCGAGATCGATCTGCGGAGTGGAGCCGAACCGGCTCTCGAAGAACTGCTGCAGGCCCAGCAGTTCTTCACTTCAAGTTCAACCCTGCAGCTGGATCTCGACGAACGCGAAATCGGTCGGTGCGGGCGCGATGTCGACACCGGGCGCCAGACAAGAAGTCGCGGCGAGGCCGAGAAGCAGGAACGCAGTCTTGGATCGGAGCATGGAGGGAATCAGAAACGGTAACCGAAGGAGAATTGCACAGACCAGTCGTCGTCGAGCTGCGTGCCATTGGCGTCGCGCCACACGGGGATCTCGCCGGTGAGCTGGAAGTCGAGGGACGGGCGCGGCCGGAACGCCCAGGTGCCGCCAACAGCGATGCGCTCACCGCCACTGTCGGCGACGGCGCTGCCATCGCTGCGATCGCGCGCTTCGTCGTAGAAGTGCACGAACACGTCGGCGCGCATGAACGGACCGGGATACGGCTCCAACCAGAAGCGGTTGCCGATCGCGAGCTCGGCGTAGAAGGAGTGGCCCATGCGATCGCCATCGTCGTCGAGGTCGGTGCGGATCTGGTGCAGCACCGCCGCATTGAAGCGCCACCGGCCGGGCTCCGGGGTGATCGCGAGGCCAATCGAAGGATCGATGCTGCCGCTGCCAGGCTGCACTTCGGGGTCGAGCTCGAACCCGTTCTCGGTGCGGTCGTCGTCGCCCGTGGGCAGCGCGAGCGACGTGATCAACGACGTGTTGATCGACACCTTCGGCGCATCCCAGCGATGGAACCGCCACTTCGCCAGCAACTCGAGATCGCCAAGGCCCGCCACCGAACTTCTGCTGCTCGCCGATTCGGCTTCATCGACGACGTACGGCAGCGCGAAGCCAATCTGCAGGTCGTTGCGCAAGCCGTGCTGCCACGCGACCGTGCTGGTGAGTCGGAAGCGGTTGCTTGCATCGGCGTCGGCAACGCGACGTGAACCGGAACGCAGCACGTCCTCGCGTTCGAGTTCACTCGACAGGCTCAGCAGGTTGCCGCCGAAGTACAGCGTCTCACCATCGACGACGTCGAGCACCGTACTCTGCGCCAACAGTGGAGCCGCCCAGACCAGGACTACGAAGGATCGCATCGCGGCGGGACCATACCCGCGCCAACGCCATCGTGGATACGCCGCAGGGCCCGCCCACCCGTTCATTCGACGATCGCGATCGCGGTGCGCGGCACATAGCCCGACCGCTCGCCAGCGGCGATGCGCACGTAGGAACCTTCCCCGCCGCCGAGCAACGTGACCTGTACTCCGGGGCGCACGGTCGCCAACGGCTCGAGTCCGGCGCGCGGCTCCGACGTCAGCCGCAGCGTGTCGATCGCAATGGCCGAAGTCGGCGTCGAACCGGCCAACGCCAACGTCGCGAGCATCCAGCCGGCGGGCAACGCCAGGATGCCGGCGACCCAGCGCAGGCCGACGCGGCGCCAGCCAAAGCCAAGGCACATCGCAGCCAACAACATGCAGACGCCGGCCAGCGCGAGTTGCTCGCCGGGCAACAAGCGTGCACGCAGCGCGTTCAGCTCCGCCAGCAGGCCGGGCGCGTCCGGCGGCAACTCCAGCCGGGTTCGCACCAACGCCACGTTGGCGGCGAGTTCGGGATCACGCGGCCGCGCCAGGCGCGCCGACTCGAAGGCCCAAAGCGCCCGCGGCAGGTCGCCGAGACGGAACAAGCAGTTGCCGCGCGCCTGCAGGAAGCGGCGATCGCCCGTCGCCGCGAACGCCTGCGCAAACGCAGCGTCGGCCTGCTGGTGCTCGCCAGCCCGATACAACGCGACGGCATCGGACGCAGGCCCTGCCTGCGCGATCGCCGGCGCATTGCCGAGCGCGACGACCGCCAGCATCGGCAGCACGAACGGCAGCCAGCTGTGCGCGCCGAAGCGATGGCTTTGCAACCGTTGCACCAGCGCTTGCGCGTCGGCGGCAGCAAGCCCGCCCCCACCGCCGTAGCGCCCGGCGGTGCCACGTTCGATCGCGGCGACCGCGGCATCGGCGAGGTCGTCGGCGACGTTCGCAGTGCGCAGGCGCTCGCGCAGATCGACGGAGATGACCGCCGCGGCCGGCACCCCGAGGCGGTCGCCGAGGTAGGTCGCGAAGGCGTCGAGCGGCTCGCTGCCGTCGCGCAACGCCTGCGCGAACGTGCGCGCCGCCGACCGTGCGCGCTGCCCGACGACGTCGGCGGAGCGAGCCCGCCGCCAACGCAGGAACAACACCGACATGCCGACGACCAACCAGGGCAACCCGGCCGCGAGCAGCGCACTGCCGGCCGGCAGGGCGCTGGCGCGCAGCGGCGGGCCAGCGAACGACGGCAGGTCGAAGATGTCGTCGACGCCGAGCGTGACCGCTTTCGCCGCGCTTTCCGGCAACGGCGCCAGCGTCTCGCCGGCCGGCAGTTCGGTGACGCGCAGCGGCAGCGGCGACGTCTTCGTGGTGACGAACTTCTCGACGCCCGGCGTGGTGTCGAACCAGTTCCAGTCGATCGCCGGCACTTCCTTCACGTCGGTCGACAACGGCGCCAGGTCGTAAGCGACGACGACCTTCTCGGCATCGCGCTTGGCCTCGGCCTGGCCGAGTTTGTGGAAGCCCGGCAAGTCGTCGAGCGCCGGCAGGCGCAGGAACTCGAGGTTGCCTTGGCCGCGCACCGTCAGCGTCAGTTTCACCGAGCTGCCACGCCGCACGCTGTCGCGGTCGAGCGCAGCGTCGAGCGTGAAGCGGCCGACGGCACCGTAGTACGGCGTCGGCCGGCCCGCTTCCGGGATCGGCAGCACTTCGATCGTGATCGGCTCGCCGTAGGCGAAGCACTGCTGCGTCACGCCACCGCGCGAGAGGCCGAAGATGTCCTGCCGGCCTGGCTGGCGCACGACGTTGTAGCGGAACGTCGGCGCCGCCAGTTCGATCGGACCCGGCCGTGTCGGCAGGAACGCACGCTCGAACTGGAAGCGACGGTACCGCTCGCCGTCACGATCGTGGCCGTCGTCGTAGACGGCCGGCATCAGGTTGTTGCCGCCTTGCACGACCAATGCAGCGTTGCGTTGTGGCGGCGCCATCGTCATCGGCTCGCCGTTCGGAAAGTCGTAGAGCCACGGGGCCTGCACCTCGACGTCGAAGAAACCCTGGCCGTTGCTGGCGCGCCCCTGCTCGATGCGGAGCCCCTGCTGCACGCCCGCTTCGACCCGCACGCGGATCGGCTCGTGGACGTAGACGCGGCGGGGCGAGACCTCGACGACGAGGTAGCCGGTCTTGCTGCCGCCGAGATCCTTGCGGACATCGAGGCGGAGTTCGGGGGTCTGCTGGTCCTTGCTGCCGGTGTAGACCGCGAACGGCGGCACCACGAAGGTGCCTTCGCGCGCCGGCACCAGTTCGAGCGTCCACACCAGCATGTGCACGGGCCGTTGGCCGCCCAGGATCTCGGTGTGCTGCGACGGCCCACTGAGCCGGAGCTGCAGGCCGTCCACTTCGGGAGTACGGAACTGGCGCGGCTTCGGGCCCGGATCGGTGACGCGGATCTCGACGCGCGCGACGTCGCCGAGGCTGATCGTCGCCGGATCGGGGCCGAGCACTTCGAGCCGTTCCTGCGCCGGGACCATCGGCGCGAGCAACAACGCGAGCAGTCCCGGGACCAGAGACCAGGGCCGCTTCACCAGTCGCGCTCCACCGTCCGCCGCGCCGACTTGGCCCGCGCGCGGATCGCCTTCTGCTTCTGGTCGAGTTCGTGCAACTGCTCCATCAACCGTTGCGCCTGCTCTGGCGACAGGCTTTTGCCCTCGGCGTTCTCGCCGGGAGCGTCGGAGCGCTTCTCGCCGGGCTTGGGTTCCGCCGAGGACTCCTTCTCGCCGGACTTCGCGTCCTTGCCCTCCTTGCCGTCCTGGTCCGGCGGCTTCTGCCCGTCCTTCGGCTCCGGCTTCTGCTCTTGCGGCGGCTCGGACTTGGGCTCGGGCTTCTCCTCGCCGCTGCCGTCCGGCTTTGGCTCCGATTCGCCCTTCTGCTTGTCGTCCTTGGGTTCCTTCGGTTCGGGCTTCTTCTCGTCCTGCTTCTGCTCCTGCTTCTCTTCCGGTGGCTTCTGCTCGTCCTTCGAATCGGGCTGGTCCTTCTTCTGCTGCTTCTCCTCGTCCTTCTGCTCGTCCTTCTTGTCGTCGTCGGACGGCTTCTTCTGCTCGTCGTCTTTCTTCTGCTGTTCGCGCTGCTTCTTCAGCTCGTCGATCTTCTTCTGCAGTTCGTCGATCGTGCGCAGCGAACGTTCGGTGTTGCGCAGCAGTTCGGGAGTCGCCTTCGCCACCGCTCCGCGCACGAAGTGGTCGCGGGCCTGCGTCGCCTTCTGCAGTGCCTGCTCGAACACCGGCAACGGATCCTCCGGCTCGGCGGGCGGTGCGCCAGTCGTGGGCGCCGCAGCGGGAGGCGGAACGGGCGGCACCGACAGCAACTGGTCGCCCTTGCCCGCCAAGGCCATCGCCTCGTCGTGGCGAACCGCACCGAGCATGCCCGCATGCAGATCGACGCGCGCATCTTTGGCCAGCGCCGCGTACTTCTCCGCCGCGGTCTCGGCGGTGGCGAGATCACCGGCGCGCCAGGCCGCCAGCGCCAGGTTCCACTGCAGCTCGGCCGAGTCGCCTTCCTTCTCGATCGCACGACGGAACGCGGCCACCGCTTCGGGGAACTTGCCTTCCCGATACAGGCGCAAGCCGGTCTCGTCGTCGCCTCCCGGCGCCAACGACAACAACATCGCGAGCAGCAAGGTCTTCATCGGTGTCGGCCTCCGGCCATGGCGATCTCCCACAGTAGCAGGGCCAGCAACGGCAGCAGCACCCACTGGTATCGGGCCTGTTTGCCGGATTCCTGGCCGGCGTCGTAGCTGCGCTTCTGCAGCGGCTGCAGCCGTTTCGTATGCAGTTCGTTGAGCGGCAGCGCCACCGCCTCGGCCGACAGGTAGACGCCGCCGGTCGTCTGCGCCACGGCCCGCAGGCTTTCCGCGTCCATGCGCGACACGACGTCCTCGCCCTTCTTGTCGCGCAGGAAGCCTTCCTGTTGCCCGGTGCGCACGGTGATCTTGCTGCCCATCGCACTGCCGTAGCCGATCGTGTGCACGACCACGCCCTGCGCCGCCAGTTCGCTCGCGGCTTGCCGACCCGCACCCGCCAGGTCTTCGCCATCAGTCATCAACACGACGGCGGTGGTCTTGCGGTTCGGTTCGTCGGTGAGTTCGAGCGCCTTGCGCAGCGCCGCCGCGAGATCGGTGCCACCGGTCTTCACGACCTCGATATCGACTTCGTCGAGCAGCGCACGGAACGAAACCAGGTCGTGGGTCAACGGCACCCACAAGCGGGCCTGGCCGGCGAACACGACGAGCCCGACCCGGTCGCCACCTTGCAGCGCCGGCAGCACGGCGCGCACATCCTGCAGCGCCCGCTGCAGACGCGACGGGTCGAGATCGCTCGCCAGCATCGAACGCGAGGTGTCGAGGCAGACGATCAGGTCGAGACCACGCCGCTCCACCTGCACCGGCTCGTCGCCGAGGCGTGGGTCCATCCATGCCAGCAGGGCGAAGGTCAGCAAGGCGGTGATGCGCGCCGATCGCACCAGCGGCGACGCGAACCGGTCGTTGCCGCGCGCACCGTAGCGGGCCACGGCGACCCGCGAGCGATCGAACAGCGCCCACGCCAGCGCCGCGACCACCGGCAACGCCAGCAGCAGCGGCCACAGTTCGCCGCGACCCCATTCGAGTTCGTTCACGGCACCCTCCGGAACACGGCGATGTCGGCGACCAGCCCGAGCAGCAGCAACACGAGCCCGAGCCCGAGCGGCCACTCGAAGCGGTCGACGGTGCGGTAGCGCGGGTCTTGCAGTTCGACCTTCTCCAGTTCGTCGATGCGGGCGTAGACCTCGGCGAGGCCGATGTCGCTGCGCGGCTGGAAGAACTGACCGCCGGTGGTCGACGCGATCATGCGCAGGTCCTTGAAGTCCTGCGCCGCATACCCGTTGCCGTGCGGGAGGCCGTTGCCGAGCCCGATCGTATGCACGCGCACGCCGGCGTCCTTGGCCAGCTTCGCGCCTTCCTCCGGCAGGATGTCGTGCACGGTGTTTTCGCCGTCGGTCAGCAGCACGACGACCTTCGACTTCGCTTCACTCTTCTGCAGCACCTGCACCGACTTCGCCAACGCGGTGCCGATCGCGGTGCCGTCGAGTTCGCTGCCCGACTGCACCATCTCGAGCGACGCCAGGAACGCCCCGAGGGCCTGCTCGTCCAGCGTCAGCGGGCAACGCAGTTCGGCGTAGCGAGCGAAGGCGACGAAGCCGACGCGGTCGTGCGTGCGGGCCGCCGCGAACTCCATCGCCCGTTGCCGCGCCGCATCCATGCGTTGCAACGTCTGCGTCGACTCCATGTCGGTGATCTGCATTGAACCGCTGGTGTCGACAGTGATCACGATGTCGATGCCCTGCTCGCGCAGCGGCACCACGTCGCGTTCGACCGGCCGCGCCAACGCCACGCCGAGGCACACGACGGCGGTGCACAACGCCGCCTGCGGCAGCCAGGCGGTGCGTTGCCGCCAGGAATGGCCAACCCCGGCGAACAGGCTCGCCGCCGCCGTCGGCAAGGCCGCCCGCGGCCGCACCGCACGCCACACCACCGCCACCACGGCCAGCGGGATCACCAGCAGCAGCCACGGGTCGAGCAGCGAGATGCCGTCCAGGAAGGGCACGTCGAACGCGGCGATCATGCGACGGCCTCCGTTCGGCGATCGACGCGCGTCGCCTGCACGAACGCTTCGGCCAACGTCCACGCGGCCAGGTGGTCGCTCTCGGTCGGCACGTGGGCGGCGAACTTCACCAGGTCACACTGCGACAGGAAGCGCTCGAGTTCGGCGCGCTGCGTGCGCAGCAGGTGGTCGCAGGTGTCGAGATCGCGCAGGAACTCCTCGGTGGTGCGCTCCGGTGCGTGCACGCCGAAGCGCTCCTCGACGTAGGTGCGCAGCACGTCGCTGACTTCGACGTAGAAACGCTCGATGTCGGCGGGCGTCGTGCGCGGCGAGCCGCGCAGGCGCTGCAGGGCGCGCAGGGCCTTCACGTGCGCGGGCAGGGCGACGGCTTCGGGCAACGGACGGCGGCGGGCGTGCGCGCGCCACCACCACCAGCCGCCGACCAGTGCCAGCAATGCCGCCACGCCGCCCGCGATCCACCAACCACCGCGGAACGGCAAGGCCAACAGGTCGCCCGGCGCTTCGATGCCCGCGGCGGCGCCCACCAATGCCGTGGTGACGGTGAGCGAGCGCTCGGGCGTGCTCGCGACCGCGTCGCCGCCCTTCTGCGTGCAGCGGAACGAGGGCAGCATGAGCTCGCCCGGCCCGCGCACCGGCTTGCATTCGAGCACCGTGCGGCGCCAGATGCCGTCGAACAACGGCACGTCAGGCTGCACCTGCGTGGTGACGAGGAAGTCCTTGCTGTCGACGACGGGCGCGAACTCCGGCTCGACGCCTTTCGCGGCGAACAGGTCGAGCGTGACGACGATCGGCTGCAGCAACTGCGCCGACTCCGGCTGCACGGTGAGCTTGAGGTCGAGTGGCAACGACGGCGCCTGGGTCCATGGGGCGGCCTCGCCACCGCACGCGGCCAGCAAGCCGCAGCAGAGCCACGCGCCCCGGCTCATCGCTTCGCTCCGCGCAGCTCGCGCATGCGGAAGAACCGGACCAGCGGTTCGGCGACGGAACCTTCGGTCGGCACGTCGAGCAGATCGACGCCGGTGCTGCGGCACGCCTCGAGCAGTCGTTGCCGTTCGAGGCGCCAGTTCGCCTGCACGCGTTCGCGCACGCTCCGCGACGCGGTGTCGACGAGGAACGTCTGCCCGGTCTCCGGATCGGCGAGGTGCAGCAGCCCGGCGTTGGGCAAGGCGCCGACATCGCCGGCCACCCGATCGAGCCCGGCGGCGAACGGATCGCGAATGCGCACCGCGATGACGTCGTGGCGCTGGCTCAGCAGTCGCAACTTCCTGGCGACGTCGGCGCCGAGGAAGTCGCTGACGACGAACACGATGGCCCGCCGACGCTGCACGCGACCGGCGTAGTCGAGCGCCTGCTCGAGCCCGGTGCGCGCCCCGACCATCGGCGGCACCAGCGCTTCGCGGATCAGCCGCAGCACGTGGTTGCGGCCCTTCTTGGCGGGCACGTAGCGTTCGATGCGATCGCTGAACGTGATCAGGCCGGCCTTGTCGTTGTTGCGGGCGGCGGCGAACGCGACGCAGCCGACGAACAACGCCGCGGTGGTCCCCGCGGTGCGCCGCGCGCGGCCCGGCGGCGACGTGCCGAACCGCATCGACGCCGAGACGTCGAGCAGGAACAACACGGTCAGCTCGCGCTCCTCGACGAACTTCTTGACGAACGGACGACCGACGCGCGCGGTGACGTTCCAGTCGACCGAACGCAGCTCGTCGCCTTCGGCGAACTCGCGCACCTCGTCGAACTCGATGCCGGACCCGCGGAACACGGAGCTGTAGCCGCCGGCCATCACGTCGGTGACCATGCGGTCGGCACGCACCTGGATGCGCCGCGCCTCCGCCAACAGTTCCGGGTCGAGAGCCCGCGCCATGCCGCCGTCCTCGCCTACGGCACCTTGACGGTGTCGAACACCGTCTTCAGGACCTGCTCGCTGGTGATGCCTTCGGCTTCGGCTTCGTAGGTGGTGAGCACGCGATGACGCAGCACCATGGTGCCGACCGCCTTCACGTCCTGCGGCGTCACGAAGCCGCGACCTTCGAGGAAGGCGCGTGCGCGCGACGCCCGCGCCAGCGCCAACGAGGCCCGCGGCGACGCGCCGTAGAGGATCAACGGCTTGAGCTTGGCGAGGCCGACCTGCTCCGGCTCGCGCGTCGCGAACACGAGGTCGACGATGTAGCCCTTCACCTTGTCGTCGAGATAGATCGTGTCGAGCAGGGCGCGCATGCGCAGCAGTTCCTGCGGCGTCGTCGCCTGCTTCACCTCGGCGTGCGCGGCGATGCCGGCCATGCGGTCGATGATGCGCAGCTCTTCCTGCTTGCTCGGGTAGCCGACCACGAGCTTGACCATGAAGCGGTCGATCTGCGCCTCCGGCAGCGAATAGGTGCCTTCCTGTTCGACCGGGTTCTGAGTCGCCAGCACC
>SXPB01000113.1 GCA_005776475.1 Planctomycetia bacterium
CGCCGAGCATCGTCTCCGGCCGCGTCGTCGCCACCAGCACGTGCGTCGGTTCCCCGGCTTGCGGATCGAGCACCGGGTAGCGCAGGTAGTGGAACTTGCCCTGCACGGTCTCCTTGTAGAGCTCGTCGTCGGCCACCGCGGTCTGCAGCGCGCAGTCCCAGTTCACCAACCGGTTGCCGCGGAAGATCAAGCCGTCGCGGAACATCGCGAAGAACGTGTGCCGCACCGAACGCGCGCACACTTCGTCCATCGTGAAGCGGGCGCGGTCCCAGTCGCACGAGCAGCCCATCGCCTGTTGTTGCGTGACGATGCGCTTCTGGCTCGTCGCCGCCCAATCGTGGATGCGAGCGACCAGGGCGTCGCGGCCGATGTCGTGCCGGTTCTTGCCGTCGATCTCCTTCAGGCGCTTCTCGACGACGGCCTGCGTGGCGATTACGGCGTGGTCGGTGCCGGCCTGCCACAGCTCGGTGTGACCCTGCATGCGATTCCCGCGGATCAGCAGATCCTGCATCACGTTGTCCATCGCGTGGCCCATGTGCAGGGCACCGGTGACGTTGGGCAGCGGCATCATCACGACGTAGCGGTTGTCGCGCGCGTCGGGCGTGGCGGCGAACGCCTTGTCGGCGAGCCAACGTTGCATGACGCGTGGTTCGAGCGTCTGCGGTTCGTACTTCTGTGGCAGTTCGGTGCTCATTTGGCGGCGAACAGTCTAGGCATCGCGGTGCATCGAGGCACGCGCCGCTTGCCTGCCGCACGGCGAGCGGGTGAGGTAGGTGCCCATGCTGCCGCCGCCGCCGCCCGCCCGACCGCCATTGCACGTGCGCGTGCGGGCGGTGCTGCGCGACCTCGGTCCGGCAGCACCCATGTTCGTGGTCGCCTGCGCCGGGCCGTTGCTGGGGGTTGCCGTGCTGGCGGCGACCACGTCGGCCTGGTTCCCCTGGTTTGGCGATGGAGTCGGTTCGGCGCTGGTGTTCGTCGCGCTCGGCGTCATCGCCACCGCCGGCTTCCTGCTGCCCACGCACGCGACCTCGCTGGTGGCGGGCTACCTGTTCGGTGCCGGGCTCGGTTCGCTGGTCGCGTGGTTGGTCATCGTGCTGGCGGCGATGTTCGCGTTCTGGCTGCTGCGGCATCTGGTCGGCGAACGGGTCGTGCAGGCAATTGCGCGCAGCCAGCGTGGCGAGATCGTGCACCGGGCGCTGTTCGGGCGCGGGTTCCTGCGCACGGCGTGGCTCGTGGCCCTGTTGCGGTTGTCGCCGTTGTTGCCGTTCGCGGCGAGCAACCTGCTGTTCGCGGCGCTCGGTGTGCAGGGCCGCACGTTCGTGATCGCCACCGTGGTCGGCGTGACGCCGCGCGCACTGGCGGTGGCGTGGCTCGGGGCGGGGCTGTCGGAACTCGATTGGAATGCGTCGGGATCGTGGGTGTGGACGGCGGTCGCGATCGGCGTGACTGTGCTCGTGCTGTGGGTGGCGGGGCGGAGCGCGCGCGCGGCGCTGCGGCGCGAACTTGGGACCGGCCAGTGAACTGGCTGGCGCACTTGCGGCTGTCGCCGCCGTCGCCGTCGCCGTTGCTGCGGCTCGGCAATCTGTGCGGCGACTTTGTCGCTGGCGTCGATCTCGCCACGCTGCATCCCGAACTGCAGCGTGGCATCGCGCAACATCGCGCGATCGATCGCTGCGTCGATGCGCACCCGGCGGTGAGAGCGATGCGCGAGCGGGTGGCGCCGCCGTTCCGTCGCTTTGCGCCGGTGCTGCTCGACGTGTTCTTCGACCACTTCCTGGCTCGCGATTGGGAACACTACGGCGACGGTGCGTCGCTGGCGGCGTTCGTCGATGGGGTGCATTGCGATCTCGCCGAACACGCCGCGCTGTTGCCGCCGGCGCTGCAGGCCGCGTTGCCGCGCTTCTCGCGCGACGGTTGGCTGCTGGCCTACGCCTCGCACGATGGGCTCTTGCGCGTCCTCGCGGCGATGGGGCGGCGGGTGCGGCGCGCGAATCCGCTGGCGCAAGGACTCGACGTGTTGCGGGCGCACGAAGCGGAGTTGGAACGCACGTTCACTGTGCTCTGGTCCGATCTGCTCGCTGTGCGGCTGTGCGGTGAGCCAACTTGACGAGGCCGCGAGGCAACGTATTTTGGCGAGATGGGAATCCATCACTTGCTGGTGGGACTGATGCTGGCGGCGACTGTCTCCGGCCAATCCCAATGGCGTCGCTTCGCGCCAGTGCATGACTTCGAGCCCCTCGGTGGCGCCATCGCGGCCGATCCATTCACCGGCGACGGCCGCTACATCGGCACCACCGCGACGTCCGGAGGACTCGTGGAGAACTGGCGCCACGTCGATGGTGTTTGGGTGCGCGCCCAGACTGCGAACGTGCCGCCGGTCGTGAGCGGCACCTGGATCGCCGCGTCGTGTCCTGGCCACGGCATCCTGCTCGCAGGCCTCGGTCAACTGTGGCGGTACGACGGCAACGACTGGATGCAGGTGGCCGCCTCGGGCGTGCCCGGTTTCTCGGCGATGGAGTGGGATCCGGTGCGCCAGCGACTGGTGGCTTGGAGAAGCGTCGGCAGCAACTTCCTGACCTACGAATGGGATGGCGCGACCTGGCAGTCGTTCAGCCAGGCCTCCGGCAGCATCAACCACGGGCGGCTTGCCTGGCATGGATTGCTGCAACGCGTCGTCATGCTCGGCAGGAATTCCAGCGCCCAGGCCTACTTCAGTTGGACCGGTTCCTCCTGGGTGAACCACTCCTGGGCCTTGAACGGGGCATTCGGCTTCTCCTTCTCGCCAGCGCCCAACGGCAAGACCATCGCCTGTGGCGGCTGGGATTTCACGTACTACTGGGGCGGCTCCCGGCTTTGGGACGGCGCCTCCGAGCAGTCGCTGGATGCCCTGCCGAACGCGCCCGCATGGCGCACCTACAGCCTGTCCTGGTTCGACCCGGTCCGGCAGCGCACGGTGGTCACCGGCATGTTCGACAACTGGACGACGTGGACTTGGGACGGCACCCAATGGAGCGTGTCGCCGGCGGGACCATTGCCGCCGAGCGCCGACCCGCTGGTCTACGACTCCTGGCGCGGCGAAGTCCTGATGGTTGGCGGCTGGAGTTCGCCGAGCAATGAACACTCGGACTTGTGGGCCCGGCGCGATGCCGCATGGGTTCGCCTCGGCACCGGCCCCTTCGCACCACGTCGCTATGCGAATGTCGCCTTCGACACCTGGCGCGGTCGGCTCGTGATGTTCGGCGGCGCCACGCACGACTCCGGGGCCGGGGCGTACTACACGTTCTTGCCGCCAGAGACGTTTGAGTGGGATGGCAGCAGCTGGTCGCTGCGCACGCCGCCAAACCCACCGGTAGGAACCCACCCGCGCTCGTCGATGGGGGCCGCGATCGCCTTCGATCGCCAACGCGGCAAGACCGTCGTCTTCGGCGGCTACTTGAACTTCGGCAGTGGCTGGTCGACGACGCTGGCCGAGACGTGGGAATGGGACGGGGTCGCGTGGCTGCAGCGCAGTCCTTCGACCATCCCGCCCGGGGATCGGTACGCGAGCATGGCGTTCGATGGCGCCAACGGACGCTGTGCCCTGCGCAGCGGTTCTTCGCTGTGGAGTTGGGATGGCACCGATTGGAGTCCCGCCAACCTGCCGGCTCTGCCGCTGAACAGCCAGTATGCGCAGTTGGTCGAGGACCCGATCCACCAGACCCTCGTGCTGCTGCACGCGAACGCGACCTTCGCTGTGCAGGGCAACAGTTGGGTCCAGGTCGCCAATCGCCGCGGCAGCAATGCCACGTTCGATCTGCGCCGCGGCGCGATCGTCGGCATCGACAGTTTCGGATCGTTCGAGTTTGGTGATCCCGCCGCGGCGACTATCACCCCGATCGGCGGCGGTTGCGCCGGCAGCCAGGGCGTTGCGCTGCTGCATGGTGAAGGGCCACCGCGACTCGGCACGACGCTGACGCTGCACGTGGAACGCGTCCCCACGCCATTCGCGGCATTGGGGATGCTCGGTGCCGATGTTGGCAGCTATGCGGGTCTGCCGTTGCCGATCGACCTCGGGCCGCTGGGCCTGCCACAGTGCAGCCTCGTCACCGCCATCGACGCCGTGCAAGGCCTGCTGTCGCCGACCTGGTCGTTCCCGATTCCCGCCTCGACGACGCTGCTTGGCGCGGCGTTCACGGTGCAGGCGATCGTCAGCGATCCGGGCGCGAACCCCGCTGCCTTCGTGACGAGCCACGGCATGCGCTTGCGCATCGGCGCTTGATTCTGGTTCGGACGGCACCGTCGTGAGCAATCATCGCGTCGCCATGGGAACCGTCGCCGGTCAGGCGAAGGTTGAGCGCGGCGGCGTTCCCGAGTAATCGAACGTCGATGGCACAGAAGACCGCGGTGGTGATCTACAGCGACGGCGCGTGCCTCGGCAACCCGGGACCCGGCGGCTACGGCACCGTGTTGATCGCCGGCAAGCACCGCAAGGAGGTGTCGGCCGGTTTCCGGCGCACCACCAACAACCGGATGGAACTGCTTGGCGCGATCGTCGGCCTCGAAACGTTGTCGCGACCGTGCGCAGTGCAGTTGTGGTCCGACTCGCAGTACGTGATCCATGCCATGACCAAAGGCTGGCTCGACGGCTGGCAGAAGCGCGGCTGGCGCACGTCGCAGAAGGAACCCGTCAAGAACCAGGACCTCTGGCAGCGCTTGCTCGCGGCGATCGGCGAACACGACATCGACTGGCAGTGGGTGCGCGGCCACACCGGCAACGTCGAGAACGAACGCTGCGACCAGCTGGCGGTCGCCGCGGCGAGTGGTGGCGATCTCGCCGAGGACGCTGGCTTTTCCGAGTGACGGTCACGGCAGGCGCGCGGCGCGCAGATCGGCAGCGGCATGCGTGCCGCGCACGAACCCCTGCCAGAGGCTGACCAACGGCAGGCGAACCGCGATCCCGCACGGACGGCGTTGCGCGTCGAGCACAAGCAGCCGCGCGGGCGTTCCCACCGGTGCGGCGAAGGCGATGCGACTGCCCGGACCGGGCAGGCGATTGGTCACCGGCGCCAGTTCGACGTGTTCGATCGGCACCTGATGCAGCAGGCCGCCGTTGGGTTCGTCGAGGGCTTGCACTTCCGGCCACGCGAACATTGCGACGCGGTGCGTGCGCAACTTCGGCAAGGCCGCGAGCAGGTCCGCTTCGCGGGTTTCGACCAGGTCGAAATCGCGCGGCAACACGCCAACGGCAGCGCCGAGGGCCGTCGTCTCCGCGGTGACGAGTTGTTTGTGCGCGTAGCGCCCGGTCCACACCTGGCTCGGGGCGAACAGCGCCGCGAACACGAAGGCCGGCCACAACGCACTGCGGGCCCTGGGTGCTGCGGCGATGCGCGCCAGCAAGAGCCCCGTCCACAGCAGCATCGACCATGGCAGGTAGCGCTGCGTCGTGATCTGTTCGGGCCATTGCCGGAAGTAGGTCAGCCGCATCGCCACGACGAGGCCACCGACGCCGATCGCAAACCAGGCGAGACCGATGCCGATGCGGGCGAGGCCCGTGCCCTGGCTTCGCTGCAGCCGGAACGTCGCGGCGCAGGTCCACAGCAGCCCCAGGATCCCGAACGCCGCCGCCGGCCAATGAGCTGCCAGGTGCGGGCCGCAGCGCGCGTGCACCGCGTCGGCGATCGGCTGCGTCAGGGCGCGCAAAGGTGCCCACGGCAGGCGTGCCGCGTGCTCGGGATCGAGCAACGGGCTGAACACCCACACGAACGGCGCGCCGATCCATCGCAACAACAGGTCGATGCCTTCGAGCAGACCGAGATCGAACAAGGGCACGCCCTTGCCGTGGCCGAGCAGCACTCCGAAGCACGCGGCGGTGCCGATCGCCAGGGGCAGGAAATGGCGGGCGGGTGGCCGTTGGCATGCCAGGACGACGGCGAAGGTGAAGAAGCTCGCGAAGCCGCTGCCGAAGCAGAACGTCGCGAGGCAGCCGCTCGCAGTTGCCAGGGCCACCGCGCGTCGCGTCGGCGGCGTGGCGGCCGACAGCTGGCGCAGGCCGAACAGCACGCACAGGATCACGAGGAACAACGGCACCGATTCGTTGCCATGCGCGAGCTTGCGGGCGTTGCCCAACCAGAACAGCCCGACGGTGACGACCAGTGCGGCGGCCGCGCGAGCCGCCGGCGGCGTCGCCTTGGCGCAGCGCCAGAGCGCGACGGCGGCGAGCACGGCGAGCACCATGCCCAGTCCGACCTGCAGGCTCTGGTCGGCGGCACACCCGTGCAGTTCGGCGATCCGGACCAGGTTCGGCAGCGCTTCGACGTGGCCGTTGTCGGCGGCGACTGCATTGCCGGGGAATGGCGTGCCGAGGAAGCGCGCGTAGTAGCGCCACGGATCGGCGTACGGCACTCGCGGCGCCAGCAGCCACATCGCGGCGAGGCCGCAGGCTGCGTAGCCCACAGCGAGGAACCACGCCAGCCGGGGGCCGAACGCGGCGAACTTCGGCGATGGCGTCGGCTCGTTCGTCACTGGATTGCGAACAAGAGCCCGTCGCTGGCGGTCAGCCCTTGCGGGCCACACTGGCTGTCGAAGAACGCGAACTGGAACACGAAGCTGACGCCGACCAGGTTCGGCTGGTTGGGGATCGGCAGCGCGAAGCGAGCGTTGCCGAGCGCGTCGGTGGGCGGCGCCAGCACGACGGAAGCGAGCAGGGTCGTGAGGTCGAAGGCGATGTCGAGGCCGAGCACGATCGGTTGGGTGGGCGGCGCTGGCGACGCCCCGGCGAACACTGCTCCGGCTGGCGAGTTGGCCGGTCGCGGCCCACGCACGCACCAGAACTGGAACGCGGTGTTGCCGACCTGGGGCGCGCTGCCGACCAGGATGCCAGGCTTCTGCGTGCACGTGCTCGACGGCGTCGCCAACGGAAACAGCAGCGGCGCCACCGGCGTGAGCGTCGAGCCGGCGGTGAAGGCCACGGTGCCGAACGGTGCTCCGACCACCGTGCCGTCGCTGGAGTCGTGGTTGCCGTTCATCGGGAACACCAACACGCCGCCGGTCATGCCGTTCAGTTCCTGGCCCGCGCTGGCGGCGATCTCGGCCGCGGTGCGCGCCATCGGCCAGATGCGCACTTCGTCGATGGTGCCGTTCCAGCTCTCGTGGCCGGGCGCCACGGGGTCGCCGTTGCCGATGCGCATCACGCCGCCGTTGTCCTGCACTTCGCTGAGCAGCGGCGTCGTGTACAGCGCGACCTGGCTCCCGTTCTTGAACAGGCGGATCACCTGGCCGTCGTAGGTCGCGGCGACGTGCGTGGCGGTGGTGAACTCGCCAACCGCGAAGAAATACGACGCCGAATAGAGCGCGTTGTTCGACGCGCGCACGATGAAGTTGAGGTTGCGCGTCCCGTTGTTGCCGGCGCTGACGCGGAAGTTCCAGCTCTCCTGGTTCGGCGTGATGTTCTGGCGCGCGATCGTCGGCCAGTAGTTGAGGCCGGTGGGCACCGTGCTGTCGTTGTAGGTGATGACGGCTTCGACGGTGATCCCGGTGGCCGGCACCATGCGGGCGTCGAACGCATAGGCGACGCCGCCGTCGACGCCGGTGCTGAGTTGGATGGCCTGGTTCTGCGCAACGGCAGACGCCGACCCGACGAGCAAGGCAAGCAACGAGACCGAGCGGAGGGGATGCATGGGCCGCGCAGTCTATCGGTTGCGTCAGCGCACGCGGACCAGCCGATCTCGCGGTAGCAACGACGTGGCGATTTCCTGCTCGACGTCGCCGAGGAAACGATGCCCATCGACGAAATAGCCGGCCGTTGGCTGCAGCCCCGGCACGCGCGCGGCGAACCACGTGTTCAGGCATTCGACCATGAGTTCGCGCAGGTACTTGGCAAAGCAGCTGGCGAGCGCAGTCGGGAAGGCGCGGTCTTCGCCGCGTTCGGCGAAGGTGATCGCGATGGTCTGGTCCTGGTTCTTGACCCGGTACGACGACACCGACGGCTCTTCGCGTTCGATCTCGACGCTGCTGCCGGGGCACAGGTGGCGCAGGTCGTGCGCGTAGTGCATGCGGCCGCCGCAGCGGTCGGCGACGACGTGCCCGGACAGGCCGGTCGGCACGGTGGCGAGCAAGCGGCCGAGCACCGCGGCGTAGGCGTGGAAGTGGGCGCGGCTCTTGTTGTCGGTGTCGGCGATCAGCGCGTTCCATTCCTCGACGTCAACGGCGCGGACAGCGATGTCGACGATCGTGATCTCGCTCTGCCGCAGCGTGCGCGCCACCAGTTCGGCCTGCAGCGCGATCCAGTCGGCATCGGCTTGTCGCGGCAGGCGCAGCGCCAGCGACTCGTACCACGGGCAGCGGGCGAGGGCCTCGAGGTCGGCGCCGAGGCGCTGCAGCCAGTCCCCGAGCGTGGGCGGCACTTCGCCGTGCAGTGCCGTCCAGAACACCAGCGCGGTCTCTTCGAGGTGGCGCAGGCCGTGCGGACCCTGGTTCACCTTCTTGCTGTCGGCGACGCGGACCTTGCCCTTCTCCTGCTTCTTGCGGGCCACGAAGCGGCGCAGCACCTTCCAGGGGTCGGCCCCTTCGGGGCCCGTCATGGCGACACCGCCGACGACCAGCGGCCCGAGGATCGGGCCGAGTCCGGCTTCGTCGACACCCGCAAGGAAGTTCATGCCATGGCCACCACACCGCAACCGCGGCCCGTGGTCAAGGTTCGATGCCATGGCCGCAGCCCGGTTCGCCAGCACCGGCGCCGGCGATGTGCCGATAGGCGAGGCACGGAGATCCCCATGGATGTGCTGCTCGTCGAGAAGGACCCGCTGATCCGCGACCAGGTGAAGGTCGGTTTGCAGCAGTTCCCTGAGTTCCAGGTCGTGGTCGGCAGCGGCCATGCCGGCATCAACGAGATGCGCGGCCGCCACTTCGATTGCGTGTTCCTCGGCGTCGATCCGCGCCAGAAGGACACGGTGAAGCTGCTGCACCATCTGCGCTCGTTCGACACCACGACCGAGCTGTTTGTGCTGACCGCGCCGCGCAACGTGCGCGACATGGCGGTCGACAAGTCCAAGTACAACATCCATTCGTTCGTGCAGACGCCGATCGTCGTACGCGACCTGTTCGGGTTGCTCGGCCGGTTCCTCGAACGGCGTACCGAGCGGCAGAACACCGCCCTGCGCAAGCCGGCCCGCGGCGCCGCCCAGCCCGCCCGCAGCTGAGCAGAGACTGCGAAGGTCGGCCGGAACGGCGTTGCCTCGTGCGCTCGGCCGCGGTTCTCTTCCGCATGCATGTCCGAACCGGTGCCCCCTGCCGCGCCCCCGCGGCCTCGCAGCAATCTCTGGTTGGAGTC
>SXPB01000114.1 GCA_005776475.1 Planctomycetia bacterium
GTGCTGTTCGGCTACTACTCAGGACGGCGGCCGATCGAAGGCCAACTCGGCCCGCGCTTCGTGGTCTGGGTCTACCAGGCGATCGAGTCGTTCCACGTCGACGCGCTGCGGGCACGCGTCAATCCCTGGCGCGACCACTGACGGCAGCGACCTGGCGCGGCGCCCACGGTGCCGCGGTAGAGTGCGAACCACCATGGTTCCTCTCTCCCGTCGTGGTTTTCTGGGCTCCGCAGCTGCCGGCGCGTTGGCGGCACCGACCGTTCCTGCCTGGCTGCGCCTCGCGTCGCCGGTGGCGATCGCCAGCGCCAATGGCGTGAAGGCGGTCGAACTCGCCGTGCAACGCATGAACGAGGGTTGGCGGCCGGTCGATGCGGCAGTGGCCGGCGTCGAACTGGTCGAGAACGATCCCGAAGACGACAGCGTCGGCATCGGTGGCTTGCCCAACGAAGACGGCGTGGTCGAACTCGATGCGTGCGTGATGGACGGCCCCTCGGGTCTCGGTGGCGCCGTCGCGGCGCTGCAGAACATCAAGAACCCGGCGCAGGTGGCGCTCAAGATCATGCGCCACACCGACCACGTGCTGCTGGTCGGTGACGGCGCCCTGCGCTTCGCCCGCGCGCACGGCTTCACCGAAGAGAACCTGCTGACCGAGAAGTCGCGCAAGAAGTGGCTCGAGTGGCGCGAGAAGCGTTCGTCGATCGACGACTGGATCTCGCCCGAGGAGAACGGCGAACACGGCAAGGAGTGGTTCCGCAAGTTCAAGCACAAGACCGGCACCATCCATCTCGGCGCGGTGGCGGCGAACGGCGACGTCGGCTCGTGCACAACCACGTCGGGGCTGGCGTTCAAGCTGGCGGGCCGCGTCGGCGATTCGCCGCTGCTCGGCTGCGGCAACTACTGCGACAACGACGTCGGCACCGGCGGCGGCACCGGCCGTGGCGAAGCGTGCATCCTCGCCAACGGCGGCTCGTTCATCGTGCACCAGATGAGCCTCGGCAGGTCTCCGACCGACGCCTGCATGGACGCGGTGAAGCGCGTGGTGCGGCTGACCAAGGTCAAGCGCCTGCTCGACGCCAAGGGCCGACCGGACTTCCAGATCCAGTTCTACGCGACCAACAAGGCCGGCCAGTTCGGCGCCGCGGCGATGTTCGCCGACAGGTTCGCGGTCTGCGACGGCAGCGGCGCGCGGCTGGCCGACATGGCCTGCCACTACGACGAGCCGGTCAAGTGACCGGCTCGCCGTCGGTCTGGCTCAGTAGCCGATCACGGCCCCGAGGCCGTTCGACGAGGCGAGGCCGAGCGCGTTGAGGCCCGGCGTCAAGGTCGCTGCCTGCGCGAAGAACGTCGCGCCGAGCAGCGCCGGGTTGTTGGCGATCGGGAACGGGAACGGTGTTGGCGGGCCCGACAGCACGAAGGTGACCAGCACGTCGAGCGATGCGTACAGCTCGCAGCCCTCCATGCCGATGCTGTCAAGCGGGATGCCCGGCGAGAAGTTCGAGACGCCGAGCACCATCAGGCCGACCACGGCGCCGACGTTCTGGCTGACTTCCAGCGTGAACGTGCTGCCGATCGACGGGTTCGAGCCGGCCGCGGCCGCCAGCGTCAACGGCACGCCACCGGCGCCTGGGGCCATGGTCCCAGGGTTGTCTGCTCGGTTGGGCGCAAGCTCCCTGCCGACGCGAGCGCCTTGCCGGGTACTAGCCAAGTTCGCGCAGGCTCTGCTCGATGCCGGCGAGCTGTTGGCCCAGCGCCGCCAGGTTCTGGCGTTCCTTCTCGATGACCGCCGGCGGCGCCTTGGCGACGAAGCCCTCGTTGGCGAGTTTCCTCTCGATGCCACCGATCTGGCCGCGCAGCTTCTCGGCTTCCTTGTCGAGCTTCGCCTTCTCCTTCTGCAGGTCGACGACGCCGAGCAGGAACACCTTCGCCGCACCCAGCACGACGGTCGCGCTGTCGGGTGTGCGCTGCGCGTCGGCGGCGATCGACACGTCGGCGAGCCCGCTCATGTGCGCGAGCAGCGGCGCCACTGCGCGCAGCATCGTTGCGGTGTCGCCGTCGGCGGCGAAGCGTGCGACGAGGCGCTCCTTCGGCGGCACCTGGTAGCGTGCCCGCGTCTCGCGGATCGCCACGCACCACTGTTGCATCGACGCGATCTGCTGTTCGGTGGCCTCGCTGCGATGGCCCGGGCTGCTGTGCGGCCACTTCGCCAGCACCAGCATCTCGTGGTCGGGCAGCACGGTCTCGATGCCGCGTTGGGGGGCGAGTTCACGCAACGTCGCCCACAGCGTCTCGGTGAGGAACGGCACGAACGGATGCAGCAGCCGCAGCGTCTGGTCGAGCACCGCCGCCAGCACCTGTTCGGCCTGCGCGCGCGAAGCGGGAGCGGCCCCGTCGCGGCAGCGCGGCTTGATCATCTCGAGGTACCAGTCGCACAGCTCGTTCCAGAAGAAGTCGCGCGCCGCCGCGATGGCCGCCGACGGGTTGTAGTCGACGAGATGCTTCTGCACCGTCGCGATGGCGTTCGCCAGGCGCGACAGGATCCAGCGGTCCTCGACCGGCAACGTCGCCAGCTGCAGCGGCTGGAACGGCGTGCCTTTCAGGTTCAAGAACGCGAAGCGCGCCGCGTTGAACAGCTTGTTGCAGAAGTTGGCGCCGACCGTGAAGCGCTCGCTGGTCGCCTTCGCCGGCGTGATGCCTTGCTTGCCGTACTGGCCGATCAGGTCCATCGGCTGCTTGGTCTCGGGATCGAGGAACGTGCCGAGGTACGGCCCGGGCTTGGCGGTTGCGAGTTCGACGAGGCGCTCGGGTTCACCGTCCTTGGTGAACGGCGAGATCGCCGACACCGGCAACCGGATGTCCTGCGTGCCGGTCTGCAGTTCGCACACGACGTACCGCAGCGCGTCGGCGCCGTAGCGCGAGATGATGTCGAGCGGGTCGATGCCGTTGCCCTTCGACTTCGACATGCGCTCGCCCTTGCCGTCGAGGATGGTCGCGTGCAGGAACACGTCGGTGAACGGAACGTCGCCGAGGTTGTAGAGCCCGGTCAGCACCATGCGCGCGACCCACAGCGTGATGATGTCGCGGCCGGTGACGAGGCACGAACCCGGATACCAGTAGTCGAGCGCACTGGGCTTGCCAGGGCCGCCGCCGAGCGCCGTCTGCCCGGCATCGACCTTCGCGCTTTCGGGGTGAGGCCAGCCGAGCGTGCTGTGCGGCCACAGCGCCGAACTGAACCACGTGTCGAGCACGTCGGGATCGAGCTGCAGGCCAGCGCCCGCGAGGATCGGGCCCATCGCGGCGTCGGCGCTCGCTTCGCGGAAGCACAGCTGCACCTCGACGCTGGTGGGGGCGTTCGGGCCCTTCAGGTGCGCGAACGCATCGCGCGGCGACAAGCGCGTGCCATCGGGCAGCAGCACCCAGGCAGCGACGTCGTCGCGTTGCAGTTGGCCGCCGAGCATCGGGTCGAGGCGCAGCAGGTTCGCCGCCGGCATCTCGCCGCGGAACACGGGAATGCGATGGCCCCACCAGA
>SXPB01000115.1 GCA_005776475.1 Planctomycetia bacterium
GGCGAAGGCTTCTACAACGGCGACGCAGTGGTCGGGAACGGCGTCTACAAGTCGACCGACGGCGGCACCACGTTCACCAAACTGGCGGCCACCGCGAGCTGGTCGTACGTGAACCGCATCGTCGTGTCGCAGTCGAATCCGTTGATCGTGCTCGCGGCAACGCGATCCCCCGGCGGCATCCATCGCAGCACCGACGGCGGCGTCACGTGGACCCTGGTGCGCAGCGCCACCGCCTGCATGCAGGTCGCCTTCGATCCGAACGACGCGCAGAAGTGCATCGCCGACATCTACGAGAGCAGCGTGCACCGCGTCGTCACTTCGACCAACGCCGGCGCCTCGTGGACCAACGCAGTCACGGGCCTCACCAGCCAGTCGGGCACCAGCGGCCGCATCGAATTGTGCTACGCGAACAGCGTGCCCGGCATGGTCTACGCCTCGTGCGGCACCGGCGGCGGCCTGATCTGGCGCAGCACCGACGGCGGCGCGAACTGGACGCAACAAACCACGGGCACCGGCTCGGGAGCTGCGTGGTACTACAACACGCTCTGGGTCGATCCGACCGACGCCAACTTCCTCGTCACTGGCGCCTACCACCTCTACAAGTCGACCGATGGCGGCGTGACGTTGACGCAGATCAGCAACGGTTACATCAACACCACGGCCCCGCATCCCGACCAGCACCAGGTGATCGCCGATCCCGGCTTCAACGGCACCACCAACCTGCGCGTCTACAGCACCAACGACGGCGGCATCTACACGACGAGCAACGTCCGCACGGTGACGTCGTCGAGCGGCTGGGCGCGCCGCGAACAGAGCTACCGCGCCAGCCAGTTCTACGGCGCTGCCGGCGACGGCCCGTCGGGACGCATCACCGGCGGCACGCAGGACAACGGCCACCTGACCCTGCAGAGCGGCACCAACACCGCGCAACTGACGTACGGCGGCGATGGCGGCTTTGCGGCGATCGACAAGGACGACCCGAACTACATCTACGGCGAGTACGTCTACGCGCAGGTGCATCGCTCGAGCAACGGCGGTGCCTCGGCGAGCTACATCGACGGCGGCATCACCGAAGCGGGCAGCGCCGCGAACTTCATCGCGCCCTTCGTGCTCGATCCGAATGCGCCGACGCGGCTGCTGGTCGGCGCCGCCAGCCTGTGGCAGACCACGAACGCGCGCGCGGCCACGGTCGCGTGGACCGCGATCAAGCCGTCGATCGGCTCGAACATCTCGGCGATCGCGGTGGCGCCCGGCAACCCGGACATCGTCTGGGTCGGCCACAACAACGGGCATGTCTACAAGACCGCGGACGGCACCGCCGCCGTCCCGACGTGGACGGCGGTCGACAACAACGGCGGCACCAATCCGCTGCCGAACCGCTACATCGGCCGCATCGTCATCGACCACGGCAATCCGCAGATCGTGTTCATCGGCCTCGGCGGCTTCAACGGCGACAACCTGCGCAAGACGACGAACGGCGGCACCACCTGGACCGACATCACCGGCGCCGGCGTCACCGGCTTGCCGTCGGCACCGGTGAACGGCGTCGCGCAGCATCCGCAGCTGGCGAGCCACCTCTACGTCGCCACTGAGGTCGGCATCTTCGCGAGCGCCGACGGCGGCGCCACGTGGTCGACCGGCAACGACGGCCCCGCCGATGCGTCGGTCGATGAAGTCGTGTTCATGCACGATTCGACGACGCTGCTCGCGGCGACGCACGGCCGCGGCCTGTGGACGATTGCCGTGCGCGAACCCACGGTCACGGCCCTCGGCACGGGCTGCGCCGGCACCAACGGCGTGCCCACGCTGTGGTCCACGGCCCCAGCACTCGGCGCCACGGTGACGCTCACCTGCACCAGCCTGCGACCCGGCAACGCGGCGGTGTTCCTGATCGGCTTCTCGAGCACGACGTGGGCCGGCGCCCCCTTGCCGGTCAGCCTGCTGCCGCTCGGCATGCCCGGCTGCATCGGCTACACCAGTGCCGACCTGTTCGTTCCCGTGCTGCAGAGCACCGGCTCGGCAGCGACCACGCTGGCGATGCCGACGGCGGCGACGTCGCTCGGAGCTTCGCTGCACCTGCAGGTGCTCGGCCAGGACCCGGGGATCAACGCGTTCGGCGCCGTCGCCAGCAACGCGCTGACCCTGACGGTCGGCAACTGACCCGGCGCGAGACGACGCAAGCATCGCTGGCAACAAGACTTGGCCGCGCATTGGCCGCGGCCTGACCACGCTGCACTCCAGCCCGACTTGCTTCCATGCCGATTGCATATATGCTTAGTGCATGGAAGTGACCCAGGACGAACTCGACGGCCACCCGCATCCGCATCTCGCGGTCGACATCGCGCTGGTGACCATCCACGAACGCGCCCTGCACGCGCTGCTGCTGCGCCGCGACGCGGCCCCGTTCGCCGGCGCCATCAGCCTGCCGGGCGGCTTCGTCCGCATCGACGAGTCGCTGCCACAAGCCGTCGCCCGCGTGCTGCGCACCAAGTGCCGCCTGCACGACGTGTTCGTCGAGCAGCTCTACACGTTCGGCGACGTGCGCCGCGATCCGCGCGGTCGCGTCGTCACCGTCGCCCACTTCGCACTCGTGCCGTTCGCAGCGCTCGCGAGCGCCCTCGCGCAAAGCGACCTCGCCTTGTTCCGGCTCGATGTGCCCTGGGCCGACACCCGCGGCGGCGCCGTCGCGGTGGTCGCCGCGAACGGAACCGCCCAGAGGGTCGCTTTCGACCATGATGCGATCCTTGGCACCACGGTGCAGCGCCTGCGCGGCAAGATCGACTACGCGCCGGTCGGCTTCGAACTGCTGCCGCCGCAGTTCACGCTGCTCGACCTGCTCGAAGTGCACCAGGCCGTGCTCGGGCGCGAACTCAACAAGGACTCGTTCCGCCGCCGATTGCTGGCGTCGGGGCTGCTCGCGCCCACCGGGCGCTACCGCGCCAACGTCGCCCATCGGCCGGCGGCGTTGTTCAAGTTCCGTCGCAGTGGCCGCAGCAAGGGGAAGGCATGAACGACTTCACGCTGTTCGATGATCGCCTCCGCACGGCGTGGCGCTACCCCGGCGGCGAAGTCGGCGTGCGCGCCGTCGGCGAAGCACCGCCACGGTTGCTGGCTCGGGTGCAGTCCAGCGACGACCTGCTCGCGCTGGTGATGTATCTCGGCGCCGTGCGCGGCCAGGTGCAAGAAGTGTGCATCCCGTACCTGCCCTACGCACGCCAGGACCGCATCGCGGTGCCCGGCGACCCGATCGCCATCGAAGTGCTGGCGCGCCTGCTGGCGAGCACCGGCGTGCCCAGGTTCGCGACCATCGACGTGCACTCGAACGCGGCCGCCGCGGCGTTCGCGTCGGCGGGCCTCACGCTGCGCAACGTCGCCGCGAGCGCCTGGCTGCAGCGTTACGTCGCCGGCCGGCAGGCCACACCCGACCAGCCGGTCTGCTTCGTCGCGCCCGACAAGGGCGCCGGCCCACGCACCGGACAACTGGCCACGGCCCTCGCCGCGCCCACGCGCCCGATCGGTCTCGTGCACTGCGCCAAGATCCGCGACCCGCACACCGGCAAGCTGACCGGCTTCGCCGTCGACCGCGACCACAGCCCGCCAGCCCTCGCGGCCGACACGCTGCTCGTGGTCGTCGACGACATCTGCGACGGCGGCGGCACGTTCCTCGGCGTCGCGCAGGCCCTGCGCGCGCACTACGGCGACCGCCCGCTGCACCTCTGGACCACCCACGGCATCCACAGCCGCGGCCTGCACGACCTCGCCGCGGTCTTCACCTCCATCGGCTGCACGGACTCGTTCCGCAGCAGCCACACGCACGAACGGCTGCACACAGAACCGCTGCAGCAGAGCGAGCAACTCCGATGAACACCATTCCCGCCCTCGTCCTCACCGACTTCTACAAGACCGACCATCGCCGGCAGTTCCCGGACGGCACCACGCTCGTCTACTCGAACTTCACGCCGCGCGGCAGCCGCCTCGCCGACGTCGACCACGTGGTGTTCTTCGGGCTCCAGTACTTCGTGATCGAGTACCTGCAGAAGCGCTTCACCGAGACGTTCTTCGCGGTGCCGAAGGCGCACGCGGTGGCGGCCTACCGCCGGCGCCTCGACCACTCGCTCGGGGCGGGAGCCGTGCCGATCGACCACATCGAGCAGCTGCACGACCTCGGCTACCTGCCGCTGCGCCTCAAGGCGCTGCCGGAAGGCACGCGGGTGCCGATGCAGGTGCCGACCCACACGATCGAGAACACCGACCCGCGCTTCGCGTGGTTGACGAACTTCATCGAGACGATGATGAGTGCGGTGGTCTGGGGCCCGTGCACGTCGGCGACGATCGCCAATCGCTACCGTCGTGTGTTCGAAGCGTTCGCCGCCCGCACCGGCGCGCCGCGCGAGTTCGTGCCGTGGCAGGGCCACGACTTCTCGTTCCGCGGCATGTTCGGCATCGAAGCCGCGTGCATGAGTGGCGCCGGCCACCTGCTGTCGTTCACCGGCACCGACACGATCCCGGCGATCGACTTCCTCGAGCAGTACTACGGCGCCGACTGCACGAAGGAGATGATCGGCGGCAGCGTGCCCGCGACCGAGCACGCGGTGATGTGCGCCGGCGGCAAGGAAACCGAACTGGAGACCTACCGCCGCCTGCTGACGAAGGTCTACCCGACCGGCATCGTCAGCGTCGTCAGCGACACCTGGGACTTCTGGCGCGTCGTCACCGACACGCTGCCGGCGCTGCGCGCCGAGATCCTCGCGCGCAACGGCAAGCTGGTGATCCGTCCCGACAGCGGCGACCCGGTGCTGATCCTGGTCGGCGATCCCAAGGCGCCCGCCGGCAGCCCCGAGCGCAAAGGCCTGATCGAACTGCTGTGGGGCATCTTCGGCGGCACCACTTCGGCGAAGGGCTTCAAGATGCTCGACCCACACATCGGCGCGATCTACGGCGACTCGATCACGCTCGAACGGCAGGAAGCGATCCTGCGCGGCCTCGCCGAGAAGGGCTTCGCGTCGTGCAACGTCGTGCTCGGCATCGGCAGCTACACCTACCAGCACGTCACGCGCGACACGTTCGGCTTGGCGATGAAGGCGACGTTCTGCACCGTGAACGGCGAGGACCGCGAGATCTACAAACAGCCGCGCACCGACAGCAAGAAGAACAGCCACCGCGGCCTGCTCACGGTGCGGCGCGCTGCCGATGGCGCGCTGCGGGTGCACTTCCCGGTGACTCGCGCCGAAGAAGCGAGCGCCGACAACCTGCTGCAGACGGTGTTCGAGAACGGCAAGCTGCTGCGGCGGCAGACCCTGGCGGGCATCCGCGCCGTCGTCGAGAAGGAACTCCTCTAGACGAAAGGTCTTACGGCATCGTTCGAAGACTTAGTGACAACGCCTGCGAATCCGGGCGCTACATGCCTGATGGCCTGCTACGATGTGAATTGCAGTTGTTGCACCTAGAACTATTGCGATTCTCTGTGGTTGCTTTTCAAGTCTTTGGAGTCATGATTCCGATCAACGATCGGAATTCCACCCATCGACACGAACACCAACACCGAAGAGTGGCAGCAGCGCCTGGGCGACGCCCTGCGCGACCTGCGTCTGGCGCGCAACCTCGGCCAGGGCGAACTGGCCGCCCGCGCCGGCGTCGGCCGCAGCGCGCTGCAGAACCTCGAGGCGGGCCGGTCCAACCTGACCACGCTGGTGCGCGTCGTGCGAGCGCTCGGCCGCGAAGACTGGCTCGCCAGCCTGCAGACGCAGACCACCATCAACCCGCTGCATCTGCGCAGCCCCCAGCGGCCACGCCAACGCGCGTCGAGGAAGCCCCGTGGCGACACGCCGAGCTGAACGCTTCCAGCCCGTCGACCGCATCGAAGTGTGGATGTGGGGCCAGTTCGTCGGCGCCTGCGCGCTCGACCCCGGCCTTGGCTTCTACGTCTTCGCCTACGACCGCGACTTCGCGCAGCAAGGCATCGAACCAGCACCCTTGCACATGCCGGTGAACGGCGACGAACGCCCGTTCGTGTTCCCGACCTTGCCCGTCGACACCTTCAAGCGACTGCCGGCCCTGCTCGCCGACGCGCTGCCCGACGACTTCGGCAACGCGCTGATCGACCGCTGGCTCGCCGATCGCGGCGTGCCGCGCGAACGCATCACCGCGCTCGATCGCCTGGCCTACATGGGCAAACGCGCGATGGGCGCTCTCGAGTTCCGGCCGACCCGCGGCCCGGCCACGCGCACCCCGACCGCGATCGAACTCGGCGACCTCGTCGGCGCCGCCCGCCAGGCAGTGCACGGCACCTGGAACGACGGCGACGCCACGCGCACGGCGTTGCGCAGCATCATCGAAGTCGGCACCTCGGCCGGCGGCGCGCGCGCCAAGGCGGTCGTGGCCTGGAACCCGACCACGCAGGAGATGCGCTCCGGCCAGCTCGACGCCCCGCCCGGCTTCGAACACTGGCTGCTGAAGTTCGACGGCGTCGGCGCCGACCGCGAACTCGGCGCTTCGCGCGACTACGGCCGCATCGAGTTCGCCTACCACCGCATGGCGCGCGCCGCCGGCATCACGATGACCGAGTGCCGGCTGCTCGAAGAGAACGGGCGCGCCCACTTCATGACGCGGCGCTTCGATCGCGCGGGCGCTTCGACGCGGCATCACGTGCAGACCCTGTGCGCGATGGACCATCTCGACTTCCGCCGCCGCGGCGCCAACGCCTACGCGCAGTTGTTCCTGGCGATGCAGCGACTCGGCCTGCCGCGCGAAGACCTGCTGGAGGCGTTCCGGCGCCTCGTGTTCGCGGTGATGGCGCGCAACTGCGACGACCACAGCAAGAACACCGCGTTCCTGCTGCGGCGCGAGCAGCCCTGGCGATTGGCGCCCGCCTACGACGTGACGTTCGCCCACAACCCGAACGGCGAGTGGACGAACCAGCACCTGATGAGCGTGAACGGTCGCTTCCGCGACCACACCGCTGCCGATCTGCTCGCCGACGCGGACCGCTTCGGCATCGGCGAAGGCAAGGCGATCCTGCGCCAGGTGCGCGAAGCCGTCGGTCGCTGGCGCGAGTTCGCCCAGGAAGCCGGCGTCGCCGCGACCGAGATCGAAACGATCGCCGGCCACCACCGCCCCCTCGCCGGATGAACCCGCATCACCTGGACGACGAGCCGCTGCCGACGATCGTGCGCTGGGCCACGTTCGTGCCGACGAACGGCAGCGTGCTCGACGTCGCCGCCGGCGGTGGACGCCACGCGCGCCTGTTCGCCGAACGTGGCCATGCGGTGCTCGCCGTCGATCGCGAGGTGACTGCACTGCTCGCCAACCCGCACCCGCGGATCGAAGTGCTCGCTGCCGACCTCGTAGGCGCGCCATGGCCGCTCCCCGGCCGCCGCTTCGCCGCCGTCGTCGTCACCAACTACCTGTGGCGGCCACTGCTGCCGACTCTGGTCGCCAGCGTCGCGCGCGGCGGCGTGCTGCTCTACGAGACGTTCGCCGCCGGCCACGAACGCTTCGGGCGACCGCGCAATCCGGACTTCCTGCTGCTACCCGACGAACTGCTCGCCACGGTGCGCGGCGCACTCGATGTCGTCGAGTTCGGCCAAGGCGAGGTCGGCAACCCGCCCACAGCGGTGCGCCAACGCCTCTGCGCCCGCCGCCCCTGACCCGAGCGCCGCTCGCAACACCGCTGCCACGGCCGCGTGCCAGGCCCCAGGTTGAACGCGTTCAACTTTTCGGGCCGCGCCTGAAATCCGCGCGCCTTTCGACAGTTCTTGAACATGTTCAAGTTCTGTCAACGAGACCCAAGTGCCCGACACCACCCTCTTCGCCTACCTCGCCTACGTCACCATCAGCGTCGGCCTGACCGTCTGGGTCGGCCGCACCCTGCACAAGAACGGCCGCGCCTTCCTGGTCGATGTGTTCCACGAACGTGGCGACCTCGCCGACTCCGTCAACCACCTGCTGGTGGTCGGCTTCTACCTGGTGAACTTCGGCTACATGTCCCTGGCCCTGAAGCTCGCCACTCGCGTCGGCAACGCCACCGAAGCAGTCGAAGCGCTCAGCTACAAAGTCGGCCTCGTGCTGGTGGTGCTCGGCGGCATGCACTTCTTCAACCTGTTCGTGTTTAGCCGCATCCGCAGCCACAAGCGCCTCGTCGAAGCGCCGCGCCCGCTGCCGCCGGATCTCCGGCTGCCCGGCCTCGGCGGCGGCACCACCACCGCGGGGTGAACGCCATGGAACCGCGCGACCTCAGCCTCACGGTGTGGTTCGACGGCGACTGCGGGTTCTGCACCCGCGTCGCCCACTGGCTCGACCGGCAGCCGAAGTTCGTGCCGGTGCGCTGCGAGGCGGCGCAGCACGCCGCCGCCGCCGGTTGCCCGCTCGACCTCGCGTCCCTGCTGGCGCAAGTCACGGTGACCGCCAGCGACGGCGCCGTCTACCGCGGCACCAACGCGTGGATCACGGTGCTGTGGGCGCTGCGCGGCTACCGCAGCTGGGCGCTGCGCTTCGCGCGGCCGCGCTGGCGACCGCTGGCCGAGAAGCTGTTCGCCGGCATCGCCGGAGTTGCGGCGTGGACGAAGCGGCGCCGTACCGGCTAGCGTCGCACCATGGCCGAGTCCGACCCGCAGCCGCCGAGCAAGGGCGAACGCACCAAGGAACGCATCGTCGCCGCTGCGCTCGAGCTGTTCCGCGCGCACGGCTACGAAGCGACGACGATGCGCATGGTCGCGGAGGCCGCCGGCGTGTCGCTCGGCAACGCCTACTACTACTTCGAGAACAAGGACCTGCTGCTCGCCGCGTTCTATCGCGAAGTGCACGAAGCCCACGTCGCCGAAGCACGCCCGCTGCTCGGCAAACAGCGCACGCTGCACGGTCGCCTGCTGGCGGTACTGCAGAGCAAGCTCGTGGTGATCGAGCCGTACCACCGCTTCAGTGCGCTGATGTTTCGCAGCGCCGCCGATCCGGAGAGCCCGCTGAACCCGTTCCATCCGGCCGGCGCCGACATCGCGCGCGAAGGGGAAGCGCTGTTCGCGGATGCGCTGGCCGGCAGCTCCACCAAGGTGCCGAAGGATCTCGCGGCGGAACTGCCGAGCCTGTTGTGGACCTACAGCATGGGCATCGTGCTGTACTGGATCCACGACCGGTCGCCGGGGCATCAGAAGACGCACGCGCTGGTCGAGCGCTCCGTCGAACTGGTCGCGAGCTCGATCAAACTGGCGTCGAATCCGCTGCTGCGCCCGTTCCGGCGCAAGGTGATCGAGTTGGTACGCGATCTGCGGTTGCCGTCGCCGGGCTGAGGTCGCTTGGCTCAATGATCCACCGCCCGCTGGGTACACTTGATGCCGTGAGGCCAACCATGAGATCGCTCCCCATCGCCATTGCTCTTCTTTGCTGCATGCCCCTGGCCACCGCACAACACCGAGTCTGGCGCATCAACGCGCCATCGCCTGGAGCCTACTCGCCTGCAGCCGCCATTGTTGGCGACAGGGATGGAGACGGACACTCCGACATCGTCAAAGCCGTTTGGGTGCCAATGCCTGGCGGCTCGACTCTTGTTCCCTATGCATGGACGTTTTCGGGGCGGACCGGCCAAATCCTCACGCAAGGGCCATTTGGTGCCGGCGTGCTCGCATCGGCTGGCGATGTGGACGGCGACGACTGCGGTGACTACATCATTTTTGCCACCGGCGCCTTGCTGCCTCAGTGCGCTCCGTACCCATGCGTAGGCTTCGAAGCGCGGAGTGGAATGAGCGACTCCGTGCTTTGGCATGCAGACATTCCATCCATCAGCAGCCTTGGAACAATCCTGCTCGGCGACATCGACCTGAACGGCGACGGACATCCCGACGCCATCATCGGAACGAATCAGGCAGGAACAGGGCACCTGTATGCGATCGACCACACCGGATCGATCCTCTACCACCTGCACGGCCAGCC
>SXPB01000116.1 GCA_005776475.1 Planctomycetia bacterium
AGGTAGCCGGCGTAGAGCAGCACGCCGAGTCCGAGCCCGAAGCCGACGATGCGCAGCGCGTGCAGCAGCGGCTTCTTCACAGGGACCCCAGCATCGCCGCGAACGCCGCTTCGTCGTGGATCGGGATCCCGAGCTGGCGCGCCTTGTCGAGCTTGCTGCCGGCATCGGCGCCGGCGACGACGTCGGTGACCTTCTTGCCGATGCTGCCCGCAGTCTTGGCGCCGAGCGCTTCGACCTTCGCCTTGGCCTCGTCGCGCGACATCGTGGTGAGACCACCCGTGAACACGAAGACGCGGCCGAGCAGCGGGCCGTGGGCAATGGCGACCGCTTCTTGCGGGCGCACGCCGGCGGCGGCGAGGGCTTCGAGCGTGGCGCGGTTCTTCGCCGACGCGAAGAACTCGACGACGGCGGCGGCGACCTCGTCACCGACCCCATCGACGGTGCGCAAGGCGTTGCCGTCGGCGGCCGCGAGCCGTTCGAGCGTGCCGAAGTGCGTCGCCAGATCGCGCGCCGTCGATTCGCCGACGTGGCGGATGCCGATGCCGTGCAGGAAGCGCGCCAGCGCCGGCGTGCGCGCCCCGGCGATCTGGTCGAGCAGGTTCTGCGTGCTGCGCTCACCCCAGCGGTCGAGCGCGAGCATGGCGGGCTTTTTGTCGGTGAGGGCGAACACGTCTTCGATCGAAGCGACGAGCTTCGCTTCGACGAGCTGTTCGACTTGTTTTGGGCCGAGGCCCTCGATGTCGAAGGCGCGGCGGCCGGCGAGGTGCACGATGCGGCCGACGAGCTGGTCCTTGCAGTCGAGGTTGCCGCAGTAGACGAACTTGCCTTCCTGCTGCAGCGGGCCCTGGCAGGCGGGGCACGCGCTCGGCGGCGCCGCCGGCACGCTGTCGGCAGGGCGACGGTCGAGGTGCACCCGCACGACTTCGGGAATCACGTCGCCGGCGCGTTGGATCTCCACCCAGTCGCCGGCACGCACATCGCGTTCGGCCAGCAGCGCCCAGTTGTGCAGCGACGCGTTGCGCACGGTGACGCCGACGAGATCGACCGGCTCGAGATGGGCGACGGGAGTGACGGCGCCCGTGCGACCGACCTGCGCGCCGATGGCCAGCACGCGGGTGGTCGCGAGCCGCGGCGCGAACTTGTAGGCGAGGGCCCAGCGCGGCGTGCGCGACGTGCGGCCGAGCTGCTGCTGCCAGTCGAGGCGGTCGACCTTGGCGACGATGCCGTCGAGTTCGTACCGCAAGTCATCGCGCGCCGCTTCCTGTTCGTCGCGGAACGCGAGCACGCCGTCGATGCCGGTGACAACCCGGAATGGTGCCGCGACCTGGAAGCCCCAGTCAGCGAGTTGGCGGCGCAGCTCCGCATGCGTTGCGAACGTGGCGCCTTCGACGTGGCCGACCGCGAAGGCGATGAAGTCGAGCGGCCGGCGCTTCACCACGCGCGGGTCCTGCAGCTTGAGCGTGCCGGCGGTGGTGTTGCGCGCGTTGCGGAACTGGCCGTCGGCGCTGGTCTCTTCGCGTTCTTGCAGCGCGAGGAAACCGCGTTTGCTCATGATCACTTCGCCGCGCACTTCGATGCGTTCGGGGAACGGGCCAGGGCCCGCGAGGCGCAGCGGCAGGTTGCGGATCGTGCGCAGGTTTTGCGTCAGGTCTTCGCCGCTGGTGCCGTCGCCGCGCGACAGGCCGCGAACGAGTTCGCCCCGTTCGTAGAGCAGGTTGGCGGAGGCGCCGTCGAGTTTGGGTTCGCAGCTCCAGTGCAGTTCGGCGTCGGCGGGCAACAGGAGCAGCTTCTGGGCGCGTTCGCCGAAAGCGCGAACTTCGTCAGCGGCCATCAGCGACTCGATGCTGCCCATCGGCGCCAGGTGCGCGGCAGTGGCGAACGAACTTCCCTTCGGCAGCGGCGCACCGACCCGCTGCGTCGGCGAATCGGGCGTCACCAGTTCGGGGTGGGTCTGTTCGAGCCGGCGCAGTTGCACGAACAGCGCGTCGTACTCGGCGTCGGTGAGGTCGCTGTGGCCGCGGTTGTAGTACTGCTCGTCGGCGACGCGGATGCGGCGGCGCAGGTCGTCGATGTCGGGCGGCTCGGCGGTCACGGGGTCACGGTCCTAGTCGCCTACCCGGGTGAGCGTCAAGTCGCGGCGTATCCGGCCGCGCGCGCGGCGCACGCAGCGTCGGCGCTCAGGCGATCGCGACCGGCGGGAACCGGAAGATGCCGGCGGCGGCCTGGCTCGCGCCTTCGACGAACTCGTAGACGACATCGGAACTCTTGCAGGCGCGAGCGAAGCGTGTGCGCACCTGCTGTTGCAGCGCGTCGGCGATGTGCTCGGCGCGCGCGAAACCCATCTCGATGGCGACCTCGCCGAAGCGTTCGAAGGTGCCGGCGTCGACGCGGGCGGCCACGGCGTCGACCTGTTCTTGCGTGCAGTGGCCGATTTCGACCAGCAGTTCGCCGAGCCGCTCTTCCCGCGGGCAGCGGTCGGTGGAGGTCGCGATGATCGAGCCGTTGACCAGGTCGAACGCGATCTGCTCGTCCTTCGTCTGCACCTGCATCGTGCCCTGCTTGCGCATGCGGCCGAGGAACTGGAACACGGACAGGAGCGGCATGCTCTGCGCGTTGCCCTTCAGGCCTTCCGGGTTGGTGCGCGGCGGGAGCCGGTTGGCGGCAGCGGCGGCGGGGGGAGATGGGTTTCTGGCTGTGGCGCGGGCCGTGGTCTGGGTCGAGGGCTTGGGTGCTGCCGGTCGCGGGGCCGGGACGGGCGCCACTTTCGCCGCGGGCTTCTCGGCGGGCCTGGCCGCGGGTGCCGTCGCGGTCGGGGCCTGGCTCGGGGCCGGCGTCGCCAGCGGCGTCGCGGCGGCGGTCTTGGCTCGTGTCGTCACGGCCGGCGCCGCGGGTGCGACCGGCGCCGCGGCCTTCGCCGGCGAAGGCGTGGACGGCGTCACCGGTGGCGGCTCTTCTCCGTTGATCATCGGGCCGAGTTCGGTCGTCACCTTGCCGCGTTCGAGCAGCTCGTGGATCGCTTCGGCGAGGTTGCGCATGCCGCCCTCGATGCGGACCAACGCCGGCCGGCTGCGGTCGATGGCGATGCCGCGCATGGAAATCTGCTCCAGGGTCTGGGCGAGGATCGCTGCGAGCGACACGAAGTCGTCGCAGTAGCCCTGGATCAGCGAGTTGGCGGCGGATGCCGGAAATTGACCGACCTGCATGCGGGAGTGATCGACACCCGACCGCCCGATGGTGAGGCGGGCGGTCGGATTGTTTCGGGACGGGACGAGCTGGTGTTGGCAGGGCCGGCTGCCTGCGGTCGCTTCAGAACGGGACGTCGTCGGCGGTGGCTGTGCGTGCGCTGCGAACGGACGTTGCGCGCGGCCGCGGTTGCGGCTCGGACTCGCCTTCGGTGCCAGCCGGGACGGAGCGGAATCCGTCGTACGGCACTTCGTTGCGCCGCACCACGTCGCCGCCTGGGCTCTGGTACTCGGCCGGTCGGATCTCGACCATCGCCGTGCGCCCTTCGAGGTCGCCCGGTTCGATCTGCACCTTGCCGGTGGCGGGCAGGCCAAGCGCCTGCAGCACCATGCGGGCGCGGGTGCGACCGCGCGTGCTGAACACGAGGCTGTCCCACGCCGCCTGCTTGCCGACATGCTGGCCTTCGGCGACGACGAGGCGCAGCGCCCAGCGCTCGTCGCCGGCACGGGTGGTGCCGGGGCGAATCTCGGCAATGCGGCACACGTAGGTGCCCGCGGGAACGGTCACGTAATCGGCCACTCGGTCTTCTGCGTCGAAATCGATCTCCATCGGGCTCTCCTTGGTTCGTTCTGCTGCCATAGGGGCCCGAACCGGCCGATCGGTGGCACTCGGCGCAGAAAAATCTCGCACAGTCGCTAGCCTCACGCAGTGACGCTGCTCGCCGGCGCCTGACCTTGGCCACCACTTCGCCAGTTCCTGCCACTGCCCCGGTTGCCGCCCCCACCTCGTCGCACCTGGAACTCGCGGCCCGCCACTACGAGAACTTTCCGGTCGGTTCGTGGTTGCTGCCCAAGCGCGTGCGTCGGCACCTGCACCGCATCTATGCGTTTGCGCGCACGGCCGACGATCTCGCCGACGAAGCGCGCGACGCGGTGGCGCTGGCCGCGTTCCGGGCCGAGTTCCTGCGCCATCTCGACGGGGGCGCCACCGACGTGCCGCTGTTCGTCGATCTCGTGGCGACGATCCGCGAATGCGCCCTCGAGCGATCGCTGTTCACCGACCTGCTCGATGCGTTCGCCCAGGACTGCGTGCAGGGCCGGTACGACCACGCGCAGTTGCTCGACTATTGCCGGCGGTCGGCGGATCCGGTGGGGCGCCTCGTGCTGCGGGTGCACGGCGTGCGCGAGCCCGAACTCGACCGCCTGTCCGATCGCATCTGCACGGCGTTGCAGTTGCTCAACCACCTGCAGGATCTCGGCTGCGACCTGCACGAACGCGATCGCATCTACTTCCCGGCGGAAGATCTGGCGCGCTTCGCGGTGCGCGAAGACGACCTGAAGGCGAAGACGGCGAGCCCTGGCGTGCGTGCGCTGGTGCTGCATTGGGCCGAACGGCTCGGCCGCGACTTCGCCGCCGGCTGGCCACTGTGTGCGCGCGTGCGCGGGCGCTTGCGGTGGGAGTTGCGCGCGATCCTGCGGGGGGCGGCGGCGGTGCTCGCGCGCATCGTCGCGGTCGGCGGCGATGTGCTCGGTGGGCGCGTGCACCTGACCAAACTGGAACGCGCGCGCACGGTGTTCGCCGGGTTGCTGTCGTCGCGTTCGCCGCGTTGGCCTGGAGTCGCGCGATGAGCGCCCAGCACGCCCCGCCTGGCGCCGCATTGTCGGCGGCCGAGATCACCACTCGCTCGGGCTCGAACTTCCTCACCGGCTTTGCGTGCCTCGACGCCGCGCGCCGGGCGGGCATGACCACGATCTACGCGTTCTGTCGCGTCGCCGACGATGCGGTCGACGAAGCGAAAGACCGCGCGACGGGCGAGCGCCACCTCGAGTTCTGGCGGCACGAACTGGCGGCCGCAGTGGTCGGCACCGCAACGACGCCGGTGGGGCGCGAACTGCAAGCGACGATGCAGCGGTTCGCGGTGCCGGCGGCGCCGCTCGAGGACCTGCTCGACGGCGTGGCCACGGATCTGGCGCCAAAGCCGTTCGTCGACGAGGGCGAGCTGCACGTCTACTGCTACCGCGTTGCTGCGGCGGTGGGGCTGGCGTGCCTGCCGGTGCTCGGGGCTCCGAGTGCGGGCGCGCGCACGTTCGCCGATGCGTTGGGGCACGCGTTGCAACGCACCAACATTCTGCGCGATCTCGTCGGCGATGCCGAAGGCGGTCGTTGCTACATCCCGGCCACCTGGCTCGCCGCAGCGGGTGTCGAACGCGAGTGGCTCGCGGGCCGCGGTCCGGACGCGGCGTATGCGGCCGGTGGGCCGGTGGCGCAATTGCGGGCACGCCTGGCGGCGGCGGCGCGCACCTGGTTTGCGCGGGCGCATGCAGCGCTCGCGGAACTGCCGCGCCGCGAACGGCGAGCGCTGGTGCCGGCGCGCATCATGGGCGTCGTCTACAGCGAACTGCTGGCGCGCCTCGAACGGCAAGGCGGCGATTTGCGCGGGCCGCGCGTGCGGGTCGGTCGCGGGCGCAAGGTGTGGCTCGCGCTGCAGGTGCTCGCCGGAGTGCGCGCATGACGGCCAACGGCCGTCGCGTGTTCGTGCTCGGCGGTGGCGTGGCAGGACTCGCCGCAGCGTTCGGGCTGGCGCGGCGTTCGCTCGCCGTACACGTGCTGGAGTCGCGCGGATGGCTCGGCGGCCGCGCGTTCTCGTCGCCGGACAAGGAGCGTGGCGAGGCGCTCGACAACGGGCCGCACGTGATGCTCGGCTGCTACCGCGCGATGCGGGATCTGCTGCGCGAACTCGGCACCGAGGGGGAGTTCCAGCAAGATCGATCGCTGACGCTGGCGTACCGCACTGCCGGTGCGGTGACGATGCGGTTGTCGCTGTCGCGCTTGCCGGTGCCGCTGGCGATGCCGTGGGCGCTGCTGCGGCTGCCGGTGCCGTTCGCCGATCGGATGCGCGCCTTCCGCGGCATGCTCGCGACGCTGCGCCGCGCGCCCGCCGAATGGACGCTCGGCGATTGGCTGCGGCGGCGAGGGCAAGCCGGCATGCCCGACGAGATGCTGTGGCGACCGTTGTGCCGCGCGATCATGAACGTCGAGCCGGAGGAAGCGGCGGCGGAGGACTTCCTGTGCACGCTGCGCGAAGCGTTTGCCGGCAGCGCGGCGAAGGGCGCGTTCTGGCTGCCGCGGCGGCCGTGGCGCGAACTGGTCGGCGATCCGGCGCTGCCGGCGCTGCAGCGCGCCGGCGTCACCGTGCGCACCGGGGCGCGGGTGGCGGCGTTCGAGCCGCGCGACGGGCGCATCGCCGCGTTGGTGCTCGGCGATGGCGAACGCATCGAGCTCGGCCGCGACGATGCGGTGGTGTCGGCGTTGCCGTGGTTCGCGCTCGCGGCGTTGTGGCCCGGGGCCGCGCCGCCGTTCGCCACCTTGCGGTCGTCGCCGATCGTCACCGCCTACTGCGAGCAGTCGCCGACGGCGCGCCCGTTGCCCGACGATGGGCCGGTGGTGGCGTTGGTCGGCGGCGATCCGTTCCACTTCCTGATCCGGCGTCCTGGCGACGATCGGCGGCGCTTTGCGTTGCTCGCCGGCGGCAACCGTTCGTTCGACGGCCAGACCGTGGCGACGATCGCGCAGCGCGCGCGGCGCCAGCTCGAACTGTGGTGGCCCGGCGTCGATCTCGGCGACGTCTCGGTGCGCGTGCGCAAGGAACAGCACGCGACGTTCATCGCCGGGTGCGGCAGCGGTGCGGTGCGGCCGGCCCCGGGGCGGTTGTCCGGCGGGCCGGGCAACTTGTGGGTTTGCGGCGATTGGACCGCGACCGGTTTGCCGGCGACGCTGGAAGGGGCGGCGCGCTCGGCGGCGGCGATGCTCGCCGCGTTCACGTAGCGCGCAGCCGGGCGACGATCAGCCGATCGCTTCGTCGATCATCGTCACGATGCGCTGCAGCAGGTCGCGCAGGCGGCGGCGGTCGGCGTCGAGATCCTTCACGACGCTGACCAGCTGCTCCAGATTGCGCACGTCTTCGAGCTGCTTGCTGAAGCGCTCGGCGGCGACCGACTCGACCTGCCGCAGCACGCGCGGTGCCTCGGCAACCGGCGCCGGTGCGCTGGCGTTGCGCGCCCGCTTGCCGCCCTGGCCACGCGGGCGAACCGGCACGAGGCCGAGCACCGCCTTGGCGCGGCCATACATGATCGGCGCGATCGAGTAGCCCTTCGCGGCGGCGCGGTTCTTCAGTTCGGCGTAGAGCATCGCGGGCTGCGCGCGCAGTTCCTGCACCAGGAATTCGAACGCCGGCGAGCCCTTGCGCTTCGGCGCGACCATGTCGGCGGCGGCGGCTTCCTTGGCGTCCACGCCATCGTCGTCGCCTGCGTCACCTTCGGCCTCGTCGTCGTTGGTCACGACCTCGGCGGCGAGCGCCGGCTTTGGCGCGATCGGGCTGTCGTCGCGGCCGAACGGCAGCGGGAACGGCGTCGAGTTGCCAAGGCGCGGTTCGCTGCGCGTGCTGAGCGGCGGCAGCCCGAGTTGCTTGCGGGCGCGGCCGTACTGGATGGGTTGCATGCTGACGCCGGCCGATTCGGCTTCGCGGCGCAGGGTGGAATAGTCGAGGTCCGGGTTGTCACGCAGGCGTTCGATTGCGAACGCCTCACCCGAGATTCGTTGCGGTCCAGACATGATCATTCGTGGTGCGGTCGGAAAGAGAGGGGGCGAAGATGCAACGGTGCCAATGCGCGCCAAGCAAGGGCAAATGTCGCTGCTATTCGACGTGGATGTGCCTGCCGCCGTTCTCAGTCGCCATGCCACCGAGGAAGTCGGTGTCGTTCTTTTCGCCGAAGGTGATGCAGTGGATTGCGATCCGCCGCAGGCTGTTGGTCTCGCGCACCCTGCGCCGAATTTCATCCTTGTCGGTGATCGCACCCGCCGATGGTGCGCCGTCGCTGATCACGTAGAGCGTGTCGAAGCCGGCCCCGTAGTACTTGTCGTGCAGCCCGCGACCACCAAAGCCCAGCGCCGTGTCGAGCGCGTCGTACAGATTGGTCGGGCCAGCCGGACGCAAGCTGTCAAGGAAGGTGCCCAGCAGGTCGTCGCGTGACGAATCGTCGAGTTTGACGAGCGCTGGACGACCGCCGTCCTGGCGCCAGGTGCGCACGCCGTCGCTGAACACCACGAAGTTGATGAGCGCGCCGTCGGGCAGCGACATCACCAGCTTCTTCATCTCGGCGACGACGAGGGCGGCCTTGGTGGTCTTGTTGCCGGCCCCGGCGATGGTGGTGTGGGTCTTCAGCGTCACTTCCTCCGCCATCGAGCCGCTGAAGTCGAGCACGAACAGCACGCGGTCCGATTCGATCTCGAGGTCGAAGAACTTGCCGTACTTCTCGGAGCCCGGCGACTGCTTCTTGCCGGTGTCCTTGCCGGCGGGGCGAACGGTGAAGCCGGGGCCGTCCTTCTGCCAGAACGCCTTCCACGGGTCGATGCTGCCCCGCACGACGCTCTGGCCGGTGAGGCCTTCGAGCAGCTTGTGCAAGCGCACGTCCATCGCCCACGGGTCCTTCTTGCGGCTCAACTCGGCATCGAGGCCACGAATCAACGCCGGGATCACCGGCTTGCACAGTTGGATCGCGAGGGCAGTGGCGGCGGCGCTGCGCACCTGCCACACCTGGTCGCGGACCAGCAGGTCCTCGAGTTGTTTGTTGGCGGTGTCGCGCACCGCCACCGTCGCGCCGTCGGGTTTCTTGCCGGCCGACTCGTCGACATGCGGGCGCAGCGCCTGGCCGATCGCGGTGGCGGCGGCGATGCGCACGTTGGGTTCGGAGTCGCGCAGCATCTCGACCAGCGTCGGCACCAGTTCGAGCGTTGGATCGTTCGCCATCGCCGTCACCGCCTGCACGCGCAGTTCGACTGGCATGGTGTGGCAGGCGCGAATGAGCTCGAGCTGGGCCTCGACACTCGGATGGCCGCCGAGGATGCGCAGCACGGCACCCGCAGCCTTCGGGTCGAAGGTGGCCTTCGCGTTGCGCGCCGAGGGCGTGTTCAGCATCGCCAGCAGCCATGGCAGGATGCCTTCGCCGGTCATGCCGCGCAGATGCTTCTGCGCCATTTTGTGCACGCGCCACGGCATCAGCTCGCGCATGTGATCGACGACTGCGGTCGAAGTGGCGCCGGTCGTGGGCTTGGGGTCGACGCAGGCCGCTTCGAACAACATCTTCGCGGCGCCGAGCGTGTTCCATTGCGCGATCTTTTGCATGCGCTGGTCGAGTTCGGTGAGCGCCGCTTCGTCGGGAACGCCTTCCTTGCAGAGCCGGATCGAACCGAGTGCGTACTGCTGCAGCCAACCGCGGAAGCCCGCGATGTCGTTGGCCTGCACTTCGTCCTGCGGGTTCGCGACGGCCGGCTTGCCCGCGGGCTTCTGGGCAGGAAGGGCCGCCGTTGCAGCGAAGGCGACCAGGAGCGAAAGCACGGACGGCAGGCGCATGGTGCCCACGTCTACGGGCGCCGCGCGTCCGTGGGAAGGGGCGCGGTGTCGTAGGCTGCCTCCGGGGCGCGCGCCGCGAGCACGCGCGCGGTGAAGCGCACCGACGGGTCGGACGGCCGGGTCGCTTCGACCTGCACGATGCCGCCGCCCATGCGCAGCGGCAGCCACGGGTCGGTGGCGGTGATCTTCGCGTCGAGCGCGCGCGTGTCGTTGATCGTGAGGACCAGCGGGAAGGTCACCGCCGATCGCGTCCATTCCGGCACGTGCGCGGTGGCGGGCGTCGCTTGTTCCAGTTCGGCATGCAGCCCGATCGTCACGCCCAACGAGGCGATCACCGACAACACGCCGGGTCGATCGACGACCTGCCACAGGATGTTCGCGAGCACCGGGTCGTTCTGCAGGATGCCGAGGAACGAGATCAGCGCCGCGTGCGCGCCGGCGACCTGGTTGCGGCCGGCATCCGTGAGCGGCTTCTCCTGCAGTCGCCCGGCGGCGTCGAGGAAGCTGTAGCGCAGGAAATCGTACGGGACCTTCACGGTGCTGTCGGCCTGCGGCGCGCCGGCGGCGTCGAACACTTCGACGCGGAACGGCAGGTACGGCGACATCAGCGTCACTTCGTTACCGGCATCCATGTGCATCGTCAGCTTCGACACGCCGTCGCGCGGCACGTCGGGCTTGTCGGCGAGCAGGGTCATCCGCACGAGCCACCGCTTCACGTCGCTGCCGCGTTCGAGTCGCAGCGCGTAGAGGATCGTCTCGCCGGGGAACCACGCGCTGCGTTGCCGTTCGGGGGCGAAGCCCGTCAACAGCGAGGCAGCGCCGGGAAACTCGGCGGCGGTGATCGCCGCGGCCTCCGGCAGTGGCGTTGGCGGGGCGCTGGCGCAGGCCGCGAGCAGCAGGACGGGAAGCGCGCGCAGTCGCAGAGGGACCATCGCCGGAGAGCAGAGGCTGGCCCGACCGTCCGTGCAACGGCGCGCTGCGTGGGCAGGCGCGATCGGGCAACGATCCAGACTCAGCCGCGCGACGGCGCGGACTTCGGCGGCTTGGCCTTCATCGGCGGCACGGTGGCGGCCGTAGCGCGCGGGTCGTCGACGCGCCCGAGGAACAGCACGAGTCCGGTGCGACGGTCGCGCAGCGTGAACGCGAAGGGCCGATCGGCCGTGAAGGTGTGCACGGGCTTTGCTGCCTCCCCGCCGCGCTTCAACACCACCGCGGTGGCGCCCGCCGCTTCGGCGCCCTTCTCGTCGACCTGGATCCAGGTCTGGTGCACGACGTCACCGACCACCAGCGGTTCGTTGGTGGCGATGCCGGAGAAGTCGGCGCCGCCGAACGCACTGCGGATGCCGAGCGCCAGCAGTGCTTCGCGCAACCGGCAGGAGCCCATGGTGCGGAAGCGCGGCAGCTTCACGTGAACGCGGGCCTCGGCCAGCGTGGCGAGATGCGTTCCCTGCAACAGCACCGCTTCGGCCTCGGTGAGCGTGTGGCCGGCGCGCGGCAGGATCACTTCGCAGACCAGCGCATGGTCGTCGAACGGCAGCACCACGCATTGCCATGCGTCGTTCTCGGCGAACGCGAACTCGTTGGCGATCTGCATCGTCGGCACGTCGGCGCTGCTGCCATCGGCGAAGTGGAATGGTGCGGGCTTGGTGCCGCGTTCGGCGAACGCATGCAGCCAGGCCGCCTTCAGCCAGATTGCATTGGTCAGCACCACGCGCGTGTCGCGGCCGATCAGGTCGACGGGGACCAGTTCGGGGATGCGGCCGTTGGTGTGCGTCTTCACGTGCGCATTGATCGCGGCGCGCGCGGCCTGCGGATCGCCGGCGAAGTCGACGGAGTGGTGGCTCGCGGCGAACGATGTGCGCAGCAGTTCGGCGTAGGCGGGCACCACTTCGAAACTGCGCGCGGTCCACAGGTCGTTCGTGACCTTCAGCACGGTGCTCTCGGCATCGGGCCGCGGCGTCCGGATGCCGAGGTCGTCGAGCATGCGGGCGGCGGCTACGTGCAGCCGGTCGCCGGTGAACTCCACCGGCAGGTGCAGCGCCTTCTGCAGTTCGGCCGCGGTTTCGCCGCGAGCGCCGGGCAGCAGCATGCACAGCGCGATCGCGATGCTCCCCGGCGACGCGGTCGGCGCCCCGTTCGGCGCCATGGCGGCATGCAGGTCGGCGGCGAAGCGATTGCAGGCGGTCGCCAGCGTCTTGGCGTCGGTGGCGGCGTCCTGGGCGGTGGTGGTGGCGGCGAGCAAGGCGAGGAACGTGGTCGTGGTGGCGGTGCGCATGTCGGATTCAGGCAAAAGCGGCGCGCCGACGCTGCCGCGCAGTGCCGGTTCCCGGCCGGGCAGGAATCACAGGTCGACGACGATCGGCAATTGCACCGGGTGGTAACGCTCGGTGCAGATCGACGCGTTCACGTAGCGGGTGCCGTCGATTTCGACGGTGCCATAGGCTTCGTGGATGTGGCCGAACACGTGCAGGCGCGGGCGGATGCGTTGCAGTTCGCGGCGCAGGTCGGCGCAGCCCACGTCCTCGCCGCGGCTGGTGCGGTCGAGGATGCCGGCGGGCGGCCCGTGCGTGATCAGGACGTCGATGCCGGCCGGGATCAGTTCCCACTTCGCAGCGATCTGCGGGCCGCGTTCGAGGTTGAACGCCCAGTCGTGGAACCACGGCTGCCACGGCGAGCCCCAGATGCGCAGGCCGTCGACGGTGATCTCGTCGTCCTGCAGGTAGACCACGTCGCGCAGCAGGGATCGCGCCTGGGTGGGCGTACGTTCGAACATCCAGTCGTGGTTGCCGGCGACGACGATCTTGTGCCGATGCGGGCGCGCGGCGAACCACCGCGCGAACGCTTCGACCTGGAACGGCTTGCCGCCCATCGTCGCGTCACCGGCGTGCAGCAGCACGTCGCCGTCGGGGACGACGAGCCGGTCGTGGAAGTCGTGGGTGTCGGAGAGACAGACGATGCGCATCGCGCGGCGATCCTAGCCGGAACGCCGCGCGGGCTTCGCGCTCACTGCGGCGTGAAGCGATACGACAGCGCGAAGGTCTCGATCGACGGCGTCACCGGCGGCTCGACGTCGACGTTGTTGCTGGTCACGAAGCGCCAGTTCACGTAGCGCACGTCGCGCGGCGTGAACGGATCGTTCGGCGCCGAGAACTGGTTGGTGAACGCCGGGTCCATCAGGTCGTTCGGGTCCTCGACGTAGCGCGTGACGGTGCGGTTGTAGAGGTAGGTCCACGCGTTGCGGCCGTTGCGCGTATCCCACTTGCGGATGTGGGCGTCGCCCGCCTTGTACGGATCGAGCGCGAAGTTCGCCGCGGTCGGCTTGAGGGCGTTGCGCATCTGCTGCGTGAACAGCGGCGAGTTGCCGGCCGGGTCCGGGAACAGCAGGCTCGCGGTTCCGGTCCAGGCGGCCCAGTACCACGGCGACGGATCCACCGCCGACGCGGCGCGGAACTGCGGCACGAAGGCCGTGCCGACAGGCAGGCGCGACAGCGGAGGATCGAACTCGTGCGAGAACCGCGGCAGCATGCCGTTGGGCAGCGTCGAATTGCCGTTCTGCAGATAGAACGGGCCAAGGCGCGGATCGGCGAAGCCTTCGGGCACGCGGTGGGGATTGAGCACATCCACGAAGCCGGCGGTGATCACGCTCTGCCGCTTCACGACGTCCATCATCACCCAATAGAAGGTGTTGTCGCCGGCGGGCGTCGACACCCAGGCCGCGGTCGGGGTCGCACCCGGCCCCCAACCGCCGGACGCGAGGCTCCACGCCGGGTTCGAGGTATCCATGCAGAGACCGCCTTGCGGGGCAGCTCCCGGGCGACCCGCACTCAGCACGCGGAAGTTCGGCTGCGCGCCCGACTGCACGGTGATCGCGACCTGCCAACCGTTGGTGCCGAGCGCGAGGAACGGATCCTCGACCGGCAGTTCCGAGGAGTCGCACATCGTCCAGAAGTCGGCCAGCAACGGTGCTGCCACGACGCCGAGCAGGCCGCCGGTGAAGGGATCGAGGGAGTTGGGCTGGTTGAGATGCCAGCTCCGGTGGTCGTTCCAATACGAATTGACGAACGAGACCGAGTTGGCCGGCCCATTCGGGACGTCGAGCCAGTGGCGGCCGAGGCCATTGTTGAACGGGGACAGGATGTACGGCGCGTATGCGAGCGGCGAGTTGGCGGGCCCCACGTCGGCACCGGCCCCCGAGTTGCCGCCTTGCTCCATCACCGTTTCGTCGCGGAACACGAAGTACGGCTTCTGGAACGTCGGCAACGGCAGGTAGCGATTGACGCCGTTGGGTTCGCGAATCGTCCAGGTCGGCTCGATCGTCACCGGCTGGTCGATGTAGGCAGCGCGGCGCGGTGCCCACGATTCCGTTTCGTTGCCGGAGCCGAGCGGCTTCTGGTTGTTGAGCCGATTGCGTTCGAATTCCGGCCGCAGTCCAGAGTTCGCCATCGACGCCAGGGCGCCGACGTTGCCGACGCACGGGGCTGGCCGGAACTCGGAGTGGCTCAGGAACAGGCTGGTGGTGTCGAACTCGTCGAACTGGATCTGGGTGCCCGTGTACGGCGCCCAATACATCTGTTCAATGTCGAGGTTGAAGTCGAACGGATCGGTGCGCGACAGGCTGAGGTCGACCTCGCGCCACAGCATCTGCAGTCGGCAGCCAAACGGGTTGAGGGGGTTCTGGATGCCCTGGTTGAGGACGTTGGTGGCGCTGTTGCTGGCAACCTGCAGTTGCCCGTTCACGGTCGGTGGGCACCACCCGAACGGTTCCTGCGGTCCGTTCGCCGGCTGTTGCACCACCGGCGCCTGGTTGAGGTTGTCGGCCACCACGCGGGTGCGTGACGTCGGCCGCGCCACCAGTTGCCCGTCGAGATACACGAAGCCGCCGAACAGGTCTTCGAGCGGATAGGCCGCGGCGCGTTGGTCGCCGCCGGGCGCCCGCACTTCACTGGGAATGAAGTAGCTCGGGTTGCTGTCTTCGTCGCGCGACGCGAACGTGCGCACGACCGACACCGCGAGGTTGTCGGGGAACAGCGGGATGTTGCCGTTGCTGCGGGTGTCGAGCGTGAAGTCGATCACCACGGCGCTGGCGCGGCCGGCGGTCGTTCCCTGCAGGTCGAGCCGGTTGCCGGCGAGATCGCGGATGCCGCCGATCTGGCTGTCGGCGATCAGGTGCAGGAAGTAGCGATAGTCGGCGCCGGCGGGCGGATTGCGCATCGTGTCGTCGAGGTAGAAGCCCGACGACGGCTGCAAGCGCAGCGAGGTCTGCGAACCGTCCTCGTCGAACACGCGCGCGGTGATCAGGAACGGCGTGCGGAACTTGGCGCGATCGAAAGTCGCCGGCTCGATGCCGAGCGTGCCTTCGGCGTTGGGCAGGGTCTGCATGAACTCTTCGATCTCCGCTTCCGTCGCGAGGTCGCGCATCGCGAAGTAGAAGGTGTCGGCCCAGCGCACCGACGCCATGTCCACCGGTTTGGTGAAGCGCACGACGGCGCCCGCCATCGGCGACACGAATTGGTTGGGGGCCGGAGTCACGCCGTCGACCGTCAGTGGTTCGGGCGTGAACCGCAGGAAGTTGCGCGGATCGTCGCGGCCGTTCTCGTCACCGGCGGTGAACTCGGCGAGGCAGACGGCGATCGGCGCGTGCAGCTTCAACCACGCTTCGCGCGCGACGATCGCGGCGGGGTAGTCGGGCCGATTGCTCGGGTCGATCGCCTCGAGGCCGAGCAGGTTGCGCACGCGCACACGCACGTGCTGGGCGTCGGGGACCTCGAAGTCGTCGGTCGGGTCGAGCACGACCTCGGACGAACCGACCACGTTGCCCGACGCATCGGCCAGGAAGCGGAACACGTCGCCGCGGTCGATCTCGTGGACGAGGCCGCCCTTCCAGAGGGTGATCTCCTGCACGGCGGGCGTCACCTGGTCGACGCGTTCGAGGTACATCGGCAGCTCGCCGATCAACCGCAGCGGCAGCGGGTCGCGCACGAAGCCGCCGGCGAGGTCGAACGACGAGTCGGCAGCGTTGCCGGAGCGGAAGTCGCGCACGATCGACGGCCTGCCGGAGTTGTTCTTGCCGACCAGGGTGCTGCTCTCCTCGCGCAACCGCGGCAACGCCAGCGGACCGTCGAGGGCCAGCGCCAGGCGGATGTTGGCGGCGAGCTGGTCCTGGCTCTGTGGCATGCCCTCGGCGTTGTTGACGGTCTGGTACTGCTGCCCCTCGCTGCCGAGCAGCACGGGATCGATCAGCAGGGCCCGCTCCTTGACGATCACCCGCATCGGCAGCGGCACGAAAGCGTTCTCGCTGTCGGGCTGGCCGACGATGCGCAGCAGCTGCACCGCTTCGGTGTTGCGCAGACCGGTGACCTTGCCGCTGGCGTCGGTCTCGACGAAGAAGTCGTCGAGCACGTCGAGCCGGTCCGACAGCACGAGCCTGATCGCGGCATTGCGTGGCACGACGGAGAACGGCAGGCCGAGGCCGTTCTGGCCATGGCGCATCGGGGTGACTTCGCGCAGGTTGCGGGCCAGCCCCGCGAAGGCGTTCGCGAACTGCGTGCTGCCCAGGTCGCGCGGGATCAGCAGGCGTGGTTGCAGCGTGTCGGGATCGGTGCCGAAGAAGTCGTAGGTGACTTCGTTGTCGCCCAGGCTCGACCCCGGCGGGCGCTCGTCGCGGATGTCGCTGCCGACGATGACGTCCTTCTGGTGCAGGGTGATGTTCGTGGTGCCGGCTTCGGTGGTGAGGCCGTAGACGTCGACGAGGCGGCCGTACTCGACGCGCTCGATGCGGACCTTGCCGCCCGCTTCGGGAACGAAGTCGCCGGTGCGAGGCTTGTCGCTGCAGGCCTGGGCGAGCAGGAGTGCTGTGGCGGCGGCCACGGCGATGCGTGTGCGCGAAGTATCGGGCGGTGCGAAGTGGGGGAGGGCGCGGTTGCGGACGTTCTTCATCGCGAGTGGCTCGTCGACCGCGTGTGCGATCGGGCGAGTACCTCTTGGGGGAGGGGCCGCTGCCAGGGGCGGGCAGTGCTGCGCTGCTGACAAACTGCATGCCACTGTCGCGTGAATGTCGCGAATGGCCCCGAAATGGTTGTTTCGTGGCCGGGTGCGCCTCCCGAGCGAAAGCACCCGCGGGCTCGTGCGGTCCCTCCGATGGTTGCCGCGTGCGAGCTCGCAAAGCGACTTCGCACGCTGCGACCGCAGGGATGCGATGGAGATTTTCACCGGCGCGGTGACTTCGGCGAGGTCGCGTTCTAGTTCGTGGTGGCCGGTGTCGAAAGCGCTGGCGAGATGCGTGGTCTAGCATGGTTGCCCACGTGGCTCGCGGTGCAGACAGCAGCGGCTTCGTGTAACGGCTGACGAGCGATCGTCGGCCGTTGCGTTGTACGCCGGTCACTCGATGCAAGCTGCCGGCGAGCAGCGAGTCGCCGTTCCGGTGCCGTAACGAGAGGCTCGTCGATCGCTTGAAAGAGCACGGGCTCGCTAGCGAGGGCAGTGCCGACGTGGATCGTGCGTCGGCCCCACTTGCAGCGACCTTGATCGTCGACAAGGACCACGTCCCGGTCTGCACCCCAGCATCTTGCTTGCGTCCCGAACTCCACGAGCGTATATCTGCGCAATCAATGGCAACGGCTTCCAAGCAACCGGCTCAGGCCGGCCGAACGAAGAAGGGTCGGACGGCGCGAAGCCGAAAGCAGAGCCGCGGTTCGAAGGCCAGTCGCGCGAGCGGCAAGCGCCTCGACCCTCTGTTGCCGTTTCACCCCGGCCGCGGCGGGGCCCGTCCAGGTGCCGGTCGCAAGCCGAAGGTCCCAGGGCGGCCCGGCGTCGATCACCGTCCGCGGGCGCCGCTCGCGTCCCGCTTCCCAGTGCACGTCACGCTCAAGCTGCGGCCCGGCTTGCCCCGCCTGCGCCGCAAGACCACGTACGAGGCGCTGCGCGCTGCGTTCGCGGCCGGGTGCGCTCGCAACCTCACCGGCGCGTTTCGCCTCTGCCATTACGCGATCCTGAACGACCACCTGCATCTGATCTGCGAAGCCGAGGACCGCGCCGCACTCAGTCGCGGCCTGCAGGGCCTGCTGATCCGGATCGCCAGGGCCCTCAACAAACTGTGGTCGCGCCGCGGCAGTGTGTTCGCCGACCGCTACCACGACCACATTCTGAAGTCGCCGCGCGAGGTCCGCAACGCGCTCCGCTACGTCATCGGCAACGGCAGGATGCACGCGGCCGAAGGCCGCGAGGTCGCCGTTCCGCAGGCGATCGACACGTTCACCTCCGCGCCGTGGTTCGCTGGCTTCCGTGAACGCATCACGGTCCATGGCCTTGACGCCATCGTGCGGCCGGTGACCGACGCTCGCACGTGGCTGCTCACCGAGGGCTGGTTGCGGCACGGGCGGATCAGCGTGCACGAGGTTCCTGCCACCGCGTGACGGCATCGGCAGCCTCGAGACAATCGACGAGACGCGGACCAGGCTGGGCAGACCCACACCCGGCGCGGCCCATTCTGCAGTTGTGTGCGCACTTGGCAGGCCGGACAGTGGTGCGGTGCACCTGCTCTCGCGCCCGTTCCTGCTGCTCGCAGCGCTGGCGTTCGTCGTTTGGTGGCCGGCATTGCTCGGCGACACGGTCTACGACGATGTGATCAACCTGCAGCGCAACCCGGCCCTGCGCGAGGGCGATGTGCTGGCGCTGGTCCGCGAGCCGTTCTTTCGCGAGCACATGCACTACTGGCGGCCGCTGACCCAGCTCGTGTTCGCTGCCACGTTGCCGTGGGGGATGGTCGCGATCCACCTGGGCGCCCTGGTGTTGCACGTGACGTCCGCCTGGATCGCACTGCGCATCGTCAGCCAGCGTTTCGCGGGAACGTCGCGCGTCGCCGCCGTCGTCGGGTTGCTGTTCCTGGTGCATCCGGTGCACGCCGAAAGTGTCGCGTGGGCCTCTGCCTTGCCGGATGTGTTGGCGGGAACGTTGTCGCTGGCGGCGCTCTACTGGGCACTGGCTGGCACCGCGCGAGGTTGCTGGCTCGCGGCCGGCTTGTTCGGCTTTGCGCTGCTCGCGAAGGAAGGTGCGGTCGCGATGCTGCCGGTGCTGGTTGCCGCACCGTGGTGCGTGCGGGCGGTGGCAGCGTCGCCAGTGCGGCCATGGCTGCGGCATGCCGTGCCGATCGTTGCCGTGGTCTTGGTCTGGTGGGTCGTGCGGCATCAGGTTCTTGGCGCGTACGCGGCGACGTCGTCGACGTCGTCAGCCGCGTCGATTGCGAACGTGCTCGTCGCGAGCGCCGAGGTGTTCGTGCGCCAGGTGCTGCTGTTGCCCGTGCCGTGGCCGTTGTCGCCGTTCCGGCATGGGCCTGTGGCCGCGCTGTCCGACCCGCTGGCCGTTGCGTCCGTGCTGTATGCCGTGGGTGCGTTGGCAATCCTCGTCGCCTCCGCGGTGGTCTGGATGCGCGTTCGGCAGGCGCGCGTCGCGGTGCTGCTGGTCGTGGTCCCGGCGTTGTTGCCCGCGCTGGCCTGGCCTTCGCTCGGCGAGTTCTGCATCCAGGATCGCTACGTGTACCTGGGTGTATTCGGCCTCGGGCTGCTCAGCGGTCCGCTGCTCGCGCGATGGGCGGGCGTCGCCGTCGCCGTCCTGTGTGCCCTCGCGTCGCTGTCCCACGTGCAGGCCAGGATCTGGCGCGACCAGGAGAGTCTCGTCGAGCACGCGCTCGCCGCCGCCCCGAACCTGGCGACGCCGCATGTGATGGCGGGGGACCTGGCAATCGGCGCCGCGGGCAAAGGCGTGGCCGGGGCGCTCGATCGGGCGAGCCAGCACTACAGCTCGGCGCTGCGCGCGGAGTTGCCGCGGGAGCCGCTGTTAGGCGCCGAACGGCGTGCCGGCGCACTGCTCGGGCTTGGTTGGTGCGACTTCCTGTCGCCGGGCACCGAGTTTCCTCGCGATGCCGAACGTGTCGCCGCGAAGTTTCGCGCGGGGCTCGCCGAGTACGAACACAACGCGTCCGGTTGGGTCGGTCTCGGGACGACGCAGGCCCTGGGTCAAGATCGCGTAGCGGCCGAACGCAGCCTGCGGCGCGCGACGACGGTCGATCCACGCAGTCCCGAAGCCTGGTTCAACCTCGGCGTGCTGCAGTCCGAGCTCGGCGCCGTCGCCGACGCGCGGCGCAGTTTCACGACCGCGTTGCGCTTCAATCCGGATCTGGAGGCAGCGCGGCAGCGCTTGCTGGACTTGCAGGGCAGGTAGGCGTTGGCCTGGCGCGGGGCGGAACTCAAAATCGGAGCGCTTGTCCGATCGTCTCCTGCGCGAAGGCGAACCCTGCATCGAGCAGGCGCGTCGGGCGCACCCGCTGGCTCGCCAACAGCAACTCGTCCGCCATCGCGCCGAACACCAACCGGAGCCCGAACGCCGGCACCGGCAACACCGTCGGCCGCCGCAGCGCCTTCCCGAGCGCTTGCGTGAACACCTGGTTCGTCACCGCTCCGGGGGCCACTGCCGCCACCGGACCGCGCAGACGTTCGTCGCCGAGCGCGAACGCGATCGCTCGCACGAGATCGCGTCGCGTGATCCAGCTCGTCCATTGCCGCCCGCTGCCGAGCCGGCCGCCGACACCCATCCGGAACGGCGGCAGCATGCGTGCCAGTGCCCCGCCGGATGGGTCGAGCACCATGCCGATGCGCAGGTTCACGACGCGCAGGCCCGCGGCGACCGCCGGCGCCGTGCCCGCTTCCCAGTCGGCGGCGACGTCGGCGAGGAACCCCGACCCGCGCGCGCTGGTTTCGTCGAGCACCTCGTCGCCGCGGTTGCCGTAGATCCCGATCGCCGAGGCGCTGACCAGCACCCGCGGCGTAGTCGGCAGCGCGGCCAGCGAGCGACACAGCTGTTCGGTGGCCGGCCCGCGGCTCGCCACGATCGCCTGCCGCCGGGCGGCGGTCCAACGCTGCGCGACACTCGCCCCGGCCAGATGCACCACTGCGTCGAGGGCGGGCAGCCGCGCATCGAGCGCGCCCGTGGTGGCGTTCCACGCCAGCGAATCGCCGCTGCCGTCGGGAACGCGCACCAGCCGGACCACTTCGTGGCCGGCAGCGCGCAAGAACGGGACCATCGCCGAGCCGACGAACCCGGACGAGCCAGTGATGGCGATGCGCATGCGAGGAATCGTTCCTGCCAGCTTACCGCCGTGGGCATCGGCGGCTCGAAGCCGTCTATCATGGTCCGCTGACCGTGTTCCGCCCTCTCCGCTTCCTGGATCTCGTCGCGCCAGCCTGGTTGGCGACCGCGTGTTTCGCGCAGGACACGCTGCGCGAACGCATCAACCACGCCCTCACCGAGGCGCGCCCAGCCCTGCTGGCGCATTTGCAGGCGGCCACCGATCCGTCGAATCGGCCCGGCGAGCTCGCCCTCATCCTGCTCGCCGCCGTGCACGACGGCGTGGACCCAGCGGAGCCGCGTTTCGCCAAGGCGGTCGCGCGCATGGCGAAGGCGAATCCGAACGAGACCTACGATCTCGCGTTGCGCTTGATGGTGATGGAAGCGATGCCGGCGTTCCCCAACCGGCTCGAACTGGCGAAGGAAGACGCCAAAGAACTGCTGCGCCATCGCCACAAGTCCGGCTGCTTTGGCTACGACGACAATCCCGGCGGCTACGACCTCAGCAACACGCAGTACGCGGCGCTGGGCCTGCGCGCCGCACGCGCGATCGGCGTCAAGGTGGAGCGCATCGTGTGGAGCAAGCTCGTCGAGGAGTTGATGGAGCAGCAGGACAGCTACGGCGGCTTCAACTACGGGCGCGGCGATTCCGGCTTCAATGCGTATCCGTCGATGACGGTGGCCGGCATCGCGGTGCTCGCCATCTGCCGCCAGGAACTTGAGATCGACGGCAAGGCGCCGAAGTCGATCGATGGTCGCATCGACCGCGGCTGGGGGTGGATGGCGCGCAACGTGACGGCGATCGGGTCGCCGAAGGAGCGCTGGTCGTTCTATTTCCACTACGGGCTCGAACGCGCCGCGATCCTGTGTGACATCGAGAAGGTCGGCACGACCGATTGGTACGAAGCCGGCGCACGCATGCTGGTCGACATGCAGGACGACGGCGGTGGTTGGATGAGCACGCAGGACGGCCATCCCGGCGGCCACCTCGGCAACGGTCGCGGCGATCTCGTGCCGACCGCGTTCGCGGTGTTGTTCCTGCGGCGCAAGTTCCAGAAGGTGACCGGCGTGGTCACGCCGCATGTGGTGCGGCTGGTGAACCTGGGGCCGAACAGTCGACCGAGCGACGTCGATGCGTGCGCGGCCGAACTGGTGCGGCGCGGCAAGCCGGCGTTGGTGGAAGTGTTCCAGGCGCTGCGCAGCGAGCACGAGCCGGTGCGGCGCGCGGCGGCGGTGGCGCTCGTGGGCATTGCCGGCGAGCGGTTCGGTTACGACCCGGCGAAGGCGGCGGCCGACAACCGCGACGCGATCACGCGCGCGGAACTCTGGTACCTGAAGAATCGGTAAGCGGGGCGGCGGGCGCCGAGGCTCCAGGCACGCCAAGCCCGTGGTGGAAAATGCACTCATCACGGCCCACAATGTGGTCCTTTTCCACCATGTCCAAGACTCAGGTATTCGACACCAGGGACGTTCGCCGAGCAGGTCTCGGTTCGTTCTTCCGCCCCAAGGATGCGGAGGCCATGGGAATCAGCGAGCCGGCTTTGCGCACTCTAGTTCGGCGCGGCGTCGTCGAGAAAGTCGCGCGCGGCCTCTACCACCTGTCGGGAAGCGACAGCGGCGAGCACTACATGCTCGCCGGAGTCTGTGCCCGTGTCCCGACCGGCATCCTCTGCTTGCTGACGGCATTGCAGTACCACGGCATCGGCACGCGTCTCTCCCCCGAAATCTGGTTGGCGATCCCGCACGGCCAGCGTCCCGCGAGAGTTGGCCTCGCCAGGGTGCGGTTCGTGCGGTTCACGAAAACGCTTCTGACCGCCGGCGTCGACGAGGTCAAGATCGATGGTGTGCGCGCGCGTATCACGGATCTGGCTCGCACCGTGGTTGATTGCTTGAGGCTGACTCGGTCGATTGATCGCGAGACCGCTGGGGAAGCGCTGCGCGAGAGCCTGCGTTCACGGGCCGTTACGCCGAACTCTCTGCTGCGCATGGCCCGTGAGTGCGGCTCGTTCGAGCGGGTGCGCGCGGCGGTGGAAGCGGTCACGTGACCAAGCCGCCCACCAATCTCGCTGCGTCGGTGCACAGGCGCTTGCTCGATAGTGCGCGAGCTCGCACCGAGGACTTCCAATTCACGCTCTTGCGCTTTGGCGCCGAGCGTCTGTTGTTCCGTCTGTGCCGCTCTGAACACGCAGAGAGCTTCGTGTTGAAGGGAGCGCTGTTGTTGGTGTTCTGGCCCGACCAGCTCTATCGGCCAACGCGCGATGTCGATCTCGAGGGCTTCGGCGATACCGACCCCGACCGCCTGCGCGTCGTGTTCCAAGCCATATGTCGCGTGCAGTGTTCGGAAGACGCGCTTGCGTTCGATGCAGATTCGGTGGCTGCCCAGCCGATCCGGACGACGCAGGAATACGGTGGAGTTCGCGTCACCTTGGACGCGCGTCTCGGCAAAGCGCGGATCCCGTTGCAGATCGACATCGGCTTCGGCGACGCGATCACGCCGGCTCCGATCGTTCGTGACTTCCCGACCCTCTTGCCGTTGCCGGCGCCACGTCTCCGCACCTATCCGTTGGAAACCGTGGTGGCGGAGAAGTTCGAGGCGATTGCGCGATTGGGGCGTGCCAACAGTCGAATGAAGGACTTTCTCGATCTATGCACGTTGGCGCGCCGATGCGAGTTCGATGGTCCCTTGCTGACCAAGGCGGTCCAGGCGACTTGCCAGCGTCGAAACGCCTTGATGGCAGACATCGACGAGATTCTGGTACCCGACTTCTACGCTGACGTCGGACTTGAGCAGCGGTGGCGTGCCTACGTGCGGCAACTGCCTGCGGGAACGATTGCCCCAGACTCGCTTGCGACGGTGGGGGGCGAGCTGGTGCGGTTCCTGGTGCCACTCGTCAATGCGCTTTTGGGGCACTGCGTCCTGCGTACGTGGAGCAGCAATTCGGGCTGGCTGTTGTGGGGGATGCTCGCTGATCCTGCCAAGTCGCCGCGATGAGGATCGATGGTCACGAATCTAGGGCCTGATCCGTCCTTCGCAGGTGCGGCCCGTATCATCCGCCGCCTTCGCCGCCACGCTGCATGAACGACCTCCATCCCGCCTTCGCGCGCACCGCAGCGCGACGGCGCCATCTCGACCAGGGCAACCTGCTTCGTTCGCTGACCCTCGTCATCAACGCCGTGCCCGGCGGCATCAACCTCGGCCAGGGCGTCTGCGACCTCGACACGCCGGCCCCGCTGGTCACCGGGGCACTGGCGTCGATCGACGGCGGCGACCGCCAGCTCTACACGCCGTACGCCGGCCTGCCTGACCTGCGCACGGCGATCGCGAAGAAGCTGCAGCGGCACAACGGGCTTGCCTACGGGGCGAAGAACGTCGCCGTGTGCACCGGCAGCAGCGGCGCCTTCTTCGCGGCGGGCATGACTTTGATCGAGCCGGGTGACGAGGTCGTGCTGTTCGAGCCGTTCTACAGCTACCACTGGACGACGGTGCCGCTGTTCGGGGCCGTGCCGGTCGCCGTCGGCCTCGATCGCGAGACGCTCGCGTTCGACGAAGCGGCGCTGCGGCGTGCGTTGACGAGGAAGACGCGCGCGGTCGTGATCAACACGCCGGGCAATCCGTCCGGCAAGGTGTGGACGCGGACCGAACTCGAACGGCTCGCCGCGGTGCTCGACGGCAGCGACGTGCTGGTGCTGACCGACGAGGTCTACGAATACATGTGCTTCGACGGGCGCCGCCACGTGTCGCCGGCGACCGTGCCGGGCCTTGCCGAACGCACGCTGACGATGAACTCGTTCAGCAAGACGTACTCGGTGACCGGCTGGCGCATCGGCTTTCTGGCCGGGCCGGAGTCGATCGTCGAGAAGTGCGGCATCGTGTTCGACCAGATCGAAGTGTGTGCGGCGCGGCCGATGCAGCGCGGTGTGCAGCGCGCACTCGAGCAGTTGCCGGATTCCTACTACACGGATCTCCAGGCGGGCTACGAGAAGAAGCGCGACGCGTTCTGTGCGGCGCTGCGCGACGCCGGGTTCACGTTCCTGGTGCCGGAGGGCGCCTACTACGTGATGGCGGACTACCGGCGCGTGTTCGGCGACGTCGAGCCGCATCCGGCGGTGCTGGCGATGATCGACCGCATCGGCGTGAATGCGGTGCCGGGCCATCTGTTCTTCGCGCGCCCCGACGGCGTGCGCTGCATGCGCTTCCAGTTCGCGGTGGACTGGCCGGTGCTCGAAGAGGCAATGCGTCGTTTGCGGAGTCTGTCGGCATGAAGACGTTCCTCGTCTCGTCGTGGTTGGTCGTCGTTGCCGTCGCCGCCGCGTTGCCTGCGCAGCAGGCCGAACCCGATGCCGGCCACGTCGCGTTGCACCAGGCGCTGCTCGATGCGTCGACCGATGCCGTCGTGCTCAACGTCGCGGCGCACCCGGACGACGAGTCGTCGCGCACCAACACGATCCTGCGCCGCAAGTACGGCATGCGGATCGTGACCGCGTACACGACGTACGGCGATGGCGGCCAGAACGCGATCGGCCGCGAGATCGGGCCGCAACTGGCGGCGCTGCGCGTGCGCGAGACGCTGCGGGCGGCGGCGATGAGCGATGCCGAAGTGCTTTGGCTCGGCATGGAGGACTTCGGGTTCAGCAAGACGCTGGCCGAGACGCGGGCGAAGTGGACCGACGAGAAGCTGCTGGCGGCGATGCGCCAGGTCGTCGACGCGGTCGATCCCGACTTCGTGCTGACCAACCATTCGCTGACGCAGGGCCATGGACACCACCGCGCGACGTTCTGGGCGATCGACACCGTGTTGCGCGAACGGGCGGCGAAGAAGCTGTACGTGCCGGCGCTGCTGACGCGGGCGAAGGTCGACGAAGCGAAGTGGATCGTCGATCCGGCCGAACTCGAACCGGCGCGCGGTGAGACCTACGCGCGGCTGGCGCATCGGGCGTGGGTGCAGCACGTCACGCAGGGGCCGTGGGGGCCGCACGATCCGCTGCAGGTCGGTCGCGACTTCTGGAAGGTCGTCAACGACGACGTGCGCACGATCGGAGTGGTCGATGGGGTGCCGCGGGCGATGCCGTGGCTGTGGGTTCGGCCAGGACTCGATGAAGGCGAGCGGTTGTCGGCCCGAGCACGGCAGGCAACTCGTACCGAATTGGTGGCGATGGTGCGGGCGGCGCAGGAGCAGAGCGTCGTGATCGATCGCCACAGCACCGTCGATCAGATGCGCCGAGTGAACATGTCCGGTCGCCACAAGGAAGTGCTCGATCGGATGGTGCTGGCGCTTGCCGACGTGCGCGTGGAGATCTGGCTGCCGCGCGACGAGATCGCCGTCGGTAGCGACGGGATCGCCAACGTCGTCGTGCATGGTGTCGACAGCGTGACGGACCTGAAGGTGGTCAGCGGTGATCGCGTGGGCACGCCGGTGACCGCCGCGGTGCGCACGGTGGTGTTCGACGGTGTGCCGGTGTCGCCGGCGATGCCGTTGCCGACAGTTCCAGGTGAGCCTGCGCCTGCGGCGGCTGCGGCAGCGCCAGCGACGACGCCGCAAGCTGCGGGGCCCTCCGGCCGCTTCACGGTCGCGTTTGCGTGCGAGCCCGTTCGCGCGGGTCCGGAGCCGTGCTTCGTGCAGGTCGATGTCACCTGCAAGATCGACGGCAAGCCGTTCCGGATGAGCCGGCTACTGCCCTACACGCCCGTCGAACCGGTCACCCTGACCTGGGACCGCGAAGTGCTGCTGGTGCCGAAAGGCCGCACCGTCGAGCGCGTGCTCAGCGTTGCCGTGCGCTGCATCCGCAACGAAGAGACCAACACTCCGACCGTGCTGTCGATGGGCCCAGGCATCACTGCGAAGACGATTCCTGGCCGTCTCGCCCTGGCGGAGGGCGACACCGAGACTCGCGTGCTGGTGCGGGCGACGATCGACGCCAACGAACTGACGGCCGATGCGACGTTGACCTTCCGCTTCCAGGGGGCGATGGCGGCGCTGCCGGTGCGTGTCGCCGACGTGAGCGTTCTCGCAGAGGCGCGCATCGGGCTCGTGCGCGGCCCCGACGACACCACCGAGAAGGCGCTCTTCGACCTCGGCGTGCCGTTCACGTCGCTCGATCGCGACGCACTGCTGCTCGCGAACCTCGACGACTTCACCGCGATCCTGCTCGACATCCGCGCCTACCACCATCGGCCCGAGCTCGCCGAGATGCGCGACCGGCTGCTCGCCTACTGCCGAGCCGGCGGTCGCATCGTCGCGATGTACCACAAGTCCGGGGAATGGAACGAACGCGCCGGCCATCCGCTGCTGGCGCCGTTCCCGCTGACGATCGGCGAGGAACGCTGCACCGAGGAACACACCGCGGTGACGTTCGTGCAGGTGGAGCACCCGCTGCTGATGCAGCCGCACGTGATCACCGACGCTGACTTCGCCGGCTGGGTGCAGGAACGCGGGCTCAACTTCCCGAAGGTGTGGGATCCGGCGTGGGTGCCGCTGCTGTCGATGCAGGATCCGGGCGATGCCAAGGCGCACGAAGGGGCGCTGCTGCACACCCAGTATGGCCAAGGCGACTTCATCTATTGCTCGCTGGCGCTGTATCGCCAGTTGCGCATCGGCCACGTCGGCGCGGCCCGACTGTTGGTGAACCTGCTGGCGCGCTGACGCGGCGTCGCGTTCGATGGCGGCATGCCGAAGGCCACGGCCGCTGTGTTCCCTGCCCCGGATCGTCCGGTCGAACTGCGCGAGTTCGCCGTGCCCGAGCTGCAACCCGGCGAAGCGCTGCTGCGCGTCGATTGCAGCGAGGTGTGCGGCACCGACGTGCATCTGCACCACGGCAAGCTCGCGGGGGTGCCGTACCCGCTGATTCCGGGCCACGTCACCGCCGGCACGCTGGCGAAGGTGCGCGGCGATGTGCGCGACGTGCACGGCACGCCGCTGGTCGAAGGCGACGTGGTGACGTTCCTCGACGTGCACCGCACGTGCCATCGCTGCTGGTATTGCCTCGTCGCGAAGGCGAGCACGCGTTGTCCGGAGCGCAAGGTCTACGGCATCACCTACGGCGCCGCCGATGGGCTGCTCGGTGGTTGGGCCGACACGCTGCATCTGCTCGCCGGCACGCGCGTGATCAAACTGGCCGGCACGCCGCGCGACTTCTTGCGCGGTGGCTGCGCGCTGCCGACGGCGCTGCATGGGCTCGAACGCGCGAACGTCGGCATCGGCGACACGGTGCTGGTGCTCGGCATCGGACCGGTGGGTTTGTCGTGCATTGCGCTCGCGCGCGCGGCGGGGGCCGGCCTGGTGCTCGCGATCGGGGCGCCTGCGCTGCGGGCCGAGGCGGCGCGGGCGATGGGCGCGGACCACGTGTTCGGCCTCGACGTGGCGCCGGCGGAGCGCGAAGCGTGGGTGCGATCGCACACCGGCGGGCGCGGCGCCGACGTCGTGATCGAGGCCGCGGGCGCGCCGTCGGCCGTTGTGCAGGCGATGCGCTGCGCGCGTGATGCGGGGCGCGTCGTCGTGCTCGGCCAGTACACCGACCACGGCGAAGTGCCGTTCTCGCCGCATGCCGACCTCAACAAGAAGCACCTCGACGTGCGCGGCTGTTGGGGCAGCGACTACTCGCACTTCCATCGCGCGGTGCAAGTCGCGGGGCATGCGCGACTCGGCGCGCCGTGGCGATCTTTGCCGGTGCGCGAATACCGGCTCGCCGATGTGGGGCAGGCACTTGCCGCGGTCGAACGCGGCGAAATCGTGAAGGCGCTCGTGCTGCCGTAGCGTCAGCGCTTGGCGGCGAGACGCGCGAGCTCTTCGCGCAGGGCGGCCAGTTCGCTCTCGAGCTGGTCGACGCGAGCCTGCAGCGCCGCCAGTGGCGTCGGCGGCGTCGTGCTCGGCCGATGCTGCGCATCGAGCAGTTGCACCAGCTGGATCACCGGCACCACCTGGTCGCGAAACCCGTGCAGCACGAGCCAGCGCGTGTCGGCGGCCGAAGCGGTCGGCATGCCCGGTTGCCACATGCCGTGCAACGAGAACTGTGCCCGCAGCCCGTTCGCGATCAGGCGCGCATCGGCCCACTCCAGGGGCACCACGACCATCGCCAGTTCGCGCAGGTGCGGCCGCTGCAGCACTTCGTCCCTGGTGCGCCACGGGATGTTCGCGGCGACGGCCTGCGGATTCGCGGTCAGCGAGACGATCTGGTGCAAGCCGCGCAGTTCATCGAGTGGCAGCACGACGAAGTCGCGGGCCGCCAGCATCGCGTAGAGCAGTTCTTCACTGCCGAGCGCGTCGAGCGAGATCGTTCGTTGCAGCCGGAAGCCCTGGGCCTTGTCGACGGCCGTGAAGTCGTAGAGGTAGTTCCGGCACAGGTAGCCGGCGACTGCCTCGATCAGGTCGGTGACTGCGTACTCGCCGGCTGGGAGGGTGAGTCCGTCCTTCGTCGCGGTGATCGGACCGTGGAACTCGGTGGCCAACACCAGGGGGCGTTGCGCCACGGTGCTCGCGGCGATCGTCAACAGCACGAACGGAACGTGGAAGCCGTGCACAACCGACTCACTTCCCCGGGTTGGTCGCGGGCGCGCCCGCCAGCTTGTCCTCGAGCGCCTTCAGGCGTGCCTGCAGCGAACCGATCAGCTCCTCGATGCTGGGCGCGATCTTCGTGGGCGGCGTGTCGCATTCGCGCACGATCCGGATCGCCTGCGCGACCTGGTCCTGGAACCCGCTGATCAGCAGGGTTGAGTTGTTGCCGACGTTGCCGATCGTCAGCGAAGCGCTGCCGGTCGGGGCGCCGGTCGAGGCGAAGAACGGACGCAGCGCGTTGGTGGCGACCGTCGCGTTGATGTGCTGCAACGGCAGCGAAACGGTGACCGGGACCTTCAAGTTCGGTCGTGCCAGCACCTGATCGATGGTGCGGTGTTGGGCGCGGTTGGCCACCTCGCGGCCGCGCGGGCCGCTCAACGACACGACTTCGAACATCGTGCCATCGTCGAGTTGGATCATCGCGAAGCCGGCGCGATAGAGCAGTGACGTCAGCACCTCCTCGCAGCCGCTCCGGTCGGTCTCGATCTTCTGCTGCAGGCGCACGGTCAGCGACGCACCGCCGACATGCATGTCCGCGGTGCTCACCAGGATGTTGCGATCGAGGTAGTCGGCGCAGCGGTCGATCAGGGCCGGCAGTTGGATTTCGCCGGCCTCGATCACGAACGGAGCCTTGGGGGCGTCCTTGGCTCCCTGCTGGGCGATTACGGCGGGAGCAATGGCGAGCAGGGAGAACAGGAGTGTGGCAGTGCGCATGGGGTCCTCGTGGTCGCTCGGACGGGGGTGGCGGCCTCTTCTTCCCGCGACGGCGTGGCGGCTACGTTGCGCGGGTGTTCGCTCGTCTCGTCGTTGCCTGCGTCGCTCTCGTGTTCGCCGCCTGTTCGGCTGGTCCGACGGCGATGGCTCCGTCGGTGGGCGTCGATCCGGCGCGCTGCCTGCACGGCCACAACGACTATCTGCAGCCGGTGCCGCTGACGAAGGCGCTCGAGCTCGGATTCGGCAGCGTCGAGGCGGACGTGTTCCTGGTCGATGGCGAACTGCGCGTCGGCCACGAACGTTGGCAGCTGCGGCCAGGGCACACGCTGCGCTCGCTCTACCTCGAACCGCTGCGCCGTCACCTCGACGCCAACGGGGGGAAGGTGCACGCGGGCGAAGGGCGCCCGTTCGTGCTGTTGGTCGACATCAAGGCCGAACCTTCGCGCGTATGGCCGGTGCTGCAGCAGGAACTCGCCGCGTTCGCCCCGATGCTGACCCGATGGAACGGCGCCACGGTGCAGGCGGGAGCGGTGACGGTCGTGCTGTCCGGCGCGCGCCCGTGGCGCGAGGTCGCCGCTGCCGCCGAACGCCACTGCGCGCTCGATGGCCGCCTGCGCGATCTCGACGCGATACCGCCGACCGACGCAGCGCTCGTGCCGTGGATCAGCGATGCGTGGACGAATGTCTCCGATTGGCGCGGCAGCGACGAACTGATGCCGGCCGAATGCGAACGCATCGCGGCGCTCGTCGCGCGTGCGCACGCCCAAGGCCGCGAACTGCGGTTCTGGGGCGTGCCTGATCGCCCCGAGGCGTGGCGCGCACTGCGCGAACTCGGCGTCGATCGCATCAGCACCGATCGGCCGGCGGACGCCGCGAAGTTCGTGCGCGAGGACGAAGCACGAATGCCGCATCGCCGGTGAGCCGCGCCCGCCGCGGGCGTCGGCTCCTACGAGGCGCCCAGGCTCAGTACGAGCCGATGCGTTTGCTGCGCACGAAGTTGGTCAGCAACCGGAACGCCGACAGGTCCGGCACGTTCTGGCTCGCCTTGCCCGGCGTCTTCCAATAGGCCTCGCCGCGCGTCGCGCGCCACGTTTCCAGCGACAAGCCCATGTGGTCGATCGCGTGGATCTGGCGGTCCTTGTCGGTCTTCAGGCCGACGGTCTTTTCGAGACCTTGCAAATCGAAGTGGTTGGCGGAGTCGAACAGCACGCCATGGCCGCAGAAGAACCACGCCGCCAGGTTGCCGCAGCCCCAGCGCTCAGCGCAGTCGGGGCTGTCGATCAGCACTTCGCAACGTTCGGGGTCGAGCACCTGGATCAGGTGGGCGCCTTCGAGGTGGTAGATCGGCACCACCGAAGGCGGGAACACGCCGGTCAGCAGCGGGCTGTCGGGTCGCACCGGACGCGCGCGCACGTCGTCCATCACCTGGTCGCGCGTGCCGGCCATCTGCATGACGCCGGACTCGATGCGGGCAATCGTCTCGGACAACGCCCAGCATGAACCGAACAGCGAACCGCCGGTGCGCACGAACCACTCCAGCGGTTCGAGGTCGGGTGGAGCCAGCTCGCCGGTGCAGTTGGACACGAAGATCGCCTCGGGGTGCATGCCGACTTCGAGCACCTTGCCCTTCATCGTCGTGCGGTAGCCGATCTTCAGCTTGTCGAGCAGCAGTTCGATGTGGTCGCCGCGGCACTGGAACACCACCACGTCGAGGCCGGTGTAGATCTCCGAATCGGGCACGCCGTAGCCGTACTTCTTCAGCTTGTCGAGCGTGGCTTCGCGGTCGGTGAAGTCGTGCTTGCTCCGGTTCGTGTCCCACCAGGCACGCCACGATTTGGCGTCGGGCTTGGCGTCGTACTTGCGCGCCATCGTGCGCAGCGCCTCGTGGGCGGTGCGCGCGACCACCGGGTGCGCATCGCCGAGCATGCCGAGCACCGGATCGACCGCGGCCTCGCGACTCCAGTGCATCAGGCCGACGATCGCCGCGCCGCGCAGGCGCCAGTCGCTGTTCGTCAGCAGCTTCTGCAGCACCGGCAGCGCCGCATCGTCGTCGGTCTTGCCGAACGACACTGCGGCCACGCACGCGATCTGCCAACGCGAATCGTTCATCGCGGTCATCAATGCCTGGTTGGCGCCCTGCACGCCCGAACGACCGAGCCGCACGATGGCGCGCTCACGCACCGACTCGTCGAGCGGGCCGGTGACGATTTCGGCGAGCCACTGCACGGCTTCCGGCGAAGTCAGCGGGCGCAGCGCTGCGACCGTTTCGACCAGCTGCAGGAACACGCGCGATTCGCGCTCCTTCTGCCAGTGCCCGAGGGCAGCCGCCAGCGCTGCTTCGCCACCGATCTCGCGCAGGGCCTTCGCGGCCGCGGCGCGCGCTTCGCCACCGCCGGCTTGCAGCGCGGGCCGCAGCGCATCGACCGCGGCCTTCTGGTCGAACACCGGGCGTTCGCCGCGCGCCAGCATCGGCACGACGCGGGCGCGGCGGGTGAGGGCGAGATCGCTGCCGCCAGCCGTCTTCAGGGCCGTGAGCGCGTTCTGGGCCCGGTCGGCAGGGCTCGCTTCGATCACTGCCACGAAGGCCCGCTGCACGCGGCGGGCGACGACTTCGTGCAGGCCCGGTCCACCGAGCAACGTCGTCAGCGGCGCCAGGTCGTCCTGGCGCGGCGCTTCGGCGATCGTGTCGAGGGCACGGCAACTCACCGCCAGGAACGGCTCGGCCGCGAGCGTGCTCACGGCAGCGGCGCGATCGGCGGCGCATTCGAGCCACGCGACGGCGGCTGCTTCGCGCACCAGCGCCACCGGGTCGCGCAGCAACTTCTTGATCTTGTCGGCTTCGGCGAACGCCGGCTGGCCGCGTTGCACCAGCGCCAGCGCTTCGAGGGCAGCCACCTGCGTCTTGCCCTTCGCCTTCTTCCAGATCGAGTTCGCCGCTTCGAGCGGATCGATGGCGGCCGCAGCGAGTGCGGCGGCGCGCCGCACCCGCACGATGTCGCCGTCGATCGCGAGTTCGATCAGCGCGCGCAACGCCGTCTTGCTCTTCATCGTGCCGAACGCCATCGCGGTGCGTTCCTGGATCTCCCAGTCGCGATCGGCCAGGAACGGCATGATCTGCGTCTCCGCGTCCTTGCGGCCCGACGTGGCGATCCAGTCGATGGCGGCGAGGCGCGTGTCGATCGCCTTGGCGCGCAGTTCGGGCGTGCGATCGCCGGGCGGCGTCTGCGCCGCGAGCGGGGCCATGGCGGCGAGGGCAAATAGGAACGGTGCAGGGTGGAGACGATTCATGCGACGACGGCTCGCCGGGGTGCTTCGCGTCTAGCGTGGAGCGGGTCACTTGCCCGCGAGCGCGGACCATACCCGCATCCGCTAGCCGAGCCTCGGGTCGAGATTCCTGACGCTACTGGCTAGAGTCCGTGGGGCACCGATCCCGGCTCGATTCGCTGGCTGCCTCTCGACGCGGGCGACGTCGCCCGCATCCATGGTGCAGTGGCCGCGGCACTGGTGCCGGTCACGGCGGTGCTGGCGGCGTGGCACTACGGCTCGTCGGCGCGTGTGGGCCCGGCGCGGGACATCGACCTCGGCCTTTGGTTCGACGCGAGTCGATCGGCGTGATCGACGTCGATGCCATCGCGCAGGGGATTGCGGACCAGTGTGGCCGTCCCGTCGATCAAGTCGCGCCCTGCGCGCCGGCCCCTGAGCATCACGACCACGATGGCGGCAGCAGCAGGCGCTTGCCGTCGGCGCTGCGCGTGCGACCGGGTGGGGCCAGGAAGTCGCGGTCCCAGAGCTGGCACGTCACTTCCTTGTGCTTCTGGTCGAGCCCTTCGCAGTAGTTGGTGTACTTGCAGCGCCGCACTTCGGCGCCGCGCCCCTGCCGCATCTTCTCCCACCAGTCGGGGTCGGCGAGGCTCTGCCGCGCGGCAGCGACCAGGTCGGCTTCGCCGCGCTGCAGGATGCCTTCGGCGAGCGCGAAGTCGTGGATGCCGCCGGCGGTCACCACCGGCGTCGTGCGGCCGGCGCTGCGCACGGCGGCACGGATCGCGGCGGCGAGCGGCACGTTGCGCCCGAACGGTCCGCGCGCGTCGCTGCGCACACTGGGCATGCATTCGTGACCGGACGGGCCGGTGTACGGATACGCGGCGTCGCCGACGTTGGGCTGTTTGGCGTCGTCGAACTTGCCGCCCTTGCTGATCGACAGGAAGTCGAAGCCGGCGGTGGCGAACGCGCTGCCATGCGCGCAGGCGTCGGCGACATCGCTGCCGCCGAGGATGGCTTCATCGCCGAGGTAGCGCGTGCCGACCACGAAGTCGGAGCCGACGCGCGCCCGCACCGCTGCGAACACTTCGAGCGGCAGCCGTTGCCGCCCCGCGAGCGAGCCGCCGTAGCCGTCGGTGCGCACGTTGGTGCGCGACAGGAACGACGCCATCGTGTAGGCGTGCGCGAAGTGCAGTTCGACGCCGTCGAAGCCGGCATCGCGCGCGCGCGCGGCGGCATCGGCGAACAGCGTGGGCAGCACCTGCGGCAGCTCGCGGATGTGCGGCAAGTGCAGGTCGTTCACTTCGTCGCGCGCACCGTAGCCGAGGTCGCGGTACTCGCGCGGGGAGAGGATCGCGCGGTGCTCCTCGTCGGTGGCCGCCGCCAGGCACGCGCGCACGCTGGCCTCGTCCGCTGCCGCCGCGGCGCCGAAGCGTTCGCGCACGGCATCGACGTGGTGCTGGGTGATCGCCAGGAAGCGCGCGAAGTACTTCGCCGGCTCCGGCCGCCGTCGGATCACCAGGAAGTCGAGGATCTGCAGGAACACGCGCGTGCGCCCGCGGCTGCGGGTGCGCACGGTGGCGACGAGCTCGCGCAGGCCCGGGACGAAGCGATCGTGGCCGACGCGCAGCAACGGCCCACTCGGCACGTCGCGAATGCCGGTTGCTTCGACCACCAGCACGCCGGGCGCGCCGTCGGCGAAGCGGCCGTACCAGTCGAGCACGTTGGGGGTGACGAAGCCGTCCTCGGTTGCTCGCCACGGCACCATCGCCGGCACCCAGCTCCGGCTCGTCGTCGTCACCGTTCCGATCGTCGCCGGCGAGAACAGGAGCGACTGCGCGGCCTGTTCGGCGGTGGGCCAGTGTGCCGGTGGCACTTCGTGGCGCACGATCGGCTCGGTGGGCTCGCTCATGGCGCGCCCGCGGTCAGCCGCGGCCCTTCGGTGGCTCGCGGAACCCGTTCGGGGCGCGGCGCAACTGACCCATCGATTGCGGCGGTTGCTCGAGGCCGAGCATGAACCACTGCATGCCGAAGTTCTGCATCGTCATGCGGGTGCGGTTCTGCAGGCGCAGCAGGTTGTCCTTGGTCTCGGCGTTGCCGGGATCGCGCTTCTGGAACGTGGCCAGCAGCTTCTGCGCCTCGTCGTTCTTGTCCTGCTTGTGCAGCATCCAGGCCCACGCGTTGTGCAGCAGCGCGTGCTTCTTGTTGACGGCGCCGGCGAGTTGCAGCACCGACAGGGCGCGGTCGGTGTCGCCGGTCTTCCACAGGATGCAGGCGAGCAACAGGCGGGCGTCGGTGGCGCGGATGCTGGCGCCTTCGAGCAGCTGCAGCGCGCGTTCCTTCTTGTTCGCCATCCACGCCAGCATGCCCATGTTGCCGAGCAACTGGCCGCGCAGCATCGGCACCCATTTGCCGAGCGGCAGCATGTCTTCGAGGCTCTGCAACGCGGCGTCGAGATGGCCGGCCTGCACCTGTTGTTGCATGCGCGCCATCGCCGGATGCACCATGGCGCCGATGCGCCGCGCGATCACGATCCAGGCCGCGATGAACGCGAGCACGGTGAACACGATGCCCCAGCCCCAGCCCCACCAGCCGGGGATGGTGCCGGAGAAGCCGAGCAGGAACGCGAATGCGGACGCGAGGAGGACGGAGTACACGCCGGTCGGAATCTCTGGGGGAACGAAGGGGCGAACAGGATACGGACGCTGGCGTCCGATCGCGACCGTTCCCTGGCCGAAGGCGCCGAAGGGCTGCCGGGCCCGCGGCGGGGCCCAGGCCAGCCCGGCCGGACTCAGCTCTCGACCCAGGTGCCGACGAAGCGGTGCGCGACGAAGCTGGTGAACTTCGTCGGCGACAGCAGATTCATCTCCCAGCCGTGCAGGTTGCCGAAGTCCTGCTGCGTGTGTTCGACGAAGTGGCGCAGGTCGCCGATGGTGGTGCGGTCGTTCGAATCGTAGATCGCATCGACCGCCCAGATCGGGGCGCCGGAGTGCACCGAGATCAGCTGGGTGCGCATGCCGAGGTGGGGCGGCGTGTAGGGGCGCCAGGCCGTGACCGAGCCGACGAACACGCCGTCGAGCGAGTAGCGGTTGCACAGGCGCACCATCGAATCGGTCGACATGCGGCCGCGCGACAGCGACTCGTTGAGCTCGTCGTCCTCGCGCGCGTCGCTCGGCAGCGGCACCACTTCGAAGCGGCGCAGCTTCTGCAGTTCGGCGACGAACGCGTCGCGCACCTTGTTGCAGTCGGCTTGCACGCCGGCTTCCTGCGCGAACGGCAGCACCATGATGCGGCGCACGTTGGCGAGGTCGGCGGGTTCGGCGAGGAAGAAGTTGATGGGCTTGGGCACGTGCGGCTGGCCCCAGGTGCAGCCGGCGAACGGCGACACCGCGGCGAGCAGCGCAAGAAGACGCAGGAAGGCGCGCATCAGCGGCTCCGGGGCGGCGTGGCCGCGGCATCAGTCGGCGCTGCCGTGCTCTGGTCGAGCGTCGACCGCAACGCTTCGATCTTCGCCAACAGCGTAGTCTGTTCGAGTTTGGCCTTCTCCAGCGACAGGCTCAGGATGCGGGCTTCGAGTTCGCGCCGGCGGCCGCGCAGCATTTCGGTTTCGGCCTCCGCTTGCGCGCGCAGCGCCTTCTCGCGTTGCAGCGAACTGCCTTCGTTGGCGAGCCGCGTGTTCAGGTTCTTGTTCTCGCCGACGAGCTGTTCGAGCCGCTTCTCGAGTTGCGAGTAGGCTTCGCGCAGCGTCTTGAACTCGCTGAGCAGCAGGTTCTGCTTGGGGCCCCAGTCCATCTCGGTGTTGACCCCGGCCTCGGCGAGGTTGCCCTTGTAGCCATCGAGCGGATCGGTCGCGATCGGGTCCATCAGCCCCGACGTGCTTGAGCAACCGCACGCGAACGTGGCCAACGCGGCGAACAGTGCCGCCAATGCGAACGACGAACGGGGGAACGTGGTCATGTCAGGTCTCCTTGCCGTAGACGCACTCGATCACCGCCACCGAACCGCAACCGCAGCGCACTTCGAAGCCGGCGATGCGATCGCCGTCGAGCAATGGCACGACGGTCATCGGGGTTGCCGGATGTCCTGCCGCGGTGGTGCCGCAATCGACGAGTGCGGGTTGGCGCACCATGCGCACCGCATCGCGGCGGATCACTCCGGGCTGTTGGTTGCTGTCGGTCATGGGGGTGAAGGGGCTGCCCTTCACGCGATGACGTCGACGTGCCGGGCAGTTGTCTCGTCCTTTCGGCCAGGATCGACGGCAACCTGAAGCGTCCTTCGCATCGGCATTTGCCCGGCAGCGGAATCGCTGCGGCGTTCGCCGTCCTGGCCCGCTTCGCCCGCACTCTGCTGCAACGCGCGCCGGAACGCCTCGGCCTGCTCGCGTTTCTGCCCGCCGCCGCGTCGTTCGGTGACCGGCGAGGTGCCGAGCACGATCGAAGGCAAAGCGCGCATCGGTTCCATGGCTCAATCGCCTTCCTTCATCTTCAGGCGCAGGCGTTCGGTGGCGCGGGTGAGGATCTGGCTGATGCGCGACTCGGTCACGCCGAGCACGTCGCCGATCTCCTTCAAGAACAGCTGCTCGTGGTAGTAGAGCACGACCACGTGGCGGTCGGTCTCCGGCAGTTCGGCGATGGCCTTGGTCAGGCGTTCGAGGTTCTCGCGGTTGCCGGCGAGCAGGCGTGGATCGATCGCGTCGTCGTTGGCGATCTGGCTGCTGAGCGAGCCCCCGTCGTCCTCCGAACCGTACACCTCGTCGAGCGACAGCGTGCGGCTCGTGTGCAGCGCCTGCAGGTCTTCGTCGAGTTCCTTTTCGGTGCAGCCCAGCGTTTGCGCCAGTTCGGCCAGGGTCGGCTCGCGGTCGAGTTCGGCCCACAGCTTCGAATTGGCGCGGTCCATCTTGCGCAGGCGGTCGCGGCGGTTGCGCGGCACCGGGTCGTGCTTGCGCACTTCGTCGAGGATCGCGCCGCGGATCGCGGTGTAGGCGAACGTCTTGAACGAGGCGCCGCGCGCGGGGTCGTAGGTCGAAGCGGCGTGCATCAGGCCGATGACGCCGACCGAGTAGAAGTCGTCGCGGTCGAGCGAGCCGGGCAGCGACACCGGCAGGCGCGCCACCACGTAGCGGACGAGCGGCAGGAACTGCTCGATCAGGCGGTCGCGTTCGGCGACGGAGCGCGCGATCTTCTGCGTGCCGGACTTCACGCATCCTCCTTCGGCTGCTCGGCTTTGCGCTTGGTTTCGTCGCGCGCGATGGCGTCGAGCACGGACCCGATCAAAGGCGGAGCGAGCAGCTTGCCGGCAACGAGCGCGCAGGCGGCGACCGTCACCGATCGCCACAGCGCGGTCATGCCATCGACGCCGGCCAGGAACGCGACGAGGAAGGTCACCCCGAAGGCGATGCTGGTCAGATACGCCGTGAGCAGGCGCGTCAGTTCGTTGCTGCCGTTTCCCGACTCCATGTGCCGCGCGGATCATCGGCAACGCGGCGGTCCCAGGTTGAGGCGGCTTGGCGCCGAAGTCGCGGCGCGATCAGGGTTTCCCCGGATCAACCGAAGTGCCTACTGCGGCAGTCCGGAGGCCATGCCGTAGCGCGATCCGACCCGCACCCAGCTGCGCCACTCGGCGTCGACCTCGGCCCATTCGCGCTGCAGTGCCGTGCGGAAGGCGGTGGCGACCTCTTCTTCGGTCTGGTTGTCCGCACCGACGGAGCGCATCAGCGCCGGCCAGGTGTCGGGATGACGGGCCAGCAGGAACATGACGAAGGTCCACGCCTTGGCGCGCACGGGCTCGCGGAACCGCTCCATGCGTTCGCGCACCATGTGCACCAGCGGCGCATCAGCTTCGGTCTCGGCGAGTTGCCGGATGTGTTTGAGCCAGGCCGTCGGATCGCGGTCCAACTCGTCCTTGCCGCCGGCGGCACGCGTCGCCGGAATGAAGTACCTGGCTTTCACGGTGCCGCACAGCAGGTACGTCAGCGTGTGCACGAGGCCTTCGCTGCAGCCGGACTCGAACGCAGGATTGCAGCGTTTGGCGATCAGGCCGACGGCGCTGTCGTCCTCCGACCCGGGCGTGTGCATGATCCATTCCGCCTGCCCCGCGGCTGCCTTGAAGGCGCAGCCACCGTAGGTCTTGGCGGCCGAGAGCGTGGAGCCTCCCGTGGTCACCGGACAGGCTTCCAGCAGGCGGTCGCGTTCGGCCTCGTCGCGCACCACGACCACCCAGCGCACCTGGATCGGGAAGTAGTCGAGGCGCGACTTGCGTTCCGCGGGCCACAGGAAATCCAGCATGGCGACGGCGCGTTCGGCCCAGACGGCGTGCAGGACGGCGAGTCTGGGGTCGGCCGCCCAGAAGGTGACGTGCTTGCCGCGGGCACCGTGGAACTCGATCCCGGCCGGCTTCAGTTCGCCGGGCATGAAGTTCGGCGTCAGCGCTTCGATGGTCGGCTCCATCGCCGTGACTTCCTGCGCCTTGGCCAGGATCGCGCGCCGCCGTTGCGCGCACGCGACCTGTTCTTCGGTGCCGTAGAAGCCTTCGAAGGCGACGTGGCCGAGCGCTTCATGCGACTTCACGTCGTCGGGATCGAACCACAAGGCGCGTTCGAACTGGGTCACGCCGCGGGTTCGCTCCTCGGTGGCGAACAGCGCGATGCCCAGCTCGCGGTGCAGCGCCGCGGCGCGCTTGCGCGTCGTCACCCAGGCGGTGGTCACCGCGTTCCGTTGCGGCGTGGTGGCGGCGTCCGCCGGCAGCTTGTCCACCGGGCCTTGCTGCCATTCCCCCTTCACCTTCTTCCAGCCGAGTCCCGCCCGCGCGGCGGCGTTTTCGATGTCGTAGTGGTCGAGGATCTGCTCGTAGGCCATGCGCGCGCGCGACGGCAGTTTGGAGGTCTCGGCGGTGCGAGCGAACGTGACCAGGAGTTGCGCCACCTGGCGGTCGAGTTCCTGCTCGTTCTTCGGCGCTCCCGGTTGCTGGGTGGTGGCGACGCACGCAAACAGGAACGTGCTCAGGATGCGGAAGTGGTGCATGGCTGGGGGCGGGAGGTCTCTCCTCGCGGCGGCAGAGTGCCACCAACCCGGTCTCGCCGCCATGAATTGCTTCGCGCGCGCCATCGACGCGGGAGATCGGCGGGCGCCTCGATCACGCGCGCCGGAACAGGTTTTTGGCGATGCGAATCCCGGTGATCGCGCCACCGGCGCGTTCGATGGCGAGCGGCATCTGCTGGCGCCAGTCGAAGAACTGCGCCTGCTCCAGCTCGGCTCCGGTGACGAAGCCGCGCGTGGGCGGGTACTTGGCCCACTCGATCGATGCCCGCAGCCGGTTGTCGTGCCGTTCGATGACGAGCTTGCCGATGTCACTGTTCCAGGTGCCGACCAGCTCCGCGCCCGCCGTCGCCGGCAGTGGCTTCGGCAGTTCGCGGCGCTCGCCGAACAGCAGCGCTTCGATGCCGTTGGCGACCTCTCCCATCGGGCCGTCGTCGCGGTTGCACAGCACTGCCACGAACGCGTCGACATCGGGAAAGCGGCGCACGTCGCAGAGGAAGCCGCGCACGCTGCCACCATGCTGCTGCACGCGCCGGTCGTCGCGCGTGCGGACGAACCAGCCGAGCGCGTAGTCGTTCAGCCCCGGCGTGAACAGTTCCTTCTTCGCCGCCGCTTTCAGCACCGTCTCCGCGCGCAGCGCGCGGTCCCAGTGCCACAGATCCCACACGCTGCCGACCGCGCCACCCATGCCCTTGTACTGGAACCCATAGCTGCCGTACGGATGGGCCAGGGCCGAACGCGGTTCGCCACGACCACGACCGATCGCCACCGTGACGCCTTTGGGTTCCGGATCGCCGGTGAAGCACGCGGTGGTGGCCTTGGCCGGCGCGAACAGGTGCTTGCAGCAGAACGGCCCGAACTTCTCACCCGAAGCGCGCTCGATGATCTCGGCGAGCAGCGCGTAGCCCTGGTTCCAGTACTCCCAGTGCGTACCTGGCTTGTGCTTGGGACCGCCGGCGAAGTACGACGGCAGCACTGCCGCGAGGTCGTCGCCGCTGCCTCTCGAGTTGGTACCCGGGATGCCCGACGTGTGCTGCAGCAGATGGCGAATCGTGATCGCGCGGCAATCGTCCGGGATGCCGGGCAGGTGTTCGTGGATCGGGTCGTCGAGCTCGAGCTTGCCACGCTGCACGAGCACCATCACTGCGGCGGCGGTGAACTGCTTGGTGAAGCTCGCCAGTTCGAACACCGTGCGCGCGTCGTTCGGGATCTTGCCGGCGAGGTCGGCGGCGCCGACGCCGAGTGCGGCGACGACCTTGCCATCGCGCGCGGCGATCACCGCACCGCCGAAACCCAAGTCGGCAGCCGCTTCCGCAAACGCGGCGATGCGTTCGCCCGTGGCACCGACGACGATGCGCTTGCCGTTGTCCTGGGCCAGCGCCGCTGGCAGCAGACCAAGCGCGACAACGGCCAGACGCTGCAAGGAGGCTCGCATGGGAAGGGCTTGGTTACCCGGTCTCCTGGCCGCGGCAAAGCCCCGGCGGCTACTTGGCGGTGGGCACCGGTTCGATCGCCGGCAACAGCCCGATCCCACTCGCTTCCACCGCCTGCCGGAACGTCGCCAGCGGGCCCGCCACGAACGCATCGACGGCGGCGGCGACCGCCGGCGCTTTTGCCTTCGCGCGCGCCATCGACTCGATCTCCGTGCGGTTTGGCGCGTCGTCGGTGCCAGTCACCCGCAGCAACTGCTGCACCTCACTCATCAGTCCTTCGTCATCGCGGTTGATGCCCTGCACCGGCTTCTTGCCCCACAGCGCCTCCTCGACGCCATCGAACGCCTTCTTCACCTCGGTGACGGCCTTGCGCAGCGCTTCGTGCGGATCGGTCGCACCCTTCTTCACCTTCGGCTCGATCGCCAGCCGCTTCTCGATCACGTCGATGTCGCGTTTGGCGCGCGCCAGCCGTTGCGTCGCCAGGCGCAGCGAACCCTGCACTTCCTGCCGCTGCGCACGCAGCGCGTCCTTGGCCTGCCGGTCGGCGAGCGCGATCGTGACGCGCGGGTCGGGTTGCACGGTGACCTTGGTCTCGCGGCTCTCGCCCTGGAAGCGCACCGTCAGCGTGTAGTCGCCGGGCAGCACTTCGCGGCCGGGCGGCGGCAGATCGGGTTCGTCCTGGAACTCGCGCGACGGGCCGGGGGCGCCGTCGCGTTCGAAGCGCCACACGAGGCGATTGAGCCCGAGGTGCACTCCGTGCCGGAACGTGCGCACCAGGGCGCCGTCGGCGCCGCGCACTTCGATGGTCACCTGGTCCTTCGGTTCGTCGTCCTGCTTCTTCTCCGCGTCCTTCTTGTCCGCGTCCGGCGTCTCCGCCTTGTCTTCCTTCGCCGGCTTCACGCGGGTCTTCTCGACCTTTGCATCCGGGTGCTTCAGCTCCGGCGCGTTGGCGACCAGGTCGACGAACACGCCGCGTTGCCGCGTCTGCCCGCGGTACTCACCCTGGCCGGGAAAGCGCGAGCCGGGGCTTTGCGCCGTTTCGAAGGCGATCGCCGGCCGCGCCGCGAAAACGTGCAGCTTCTGCTGCAGCAGTTCGGGCGTGAGCGTGCGCAGCGGAGTGACGTCATCGAGCACGAAGATCGAGCGGCCGTGCGTCGCCACGACCAGGTCGTGGTCGCGCGGATGCGTGACGATCGCCATCGCCGAGCAGGGCGGCACGCCGTGCGCCCAACGCTGCCAGGTGGTGCCGCCGTCGATCGACACGTAGAGCCCGAACTCGGTGCCGAGCCACAGCAGGTTCTTCTGCACCGGGTCCTGTTCGAGCACGAGGCAGTAGCCGTCGAGCGCGGGCGTCGCCAACGACACCCACGTCGCGCCGAAGTCGCGCGTCACGTACACGTACGGCGTCCAATCGGCGTGGCGATGGTTGTCGAACACGGCGAACGCGGTGCCGGCGTCGTGCGGGCTCGCTTCGAGGTGCGGGCACCAGGTGTTCTTCGGCAGCCCGGCAATGCGATGTTCGAGCGAGCTCCAGCTCTGGCCGCCGTCGCGCGTCAACTGCACGCGGCCGTCGTCGGTGCCAACCCACACGAGTCCCTGCTGCACCGGGCTCGGCGCGATGGTGACGATCGTGCAGTGGTTCTCGGCCGCGGTGACGTCACGCGTCAGCCCGCCGCTCTCGTGCTGCTTCTGCCACTCCGCGTTGTCGCTGGTGAGGTCGGGTGAGATCACGTCCCAGCCGTCGCCGCGATCGCGCGAGCGATGCACGAACTGGCTGCCGTAGTACACGGTCCCTGGCGTGAACGGGTCGATCGCGATCGCCGCGTTCCAGTTGAAGCGCAGCGCCACGCCTTCGGGCGCCGGCGGCCGGATCGACTTGCTGATGCCGAGGCGCAGGTCGTAGCGCACGAGCGCGCCACCCTGGCTCATCGCGTAGCCCTGCCGGCTGTCCTGCGGATCGGGAACGGTGGCGAAGCCGTCGCCGAAACACACTTCCTGCCAGTGCGGGTTGCGGATGCCGCCGTTCTCCCAGACTGTCGATGGGCCGCGCCAGCTGCCGTTGTCCTGCAGGCCGCCGTAGACGTGGTAGGGCACGTCCATGTCGACGGCCACGTGATAGAACTGCGCCAGCGGCAGGTTGGCGCAGAAGCGCCACGACGCGCCGCGGTCGAGGCTCGTGTAGACGCCGCCGTCGTTGCCGAGGATCTGCCGGCGCGCATCGGTCGGATCGATCCACAGCGCGTGGTGGTCGGGGTGCGCCGCGTCCCAGCCGATCAGCCCGCCGAAGCTGCGGCCGCCATCGGTCGACACGTCGACGACGACGTGCAGGTTGTAGATGCGGTTCGCGTCGAGCGGATCGACGCGCAGGTCACAGAAGTAGAACGGGCGCGCCGCGACGTCGTCGGTGGTGTTGACGGTGCGGAAGCGGAAGCCGCCGTCGTCGCTGCGCAGCAGCGCGTTCTTCGTCGCTTCGACCAGCGCGTAGACCACGTTCGGATCGCTCGCGGCGATGCCAAGCCCGATGCGGCCGAGGTCGCCCGCCGGCAGGCCGTCGTCTTCGCCGAGTCGCGTCCACGTGGTGCCGCCGTCGAGCGTGCGGTGCAGGCCCGAGCCCTTGCCGCCCGACTTGAAGATCCACGGCCAACGCCGGTGTTCCCACATGCCCGCGAACAACTTGTCCGGATTGCGCGGATCGAGCACGAGGTCGGCGCAGCCGGTCTTGCCGTCGACGAACAGCACCTTCTCCCACGACGCGCCGCCATCGCGCGTGCGGAACACGCCGCGGTCGTCGTTCTCGCCCCACGTGGTGCCCATCGCCGCGACCCACGCGGTGTCGGGTTGCGTCGGGTGCAGGACGATGCGGTGGATGCGCTCGGTCTTGCCGAGGCCGAGATGCTGCCACGTGCGGCCGCCGTCGCGGGTCTTGTAGATGCCGCGGCCGACGCTCGCCGAGTTGCGCGGGTTGCCTTCGCCGGTGCCGATCCACACCACGTCGGGGCTGCGCGGATCGACGGCGAGCGCGCCGATCGAGGTCACGTTCTCCTTGTCGAACACGGGTTCGAAGCGAACGCCGCCGTCGGTCGACTTCCACACGCCGCCCGACGCGGCGCCGACCCAGATCGTGGTCGGGTCGCCGGGGATGCCGGCGACGGCGCTGATGCGGCCACCGACGACGGCGGGTCCGATCGCGCGCGCCTTCAGGTCAGCGAGCAGGCCGAGATCGAACGCCGGCGTCGGCGTGCTCGGCGTTGGCGGATCCTGGGCGACGACCTGCAAGGGCAGCACGCAGGGGGAGCACAGGGCGAGAATGCGGGCGAGGTTGCGCAGCATGGGGTGCGCACCATACGGACCAGAACGGGGACCTGCAGGCGGCAGCTTCGCTTGCCGCGTGTCCTATCGCGATCCCGGCGCCGCCGGATCCGCCCTAGCGCACGGCCGCGGCGACGATGCGCAGCAGCTGGTCGGCCGAGTACGGCTTCTGCAGGAACGCGATCTCGGCGCGGGCCACCCCGTCGCGCAGAAGCTCGTCGGCGGTGTAGCCGCTCATGAACACGGTGCGGCAACCCGGTCGCATCTGCTGCATGCGCTCGGCGAGTTGGCGGCCGTTGATGCCCGGCATCATAACGTCGGTCACCAGCACGTCGATGTGCGGGTGCCTGGCCGCCACGACCAGTGCGGTTTCGCCGTCGGGCGCGGTCTGCACGTGGTAGCCGGCCTGGCTGAGAATGCGCTCGGCGAGGCCGCGGTTGCTGGCATCGTCTTCGACGAGCAGCACGAACCGGGCTGGCGTCGGGGGCACGGCAAGCGTCGTCGTCGCCAGCAGCGGCGCGTCGGCGCGCGGCCAGAACACATGGAACGTGCTGCCCTGACCGGGCGCACTCTCGATTTCGATCCGGCCGCCGGCCTGCGTCACGATGCCCCACACCGTGGCGAGGCCAAGTCCGGTGCCGCGGCCAGGTTCCTTGGTGGTGAAGAACGGTTCGAACAGGTGTGCCTTCACCGAGTCGTCCATGCCGGTGCCGTTGTCGCGCACCGAGATGCGCACCGCGTCGTCGTCGGCGCCGAGGCGGCCGGGCGCGATCGTGAGCAGCAACCGGCCACCGTGCGGCATGGCGTCGCGTGCGTTCACGACGAGGTTGAGCAGCACTTGCTGGAACTGCCCCTTGTCGGCGCGCACGGTGCCGGCCGGCGTGGCTTCGATGTCGAACTGGATGTTGGCTTCGAGCAGCCGACGCAGCATCGGCGCGAACGTGTGCACTTCGTCACCCGGCTCGATCACTTCGGTGCGCACGATCTCCTTGCGGCTGAAGGAGAGCAGTTGCCGCGTCAGGTTGGCGCCGCGCTCGGCCGCGCGCTTGATCTCTTCGGCGATGGAGTAGGTCGGATCGTTCGGGTCGCCGGTGGTGCAAAGCAGGTCGCTGAACCCCATCACCGCGGTCAGCACGTTGTTGAAGTCGTGGGCGACGCCGCCGGCCAGCAACCCCACGGCTTCGAGCTTCTGTGCGTGCCGCAACTGGCCTTCGAGACGCTGCCGCGCGCGCTCGGCTTCGACCTGGTCGCTGACGTCCCACTGGAAGGCGACCACGCCGTTGACCTGCCCCGACGGTTCGCGCATCGGGAAGAACACGCAATCGAGCCAGACGCGACGACGGTGCAGTGGCCACTGCGCGTAGGTCGGCGCGGTGAAGTCGATCTCGCGCCGTTCGATGCCCGTGGTCTCGCCGGCTATGCAGCGCCGGAAGTTGTCGGCCAGGCCGGTGCGAATGGCTTCGGAATCCTGCAGCAGGTTGTAGACGCCGACGCCGACGTCGCGCGACGGCAAGCCGAGCAGCCGCTGCATCGCTGCGTTCATGCGCACCGACGTGCCTTCGGTGGTGAAGATCTGGATGGCAATCGGACTGCCGTCGATCACCGCGGTGAGGAAACGCTCGCGTTCGCGCAGCCGGGCTTCGGATTCGCGCGGGCTGGTGTCGTCGCGCACGACGCCGAGCATGCGCACCGCTTCGCCCCCAGGGCTGTAGTGGAAACGCCCCCGGCCCGAGAACCAACGCACGGAGCCGTCCGGTCGGAGCACGCGGGCCGTGTGGTGGATCTCGCCCTGGCTTTGGCGAGCGGTTTCGATGCTCGCTTGCACTCCGGGCCAGTCTTCTGGATGCACCCGGTCCTGGAAGTGGGCGAAGGTGACTTCGGCCGGATCGCCGATCGGGTAGCCGAACAGTTCGTAGTGGAACGCCGACCACACAACCCGGTTGGTGGTGACGTCCCAGTCGAACGTGCCCATGCTGCCCGCCGCGAGTGCGAGGCGCAGGCGTTCTTCGGCGGCTTCCAGTGCGTCGGCGGCGCGGCGCCGCGCGGTCAGGTCGCGATCGATGGCGAGGATCGCGGGGCGTCCCTGCCATTGGACGAGGCACGCACGCGCCTCGATCGGCATTTCGGTGCCGTCTTTGCGGCGATGCCGGCCCTCGAACGTGACGATGTCGCCTCGGCGCAAGCGAACCAGCCGGTCGGGGGCATGTTGCGCCGTGCACGGGGTGTCGAGCAGTTCGAGGATCGACTTGCCGAGCATCTCCTCGGCGGAGTAGCCGTAGGTCGAGGTGGCGGCGTGGTTGACGTAGGCGATGCGCGCCGGCGGCGTCGACTCGAGTTCGAGTACGAACACCGGATCGGGAATGTGGTCGGCCAGCTTGCCGAAGGGAGGCTGGATGCGGGCGTGGTCGGTGCCCCAGGTCACCAACACGAGGTTGCTCGCGGCGCCGGCTGAGCCGATGGGCGCCAGCCGCACGCTCACCGAGCCAGGCGCCATTCCATGCCAGGTGAAGGTCGCCTCGGCGCGCCGCGCCAGCGCTTCCTCGAACTCGGTCGCCTGGGCGGGCGAGCCGCCAAAGCCCGCCATCACCAATTGGCGCGCAGGGTTGCCCGGTATGGCGGCGACGAAAGCTCGGGCAGCGGCGTTGGCATACGCGATCGTGGAAGCTTCCGCAGCGACGGCGACCAGCACGGTCGGGTCGGGAAGTCTCTCGAATGCGAACGCGAACACGCTGCCGTCGGCCGGACTGCGGTCGGCGGGGGTCATGACCTGGGCAACCTCTCTGCACAGCATGTACTTCGGGACGCTGGCTAGCGATGGTTGGCCATGGGAAAAGCGCTAGAGATTCAGTCTCGGGGTCGGTGGCGACGGCTGCGGCGAGCCTGGGTCGGGCGAGAGCGCGGCACCGATGGGTGGTAGGACGGCACCGCCGCTCGCTTCGCCTTGCGGCCGAGCGTTCGCCGGCGGCTCGCTTCGGCCCGCACAATTTCTTGCCCGCAGACCGAACCTGGGGCGACGTCGCACCGTTGTCGCACGCCGAGGTGGGCTCGTGGCTCACCCGCGCCTTTGGTCCGCCGGACATTCCACGCGAACCCCCAACAAATCCCCGTTTGGACGCGTGACCGTTTGGACCCGAGACTGTAGAAGTCGCCCCCCCTTCTCCCCGCCCTACCCCAAGGAATCGCTCGGCTCTCCCCTCGCCGCTCGATTTCGCTGATTCGAGGCCCTCCGCCATGAGCGAGCCGCAAGATCCCAAACTCGGCAAGGCTATCACCAAGAATACGCCTTGGGTGATGATCGCCGTGATGGCCCACGTGGTCCTTATCGCGATTGCATCGATCGCGTACTACGCGCACGACACCGCGATCGAGGACAACGTCGTCACTTCGATCTCGATGAACGAAGCGGCGCCCAGGCTTGATGAAATCAAGCCGCCGGACATCAAGGACCGCGAAGATGTCCCGAAGATCAAGGACGAGGACATCCCGCCGAGCGACCTGACGGAGTTCAATCCGGACGCCGTCGAGGACCCCGAGCAGGGCGACCCGACCGACCCGAACTCGGTCAGCGAGTTGACCAACATGCCGAGTGGTGACACCACCGGCGGTTCGGCGATCGGCGTCAACGGCCCCGGCCACTTCGGTCTGGCCCCGTCCGCGACGGGTGGTCGTCGGCCCGGTGGCGGCAAGTACGGCAGTCGCTTCGGTCGCGGCAACGGCCCGGGTGGCGCCGGTGGTCGCGTCAACGAGGCGGTCACTGCCGGCCTCGAATGGCTGCGCAAGCACCAGGATGAAGATGGCCGCTGGGACTGCGCCAACTTCATGAAGCACGACAAGGAAGGCGAACCGTGCACGGGCGCTGGCAGCAGCGTCAACGACGTCGGTGTCAGCGGCCTCGCGCTGCTTGCGTTCCTTGGCGAAGGCAACACGATGAAGCATGGCACCTACCGCAAGGTGGTGCAGAAAGGCGTCAAGTGGATCCTGGAGCAGCAGGGCGAGAACGGCCTGCTCGGCACCAACTCGTCGCAGGCGTTCGTCTACAACCACGCGATCGCGACCGTGGCCCTGTGCGAGGCCTACGGCTTGTCGGAGCACCGCCCGCTGAAGAAGCCGGCCCAGAACGCGATCAACTACATCGCCAATGCCCGTAACCCTTACGGCGTATGGCGTTACCAGCCGCGAGAGAACGACGGCGATACGTCGATCACGGGCTGGATGGTGCAGGCGCTGCTGTCGGCCAAGGAGTTCCAGCTCGAGGTCGATGACGCGGCGCTGAAGACGTCGCTCGTGTTCTTCGACAGCGTCACCGATCCGGGCACCGGCGCGGCTGGCTACACCAAGGCGGGCGAGGGCTCTTCGCGCAATGCGAACATGCTCGACAAGTTCCCCGCGGCGAAGACCGAGTCGCTGACGGCCGTCGTGCTGCTCTGCCGCTTCCTGATGCACCAGGATCCAAAGGACGTGGCGATCATGAACAAGTCGGCGACGACGATCATGACGAAGCCGCCGACCTGGAACGAAGCAGACGGTTCGATCGACATGTACTACTGGTACTACGCGAGCTACGCGATGTACCAGGTCGGCGGCAAGAACTGGGACCTGTGGGCCAGGAAGCTGACCGACGCTGCGGTGAAGACGCAGATGAAGGAAGGCAACGCGAAGGGCTCGTGGAACCCGGTGGACCCATGGGGTGAGGACGGTGGTCGCGTCTACTCGACGGCGATCATGGTCCTGTGCCTCGAGGCGTACTACCGCTACGGCAAGGTTTCGTTCGCTCGCTGATTTGAGAGAGGCTTCGTGATGTCGCGCCTGATGGTTCTCCAGTCCGCGGTTCGCCGCTCTGTCCTGCTCGCCTTCTCCCTTGGCACGTTCGTGCTGGCTCCTGCGCTCACCGCGCAGACCAGCGCGGTGCTCGGCCAGAAGAACGAAGCGTTCCTGCTCGGCCTGTGGCGGGCCGGCTACGTCGACTACGCCGACCGGCTCGGCATGTTGGTGGCCCAATCGAACCTCACCGA
>SXPB01000117.1 GCA_005776475.1 Planctomycetia bacterium
CCGATGAACAACCGCTCCCTCTCGCTCGGTATCGCCTCGTTGTGCCTGCTCGCATGCGCTGCGGCAGCGCAGATGGAACTGCGCGTGGGCGAACTCTACGCACGCGACCGTTTCCTGTCGGCCCATCCGTCGGTGGGCACGATCGCACCCGACCTCGTGCTGACCGATCTCGACGGACGCATGCAGGCGCTGTCGTCACTGCGCGGTCGCCTGGTGGTGGTCGTCAAAGGCGGCTTCACTTGACCCCCGTTCCGTCGAGCTGCCGCAGGTCTGCGGCAATTGGCCCTGAAGTACGCGAAGTCGACCGACGTCGCGTTCGTGGTGATCGAACAGAAGGAACCGCACACCGGCCGCATGGCGTTCGAATCGATCGAGCAGCCGACCACGTTCGCTGAACGCTGCACGCTGGCACGTCGCATCCGCGATGAACTCGAGCTGCCACTGCCAATCTACGTCGATGGCATGGACGACGCGTCGCGCGCCCTGTTCTCCGACCTGCCGGGCCCGGCGTTCGTGCTCGATCGTTTCGGCCGCATCGTCGACAAGCAGGAGTGGGTCGATCCCGATGCGCTGGCCCAACGGTTGACGGATCTGCTGGCGATCAACGACATGCCGACGGGTGAGGCGGCACCGTGGACGCTCGACGAACGCGAAGCGATCGCGCGGCGATTCCTTGCCGCGGGCAAACCCGTGGAAGCACTTGCGTGGCTGGACACGAAGCCGGTCGCTGCGATCTCGGAGACGCCGACGCCGGTCACGGTGGCGCAAGCCGCGCTCATGCGGGCGCGGCTCCTGCTCAAGGCACCCGCAGCCGAGCGCATCGCCGCCTTGGAGGCGGCAGCGAAGGCGGTGGCAGCGGCATGGCCCGGCGATGCCACGCGCCGCACGGCCGCGCGCATCGAACTCGCCGAGGTCGCCACGGACACGGCGGCCGAGTCGCGGCTGTGGCAGCAGGCGTTCGATTCGTTGGATTCGAAGGCGCCCGTCGAAGTGCGCGTCTGGCTCAGGCAGAAGCGCGACGTGGCGGCGAAGCGCTGAGGCTACACACGGGGCCGCGATGGCCCCGACGCCCAGGCCAGCAGCGCTTCGGCGGGGCCACGCCGGCGGTAGCGGAACCACAAGTGGCTCGCCGCCAGGGCGAACAGCGTGTAGCCCGCAAACGCGGCGAGGCCGACCCTGAACGACCAGTCTTCCTCCGGCCATTGGAGCCGCATGACGCTGTAGACGAGAACGATGTGCACGAGGTAGTGCGTCAACGACGCGCGCCCGATGGCCGCCAACGGTGCCGTCCACCGCCCGAGTCGCCCACGCGCGGCGAAGAAGGCGAACGCGGCCAGTACCGCGACTGCGAGGCCGCCGTTGCGCAACCAGAACGGCAGCGTCGTCGGTTGCCACTCGATCTGCAGATGCGGCGCGAGCTCGCCGAGCAGTTCCGGTTCGGCAAGGGCCAGCGCGTTCATGCCATGCGCCAGCACGGGGATCGGCAGCGCCAGCCAGAACCACCGGCGCCAGCGCGACGCATCGCCGGTGTCGCCCATCGCCAGCAAGGCGCCGAGCAGTGGAAACGCGAGCCACGGCAACAGCGGGTAGCCGCCGTTTGCCGCAAACCACCGCAGCGTGCTCAGGCCGAGTTCGTGGTTCGCCGCGTGGGTGCCGTCGTCGCGCAAGTCCGAAGCGAGCAGGTCCGCCCATGCCACATGCATGATCGGCGTCGCCACGACGACAACGGCGATCGCCGCGACGACGGCTCCGCGCCCGGCCGCCAGCAGCGGCGACGTCGCCAGGATCGTGAGCGCCATCGGCAGCAGCACCGAATCGGGCCAGCACCAGATCCAGAACGGTACGCCGACCAGCGCCAGTGCCAGCGCCCGCCGGATGACGAAGCCACCTCGCAGGACCGCTCGCTCGTCGTGGCGCCCCGCGGCAAGCACGAGACTCGCGCCGGCGAGCAGCAGGAACAGCGCAGCCCACATGCCTTCGAACCCTTGCAGGAGGAACGCCGACACCGCCGCCAGGGGCCCGGTCGCCTCGGCCTCGGGTTCCGTCACGAAGTGCATGAACACCATGCCGAGCACGGCGGCGCCACGCGCGACCTCGAAGGCGACGGCGCGGCCGGTCGGCGCGGACGCCGGCAGCACCGCGGCGGGAACGCCCGGCAACCGCGCGACACCGCACTCCCGCGTCGGCGCCCCGGCGTGCTCGCGATCCGCGCGCAGCAGTTCGTTCTTCATCACCACGCTGTGCGGCATCACGTGGGCCCGATCGCCGATGTCGGCCCCATACAACACCACCGCGGAGCGCCCCACCGTCGCCCGCGCGCCGATGCGCACCGGCGCGATCTTGAGGACCCGATCCTCGAAGCTGTGCGCCTGGAACAGCGCGTGCACGGTGGCGCCGTCCTCGATCGAGATCATGTCCGGATCGACGACCTGCGCGAAGCCATCGCCGAGCACACAGCGCCGCCCGATGCGCATGCCCATGGCACGCAGGAACCACGGCAGCAGCAGCGTGCCTTCGAGCTGTTGCAGCAGGGCCCGGCCGTAGCGTTGCCACAGCACGTAGTGGAAGTCCCAACGGCTCGCCCAACACGACCACAGCCCGTGTTGCCCGGTGCGCACGCGGCCGAGCAGCAGCCACTTCGTGACGAGCACGACGGCGGCGAGGATCGCGGCGCAAGCGAACGTAGCCAAGGCGGCACGCACGGCTCCTTCGAGCATCGAGTCGGTGGCATCGCCGACGAGGTCGAACCACCACAACGCCAGCCACACCGGCAAGGCCGGCAACACGACGCGCAGCGCTTCCCAGAACACGCGGTTCGCGTACCGCAGCCGGCCCGGCTCGTGCGTCAGCCGGCGATCGATCGCGACCACCTCGCGCTGCGGCAAGGCGAAGGCGGGCTGCCCGAACCAACCGGTGCCCGCAGCCATGCGTTTGGCATCGGCGATCGTGCTGATGCCGAGCAACAAGTCGTCGGGCAGGAGATCGCCACCGGGGATCACCACATGGTTGCCGACGAACGAGCGCTCACCGAGCGCGGCCTTTGCCACGGTGACACGCCCCTGGTGCTGCCACGGCACGCCGAGGTAGACGCCATCGGCGAGGAACGAACCGCTGCCGAGACTGATGTGCTCGGGCAACACGTCGAGGATCGTGCTGACCTCGCAATCGCGACCGATGCGCATGCCGGCGAGGCGCAGCCACCAGGGCCAGAACAGCGTGCCCGACAACCAGATGCCGGCGGCTTCGACGATCTCGGTGCGCACCTGCAGACGCAGGTGCATCCACGACCAGCGCGCGTGCGTGCCCACCGGCACCTTCGGCATCCAGCGCAGCACCAGGGCCTGGCCGAGCAAAGCAACCGGCAACCCCGCGACTGCGGTGCCGACGCAGATCCACAACCACAGGGGGCGCGACGATGGGCCGTCGCCGCACAGCCAGGCGATCAGCATCGCGCTGTCGAGACCCGCTGCGGCAGCGCCGAGGGCGACGAGCAACGCGAACGGCAGCGCCGCCACCGGCGCCGAGGCCACCCGCGTCGTCAACAGCAGCGTCGTGTACCACCACGGCGGCAGTTCGCGACCGACGACGTCGATCGACTGCGGGCCAGCGGCCACGCCGCTGCGCACCGCCGGCACGCCGTTCCACTCTTCGCCTGCTGGTACCCGCGCCCCGGCCGACACGAACGCCAACGGGCCGACGACCGCGCCGGCGCCGATCTCGACGTTGCCCGCCGTGCCCGCCCTCGTTGCCAACGTGGCGCCAGCACCGATGCGCACGCGCCCGAGCACCAGGTGGCCGGCGTCGAGCACGCACTGCCCGAGATCGACCTCGCGCTGCAACGTCACGTCGTCGCCGATCTCGAGCAGGTCCCACCCGCCGCCGAACACGTCGACGCCGCGGTGCACGTGCACGCGCTTGCCGACGCGTGCGCCGAGCGCGCGCAGCACGATGTTCTTCAGCTCAGTGCCTTCGAACAGCGCCCAGGGTACGAGACGCACGAGACGCACGACCAGCCAATGGCGCACGTGGAAGCCGGAGAACGCGGGTACGCGCCCCTCGCGATAGCGGCCGATCAACAGTTCCTTCGCCAGCACCGCGAGCCACACCATCGTGAACGCGTAGAGGCAGAAGGCGATTGCTGCGACCCACGGCAGCAGCAGCACCATCGCCGCCACCGGCAAGCTCGCGCCCAACCACGGCAACAGGACGAAGCCACCGAGCCACGCCACTCCACTCGCGGCAAACAGCAAGGCCAGCAGGTAGACCACCTGCACGAACGTGAACAGGAACGTGGACGCCGTGGCGGTAGCGGCCCCCGTGCCTTGGGTGTCGGCAGGCGGCGCCGGTTCGGCCGCAGTCGCCGCAACGTTCGCGTGCATGCGCGCCGCCAGCTGCACGATCGTCGGGCACTCGTAGACGTCGCGCACCGCCACCGCGGCATCGTCGGCGGAACGGCGCAGTGCCGACACCAGCACCGCCGCGCGGAGCGAGTTGCCACCCAGCGCGAAGAAGTCGTCGTCGCCGCCGATGGCGGCGGCCGGCAGCTTCAGCACGGCAGCCCACTGCGTGCGCAACCGTTCCTGGCGCGCATCGGCCGGCTGCCAGCTCCTGGCCGCACCCGCCGGCAGCGCCACGGCCGCCAGTTCGGGCAGTGCCTTGCGGTCGATCTTGCCGCCGATCGTGCGCGGCAACGCCGCCAACGTGCCGAAGCGCTGCGGCACCATCGGCTCCGGCAACCGTTCGCGCACGGCTGCCACCAGTGCCGGCACGTCGAGGGTCGACGCCGCTTGCGGCACGATGTGCGCCACCAGCACGCTCTGGTCGCCCTCGTCCTGCGTCCGGCACGCGACCTCGCGCACGCCGGCGCATTGCGCCAACACGCTCTCGACCGCTTCGAGTTCGATGCGGTGACCGCGCACCTTCACCTGGCTGTCGATGCGGCCGAGGCAGGTGATCGCGCCGTCGCCGCCGCGCACGACGAGATCGCCGGTCCGGTAGACGCGGCCGATGCCCGGCAACACGGGGAAACGTCCGGCGGTGAACTCGGGCAAGCCGAGGTAGCCGCGCGCGAGACCAGGCCCCGCGATGCACAGTTCGCCAGGAGTGCCATCCGCGACCGGCTGCAACGCGGCGTCGAGGATCCACGCGGTGTGCGGCGGCACCGGCGTGCCGATCGTCACCGGTTGTCCGGGCAACACGCGGCCGCGCACGACCGTGACCGTGCACTCGGTCGGCCCGTAGCCGTTCTCGAGCCAGACGTCCTTGCCCCACGCATCGGCGAGATCCTGCGGCAGCGCTTCGCCGCCGACGTAACACAGGCGCAGGTCCGGGAGTTCGCTCCGCACCGAACGCACTGCCATCGCGCGCAGCAACGTCGGCGGCGGACAGAACACGGTGATGCGTTCTTCGCGCAGGAACGTGACGAGGTCCGGCCCACTTCGCACGGTCGTGTCGTCGAGCACGACGAGGGTGGCGCCGCTGGCGAGCGGCAACCACGACTCTTCGATCGACGAGTCGTAGGCGATCGAGCTGCCTTGCGCGGCGCGGTCGCCCGGGCCGAAGGCGAAGCGTTCGACGCCACGACTGATCAGGTTGACGACGCCGCCGTGTTCGATCAACACGCCCTTCGGTGTGCCCGTCGTGCCCGACGTGTAGATCGCGTAGGCGAGACTGCTGCCGCCCAACCAGGCCGGCCGCGCGTGCGGCGCGCGGCGTTCGACACTCTGGAGGTGCGACAGCACGTCGTCGCGCACGGTGACGATGGGCCCCGCGAACGCATGGCAGCGTCGGGCTCCCCCGGCATCGGTGACGATCGCCTTGGGCTTCGCGTCGCGCTGCAGATGTGCGAGGTGGCGATCCGGATGCACCGGATCGACGCAGACGAACGCGGCGCCGGCGCGCAACACGCCGATCTGCACGGCGAACAGCCACGGGCACGTGCGCGGCAGCAACACCAGCACCATCGCCTCGCCCTGCACGAACGGCGTGAGACCTTCCGCGATGGCATCGGCCATCGCCGACAACAGGGCGTAGGTGAGCTCGTGCCGCTGCGACCGCCCTGGCCCAGGTGGAATCTCGATGGCGACGCGATCGGCGTGTCGATCCACGGCGCGCGCAAAGAGATCCGTCAGCAGCATGTGCCCAGGATGCGCCGGTTGCCGCGGACCCGCCAGCTTCCACTGCGGACTACGCAGCAAGGCGTAACTGGCCTTCGGCTCGGCGAAGCAAGCCGCCTGACTGGTCCCACACACGCACTGCGTGCTTGTCTCATTTCATCGTGTCGGGTCGCTCTGACCACGCCGTAGAGGGCCGTGCCGACTCTTCGCTGAACCGCTGCAACCTACGCTGCACGCACGAGAACCGGTCGCCGTCCTGCTCTGGCGCGGCAACCCGCGGCGAGCCCTCGGCTCCGGTCCTTGTGGAGAATTGTGCGCAGCAACGGAACACCGCAACGTATCCAGCCGTCTCGTTGGCAACGTCAGTCTCAAGGAGATCCCCCCCCATGACGGCTCGTTTCGAACTCGTGGTCGATGGACGCGGCAAGTTCCACTTCCAGCTCCGCAGCAAGGACGACGAAGTTCTGCTGCGCGGCATGTCGTGCGCCAACAAGGCGCTGGCCGAAGCTGACGTGTCGATGACACGCAAGGCGATGTACGACGTAAAGCAGTTGATCCCGTTCATGTCGCACGACAGCGGGCACTTCCTGGTGCTCAAGTTCGAGGCCGACAAGACGCTGGCACGCAGCTCGCGCGTGTCGACGCCGGAAGAACTGGCCGTGATCGCTCGCCGGATCCGCGCCGTGCCCGAAGACGCGCCGCTGATCGACAACACGACGCCGCAGACGACGGAACACTGATCAGCGCGCCCGCTCCGGACGACCCGCTTCCCCCACGATCTCTTCGGCGATCTCGCGCACCCGGTGCACTGCGAGCACCGCACGGCTGCTCAGCAGCGACCACGCGACGAAGCACGCGAGCACCAGGAACAGACCGATCGCGGCCACGCCGAGGGATTCGCGGATGCCGACGATCGCGTCGTGCAGCGTCGGTTCCTTGACGGCGCCGAGAAACTCGAGCGTGGACATCAGGCCCAGCACGGTGCCGAACACCGAGAAGAGCAGCAGAAGGGTGCCAAAGCGCGCGAGCCCGGCTGCAGCGGACTGCCGCAGCATCGCCTCCTTCATCGCCGCGCGTTCGCAGTTGGCGAGCATCTCGTCGAGGCCGCCGGCGCGCAGCTGCAGCCCCGCGGCGACGAAGCGGCCGAGTGGCGTCGGGCTGGCGGTCGCCAGCGCCATGGCCTGATCCAACTGGCCAGCGCGCACCGCGTGTTCGAGGCCGCGCTGCAGGGTCTCGGGGGCGACTGCCGACGGCCGCAGCGCGACCCAACGCCGCACCGCCTTCGTGGCGGCCACGGCACCAAACAGCAGCAGCACCGGCCCGGCGAAACCGGCCTCCCGAATCATGTCGAGCAAGCCGGGCGCTGGAGCGAGCGGAAGGAGAGCGAGGGTTGGCGTGTTCATGGTCCATGGCAGCAATGCCGCGGCGGGTTCGAACGGTTC
>SXPB01000118.1 GCA_005776475.1 Planctomycetia bacterium
CTCGCCGCCTGCCAGTCCACGTTTGCGCGTGAAGCGCCGACGTGGTCGATCGTCATCCACGGTGGCGCCGGCGTGCTCAGCAAGAACACGCCGCCGGAGAAGGTCAAAGAGTACGAAGATGCGCTCATCGTGGCGCTCAATCACGGCCGTGAACGCCTGGCGGCGGGCGCGTCGGCGCTCGACGTGTGCGAGGCCGTCGTCCGCATTCTCGAAGACGACCCGCACTTCAATGCCGGCAAGGGTGCGGTCTACAACGAGAAGGGCGAGCATGAACTCGACGCCTCGATCATGGACGGCAGCACACTGCGCTGCGGTGCCGTCACCGGTGTGCGCACCGTGCGCAATCCGGTGACGCTGGCGCGCCGGGTGATGGAGAAGACGCGCCACATCCTGTTGATGGGCGACGGTGCCGAACGCTTCGCGGACGTGCAAGGCGTGGAACGCGTCGAGAACTCGTGGTTCGACACTGAACATCGCCGCCGGGCCTTGGACGAAGTGTTGCGCGAACGCGGGCGCACCGGTTCGGTGGAGCCGACGACGCCAGCGCAGACCTACGGCACCGTCGGCTGCGTCGTGCGCGACAGCCAGGGCCACCTCGCGGCGGCGACCAGCACCGGGGGCATGACCGCCAAGCGATGGGGACGTATCGGGGACACGCCGCTGATCGGTGCCGGCAACTACGCCGACGACACGGTTGCGGTCAGCGGCACCGGCACCGGGGAGCAGTTCATCCGCCACGTCGTCGGCAACACCGTCTCGGCGCGCATGCGTTTTGGCGGCCAGACGCTCGAGGAAGCGGCGCGCGCGGTGGTGTTCGAGACCTTGAAGCCCGACGACGGCGGCATCATCGCGGTCGACAAGCACGGCAACATGGTTGCGCTGTTCAACAGCGAAGGCATGTATCGCGGCATGGCGGACAGCACTGGCCACATCGTCGTGCGGGTCTTCGGGGACTGATGCGCGCGCTCTTGCTCGCAGCGTTGTTGCCGTTCGCCGCCTGCCGCGCCACCGACGCCGCGCCGATGCCGGTTGCCGCCGCCGGCACGTTGTTGCTGTGCGGCGGTGGTCTCGACAACGACACGGCTGGCGTGTGGCAACGGTTCGTGCAGTTGGCGACAGCGCGGGGCGGCGGCAGCGTGGTGATCGTCACCGCCGCGACCGGGCCGCAGGAAGTCGAGGTAGCTGACAAGACGGAGGCGCTGCGCACGTGGGCGCCGACGCTGCCGGTCGAAGTCGTGTTGCGCGAGACGTCGACGACCGACACGGTCGCGGCGATCGAGCGCGCGACGGCGTTGTTCTTCACCGGCGGCGACCAAAAGCGCATCACCGCGCGCTACCGGCCGAACGACGAGCCGACGCCGGAATGGCACGCGATGGCGCGCCTGTTGGCGCGCGGCGGCGTGATCGCCGGGGCCAGTGCCGGTTGCGCGATGATGGGGCGGCAGATGCTCGAAGGCGGGCGCAGTGCGCAGGCGCTCGGCTTGCCAGCGCCGGCGTCCGAAGGTGAAGAGCCGGTGCCGGTGGGACCGCGGCTCGGCGCGGGCATGCAGTTCCTGCCGCTTGGGCTCACCGACTCGCACTTCTTCGAACGCGATCGCGTCGGGCGGCTGGTCGCCGGGTTGCTCGCGAGCGGCGAACGCTTCGGCCTCGGCGTCGGTGAGGATGCGGCGCTGGAAGTCGACCTGGCCGAGGGCGCGGTGGTCGGCTTGACGCCGTCGGAGTCCCTGCTCGTCGATGCGGCGCAGGCGCGGCGCGAGGGGAACGTCTGGACGGGAATGCGGGCCCGCCTCGTTGCGCCAGGCGAGCGCGTGTCGCTGCGCATGCCGGTCGCCACCGACGTGCGCAAGATGCCGGATGGCGTCGCGCACGAGGTGCCGATCGTCGAGCCCGGCCAGAATCGCCAACTGGCTTCGTGGCGGTTGTTCCGACAGGCCGCGCACCCTGCCGCAGGCGTCGTGCGGCTGCGCTGCGACGGTTGGTCGGTGCGCGCGTGCGCGGCCGGCGACGGCTGGGTCACGTTCGCGATCGAGATCGCGAACTGACCTCAGCGATCGAGCGTGTGTGACGGTCGGGCACCAGGCCCCGGCTTGCCGTCGCCGAGGTCGGCCTTGTGCGCTTCGATCGCTGCCACCAACTCGGCCACCACGCCGGCATGCGACGCGGCAACGTCGGTCGTCTCGCCGAGATCGGCCGCGAGGTCGTACAGGGCGGGGGCGCCCTTGCCGCCAGGCGGCAGCACCAGCTTCCAGTTGCCGCGCCGCGCCGATTGCGCGCGGTGGCCATCGACGAAGACCAGCGTGCGCGCCGGGTCTGCCTTCTCCTTGCCGCACAAGCGGCCCACCAGCGATCGCCCATCGCGCCGCGGTTCCGCCGGCACGACGGCGCCGGCCGTTTCGGCGAACGTCGCATACCAGTCGAAGCCGGCCGCGATGCCGTCGTCGGCCGTGCCCGGCGCGACCTTGCCGGGCCAGCGCACGATGCACGCGACGCGCATGCCGCCTTCGAAGCGGCTCGAGTACTTCTCGCCGCGCAGCGCGTGCCGCCGCGTCGTGTCGACCGTTGCGCAGTGGCCGTAGATGCCTTCGAGCTCCGGATAGGTGCTGGTCAGCGGCCCATTGTCGGATTGGAACACGAACAGCGTGTCGTCGGCGATGCCGGCCGCGTCGACCGCCTGCATCAGTTCGCCAACGGCCCAGTCGAGGCACTGCACCGCGTCGCCGTAGACGCCCGCATCGGATTTGCCCTGGAAGCGGCGGGTGACGAACCACGGCGTGTGCGTCTCGATGTTGCTGAAGTGCAGAAAGAACGGCCTGTCCTTGTTGGCCTGCACGAAAGCCTTGGCATCGTCGACGAAACGTTCCGGCAGCTTGGCGAGGTTGGTCGGTTGCTCGATCGCCGTCTCGCCGCGCAACAGCGGCATCGGCGGGAAGCCGCGCGTCTTGCCGTCCTTGTCGAGCCGTTCCGGTTCGTGGTCGTTGGGATAGGGAATGCCGAACCAGTGGTCGAAGCCGTGGCGCGTCGGCAGGTGTTCGGGACGGTGGCCGAGGTGCCACTTGCCGATGCACGCGGTCGCGTAGCCGGCGTCGCGCAGCACTTCGGCGATCGTGCGTTCCTCGGCGGCGAGGCCGGTGCGGTCGGTCGGGAACAGCACGCGCGGCAGCCCGACCCGCTGCGCGTAGCAGCCGGTCAGGATCGCGGCGCGCGTCGGCGTGCAGGTCGAGTGCGGCGCGTAGAACGAAGTCAGCCGCACACCCTGGGACGCCAGCCGATCGAGGTTCGGCGTGGCGATGTCCTTGCAGCCGAAGCATGACAGGTCGTCCCAGGCGACGTCGTCGGCAATCACATGCACGATGTTCGGCGGTCGCTTCGGCGCTTGCGCGGCAGCAACCGCGCCGATGGCAAGGGAAGTCGCGAACGCGGCGATGGTGAGAAGCGCATGGGTCATCGTGGTTGCATCGTCGCCGCAGCTGCGGTGGCAGGCTATGGTCGCTGGGGAATGAACGGCGGTTTCGCCAGGTCGCGCCTGATGGCGCTCGTGCTCGTGCTGCTGGCGCTGCTGGCTGTCGCGATTCGTTGCGCGTGGCTCGGCGACGACGCCTACATCACCCTGCGTTCGGTCGAGAATTGGGTCGCCGGCAACGGCCTGCGCTGGAACCCCGGCGACCGCGTGCAGACCTACACGCATCCGGCCTGGATGCTGCTGCTGTCGGCTGGACGCTGGCTGACCGGCGAGCTCTACCTGACGACGATCGTGGTGTCGCTGCTGCTGTCGATGGGGGCGGCGGCGATGCTGTTGGCGCGCGCGGCGACGACAGCGGCGCTGGTTGCGTGCGGCGTGGCGCTGCTGACGACGCGCGCGTTCACCGACTACATGACTTCGGGGCTGGAGACGCCGTTGACGTTCGTGCTGTTGGCGGCATTCACGGGCGTGGTGCTGCGCGAAGACCAAGCGCCGGTGCGTCGCTTCGCCCTGAGCGTGCTGTTGGCCTCGCTCGCGGCGACGACGCGCATGGACCTCGCGCTGCTGTGCGCGCCTGCGGTACTGGCGTCGATGCGCGGCGTGCCGTGGCGCATGGCGTTGCGCGTCGGTGCCGCGGCGTCGCTGCCGTTCCTCGTGTGGCTTGCGATCGCGACGTTCTGGTATGGCAGTCCACTGCCGGTGACTGCGCATGCGAAGGCGTTCGGCATCGGCATTCCGGCCGCTGATCTCGCCGCGCAGGGGCTGCGCTACCTGCAGTTTGCGCTCACCGACGATCCGGTGCTGGTGGCGATGGTGGCGGCAGGGCTGGGCCTCGGGTTGGCGACCCGGCCGACGCGATGGCTCGCGCTCGGTGGCGTTCTCTATCTCGGCTACGTGGTGAAGGTCGGTGGCGACTTCATGGCGGGACGCTTCCTGTTGCCGCCGTTCCTGCTGGCGCTCGCGGTGTTGGCGCCGTGGCTGTCGCGGCGCAAGTCGTCGGTCGCGGTGGGCGTTGCCGCCGTCGCCGTGGTGCTGTGTGCGATTCCGGGTGTGCCGCAGTGGCTGCACGCGCCGGCGCACGACCAGGCGCCAACCGAAGCCGAACTCGAAGCGCAGTGGGGGATCTGCGACGAACGCCGGGTCTACTACGCGCAGCTCGGGTTGCTGTCGCCGACGCGCGCGATTCCGCAGTTCGGTGGCTTGCACGCGATCGTGCGGCCGGGCGGTGGCGATCGCTGGATCAACCTCAATGGCGCCGTCGGTGTCGCGGGCTTCCATGCGGGAGCGAACGGGCACATCCTCGATCCCCTGTTGTGCGATCCCTTGCTGACGCGGTTGCCCGCGGAAAACCCGACGAAATGGCGCATCGGGCACGTGATGCGGCGCGTGCCGGAGGGCTACTACGAGACCATCGCTACGGGGGAGAACCGGCTGCACCATCCGGGCCTGGCGGCGTACTACAACGCATTGCGAACGTTGACGTCGGCACCGGTGGGCTCGGGCGACCGCATCGACGCACTGTGGCAGATGACGACCGGAGCCTTCGATGCCGGCTTCCGCGAGTTCGTCGCCACCGACTATCGCAACCCACCGCGCCTTCCGGTTGCGTATGGCAAGCTGCCGCCCCCGCTGCCCCTCGGCACCTACTGGTTCGATGAGCCACGCGTGACCATCGTCTACGAAGGTGGTCTCGCGATTCCGTTGTCGGCGCCGCGCCGCGCCCGCCAGGTGCTCCTGCAGGCCCAGGGTCTGCATGGCATGCGGCTGCGGTTCCTGCGCGACGGCGTTGTGCGCGGCGAAGTGATGGCAGCGGCCGAGCCACCGCCACCTGGCCTCCATCCGTTGCGTGTCGTCGCGGGGCTGCGGCAGGAACGCGCGGAGGTCCCTGCTGCCGTCGGCGAGTTCGATGCGGTGTGGATCGATGCGGTGATCACGCCTTTGACGCACACGGCGCCGTGTCCACCGGCGGTTGGGGCGATGGTCTTCGATTCCTAGGGTGCGTAGGCTGGCGTGCCCTGCACCGTGGTCGGTGCGCGCTGCCATGAACCGCCCGTTTGGAAACCACGGTCATCGACTGGCGGCATTGCTCGCAGTGGCCGCCGTGGCGGGCCGCGCGATCGCGCAGGAGCCACTGGCTGTGCCACCCACGGCGCCCTTCGTGGTGCGATCGTGGTCGTCGAACAACGGCCTGGCGCAGAACTCGGTGACGCGCGTCGCGCAGTCCAAGGACGGCATGGTGTGGGTGGCCACGTTCGGCGGGTTGTGCCGGTTCGATGGCCGCGACTGGACCGTGTTCGACGCCGCGACGACGCCCGGGTTCTCCGACAGCCGCATCACCGCGTTGGCGGTCGGCGCCGATGGTGCGGTCTGGTGCGGTTCCGAATTGGGGATCGTCTCGCGCTTCGACGGGTTCGCTTTTCGTCGGGTGGCCGCGGGCAAAAGTGGATTGATCCGGCACCTCGAGACCTTGCCCGATGGCAGGATGTTGTGCTGCGACGAGCAAACCGTGCATTGGCTGACGCCCGCCGGCCTGGGCGAACGGCTCGTGGTCCGGCAGGACGCGAACGTCGCCTCGGTTGGTCGCGATGGTGGCGAGGTGTTGGTTGGCGGTGGACAGGGCCTGGATTGCGTGCGCAACGGCGTGGTGAACGAAGGTGCCACGGTTCCGATGCAAGCGATGTCGCGCGCCGCCGACGGTCGGGTCTGGTTGGGCACCGAGAATGGCGTTGCGTGTTGGCGCGAGGGCAAGTGGGAGACCGCCCCCGACCGCGTCGCCGAGGCCGTGGGCACCATGCCCGTTCGGGCAATTCTGCAATCGCGCTCGGGCCTGCTGTGGGTCGGCAGCGATCGAGCCCTGATCTGCATCGATCCGCAGGGACAACGGGCGCCAGTCCACATGCGGGCGAGTTCGTCGGTGCGCTGCTTGTTCGAGGACGTCGACGGTGGTGTCTGGGTCGGCATGATCGGCAGCGGTGTCGTTCGCCTGTCGGGCAGCGAAGCGGAAGGCGTCGCCCTGTTCGACCAGGAAGGCCGACCGCAGGGGGCCAACTCCGTCATCGACGACGGGCGCGGCGGGTTCTGGGTCGGCGCTGCGCGCGGGTTGTTCCACGTGCACGACGGCGTGGTGCGACGCGAAGAATCGGTGGCGGCGCGCGGGGTCTATGGCCTGTTTCGCGAAACCGATGGCTCGTTGTGGGTCGGGCAGACCGGCGTGGTGACCCGGCTCCGCGACGGCAGGGCCGAGCGGCACGAAATCGCGCCGGAGTGCGATGCGGTGCGTGCCATCGCGCGGGACGGACGCGGCCGGATGCTGCTCGGTACCGAGGATGGCGTGTGGGTGCTTTCTGCAACCTGCGAGCCGTTGGCTGGAGCTGCGGTCCTGCGTGGCCACTCGGTGAAGCTGATCCAATGCCATGCCGATGGGATCTGGTTGGTCGGCGCCCGGGGCGTGGTCGAACTCGCGCGTGACGATGCGATGCGCGTGCATTGGCAGAGTGGTGTGCATCTCCCGCTCGCCGACGTGCGGGCGGTGTTGCCGTCGCCCACGGGTCGCGTCTGGATGGCGACCTACGGCAGCGGGTTCGTCGGCATGCGCGATGGTGTCGCGGTCCAGATCAGCCTCGCCGAAGGTCTCGCCGAGGCCTACCTGTGCACCGCCGCGGCGCACCCGCGCGGCTGGCTCATCGGCGGCAACCGCGGTCCGTTCCTGGTCGATCCGGCGAGCCTCGATCGCGTCGCGGATGGCACCGACCAGCGTGTCGTCTGCAGGCCGATTGCGCACAATGCCGCCATTGCTGCGGAGGCCAACGGCGGCGTGCAACCCGGCGTTGCCGTGGCTGCCGGCGGTGCTGCGATCGCGAGTGTGGGCGGCGTTTGGCTGATTCGCGACGACCAACTGCGCGACGATACGTCGTTGCCCGTATGCAGCGTGACCCCTCTGGTGTCCGGCGCCCAGAGTTTCGAGTCCGATGCAGAAGGCGTCGTCGTGCGAGTGTGTGACGACCGCACGGTCGTCGTTGCGTGCGCGTCTCCCGAGTTCGAGAGTCCGACGCGAGTGGTCTTCCGGTGGCGGTTCGCCGGCGGCGAGTGGAGCGAGCCGACCGCGCGTAGCGCGGTTTCGGTGGCAGTTCCCCGATCGGGGCTGAGCGTGGTGGAGTTCATCGCCACCGGCGCGCATGGAAAGTCGTCGATGCCGGTGACGTTGCGCATCGTCGCCGAGCCGTTCCTGTGGGAGCGCGGTTGGTTTCCGTGGAGTCTGGCCTTGGGTCTCGGCATCGCTGCGTTCGCGGCGTTCCGCTTCGGCAGCCGTCGTTCCGCGCGTCAGGCCGAGTATCTGCGCGAACTGGTCGATGCGCGCACCTCCGAACTCACCTTGGCGCGGGATTCGCTCGAACAGCGTGTCGCCATGCGCACGAACGAGTTGCAGCGTGCGTTGGAACAGCTCGAACGCGACCACGAGCAGCGTGCCCACCTCGAACGCGAACTGCAGCAGATGCGTCGCATGGAGAGCCTCGGCCAGCTGGCGGGAAGTGTTGCGCACGACTTCAACAACCTGCTGACCGTCGTCATCGGCAATGTGCAGATGCTCGAGCTCGAGATATCCGCGAACGCCAGCGTCGGCGACCTGCTGCGGCGCATCCTCGAAGCCTCGGCGCGTGGCCGCGATCTGACCCAGCGATTGCTGGCCGTCGCCAGCCGGCAGGCCGTGGCGCCGGCCGTGCTCGATGTCGCTGCCATCCTGCGCGCGCAGCTCGGCGTGCTGCGCGACCTGATGGGCGGTGCGGTGAAGGTGGAACTCGAGATCCGTGGCGAACCGTTGCGCGTGCGGGCTGCCGCGGGCCAGATCGACCAGATCGTGATGAACCTGGCGGTCAATGCGCGCGCCGCGATGCCGAATGGCGGCACCTTCTCCTTGCGGGCTTCGCATGGCGGCGACGTCGTGCAGCTCGAAGTGACGGACAACGGGGTCGGCATGTCGGCGGACGTGGTGCAACGCGCCTTCGAGCCGTTCTTCACGACGCGCGTCGGCAGTGGGACCGGACTCGGTCTGGCGACGGTCTACGGCATCACCAAGCAGTTGGGTGGCGACGTCGCACTCGAGAGCGAGCCGGGGCGTGGCACCAGCTTCACGTTCTCGTTCCCGCTGATCCAAGGCACCGAACCTTCCGTGCGAAGAGACGAGCCGGCAGTCCTGGTGCCGCGGCCACCGGCGGCCAGCGAACGGCGCCGCGTGCTGCTCGTCGAAGACGAACCCGATGTGCGACGGGCGATGCGCATGCTGCTGGAGACGTGGGGTTGCGCGGTCGTCGCCGAAGCCGGTCACGGCAACGAAGCGGTGCGAATGCTCACCGAATCGGGCATTGCGGTCGATGTCGTCGTCAGCGACGTGCGCATGCCGGGTCTGCACGGCATCGATCTGGTGCGTTCGTTGCGCGCGATCCGCGCCGCGCTGCCGATCGTGTTCGTGTCAGGGCACACGTCGTCGGCGAGTTTCGTCGCTGAGTTGGCGCCGCTCGGCATCGAGTTGATCGCCAAGCCGCCGGCGCGGGCCGAGCTTCTCGCCGCGCTCGATCGCGCGATGGTCGGGACGCGCACGGGAGCGCGATGAACGTGGCTGCGACCTCGCCGCGGTTCGGGAAGTGGCTAGCCGCCGGGTTGCTCTTGGCGATGGCGGTGGCTGGCTATTGGCTCGTCGCCGGCGCGACGGCGCTCGACCCGGCGGTAGCGGATGAGCGCGAGGATCGCAGTGAATCTGTGCCAGTCGGTGCCTCGACCCCGCTGGATGGGCCGGAGGCTGGATCTGCGCCAGCGAACGGTGTTACGGCCGACGCTGGCCGGGCGGAGTCGTCGTCGACGCCGCCCACGGGCGCGTGGGTGCTCGCGGTGCGCGCGGTGGATTCGCTGGGCGATCCGGTTGCTGCGGCGGCAGTGGAACTGTCGCGGTCGTTGGCCGACGAGCAGCCCTACCAGGAAGGCCACGTCGATGGCGACGGCGTGGGCAGGCTGTTCGTGCGCGACGACAGCGTGTTCGTTCGGGTGCGGCACCCGGACTTCGGCGAAAGCGTGCGGGTGCTGGTGCAGCGGGCGACGGCGCCCGCGGAGCCGATGCCGTTGATGCTCTTGCGCGCGGTGTTGGTGCGCGGACTGGTGATCGGCAGCGAGGGAGAGCCGATCGTTGGCGCCTCCGTGAAGGTGACGGAACATTGGAAAGGTGGAGCGCTCCTGCGAGCGACCTTGACGGCGGACTCGTTCGTCACGGATCGCGAGGGGCGGTTCGAGTTCGATTGCGTGGTCGGCACGCAGATCGAGCTGGTAGCTGATGAGTTGGTGCTGTCGTCCCGAGCGGCGGAATCGCTGTTGGTGACGCAGCCGTGCGAGGTGGTGTTGGCGAGTCATGGCGCCTTCCGGATCGACGGCTCCTTCGTCGATGCATCGGGTCGCTCGATCCACGGCACCGCCGGCGCATCGGGGTTCCAGGAATGGAGTGGCAAGCTACGTACTCCTGGCTCCACGTTCGCCCTGACCTTGGCGCGCCCAGGCCTGCATGTCTTGCGGGCCACAGTCGCTGGACACATGGCTCGATCGATCGAGGTGATGCTGTCGGTGCAGCAGCGGCACCGGACCGTCGGGTTCGTTGCGCATCCGACGATGGCCACTCGGGGCAAGGTGGTCGATGACTTGGGCAGGCCCGTCCATCGCGCGTTTTTGGTCGCCAAGCCCGACGATCCGGCGTGGGGAGAGGTGCTGTTGCAGCCGGAGGATGGGTCGTTCGAATTCCCCCTGGTGCCGGCGACGGGATGGACCCTGACGGCACATGGAACGGCAGGGAACGGGATTCGCTGCCGGGCCGGCGACTCCGAGTTGCGCCTCGTCGTGACGAATCGCGAGCAACCACGCCAATCCACGGTCGGCGTCGATGTGTTCGCCGTCGATGGCGCTTCGCCGAGCCACGTGGTGTTCAGCCACATCAGCGGGCAGGGCATGGAGCGAACGATCGAGACGGTGTCGGTCAGAGGTGCCCCGCCGCGCGTGACGCTCGAATTGCCGTTCCCGCGCGAGCGCTGGCTGCTGTTGGCGGCGGATCCGTTCAGCAAGCACGCCGGCCACGTCTGGGTCGAAACGGATGACCGTCCGTTGCAGCTCGTGCTCGAACCGATGGTGCCGGTCGAGGTGACCGTGCGGCGAGCGGGGCGGCCGGTGCGCGGCGTCACCGTGCGCATCGAACCGTGCGGTGGTTCGGAGAAGGTGCGCGTCGATGCGAATGGCGTGGCGCGCTTCGGTGGCCTGCCGCATGGGCCAGCCTCCGTGCGCGTGCTGCGCGGCAACGAAGAGCTGGCGACGAAGGAAGTGCTGCTGCGGACGCGCGACTTCGCGTTCGTGACGATCGATCTGCCGTGAGTCGATTCAGTGCGGGCGCAAGCGCAGCGGCGGGCTCGTCGGCAGCGTCGCCGGATCCTCGTCGGCAGTGGCGGGCACGCGGCGCAGCACGAACGTGCAGTCGCGGTTGAGCAAGAACGGGTTCAGCGTGCCCGGCAAGGTGGCTTCGCCGTTCCGCATCACGATGCCGCCGTGTGACCACTCGTGCGTCGCCAGCAGCACGCGACCAGCGTCGTCGTACGCGTAGAGCGTGTAGCGGGTGTCGGCCGGCGCTTCGCGATCGGCCCAGCGCAGCGTCATCGGCATCAGCGTGCTCGAGGGCAACGGGTCGAGCCAGATGATGGTCGGCTCCGCGGTGCGATGCACGATGTGGCCGACGAGGGCGCGGTGCCACGGCTCGGCCGCCGCGAGGTCGGCCGCGAACGCGGGCCGGAACCACGCGAAGAACACGACGATGGCGACGAGCGGCGGCAACGCGGCGAACCAGCGCCGATGCGGCAGGTTGGCGACGAGCCGCAGCAGGCCGGCGGCCAGCAGCACGGCGGCCGGGCCGATGGCCGGGAACAGCAGGCGTGCCTGCGGCTGCGGCGCCTTCCAGTTGAAGTGCGCGGTGCCGGCGAACACGAGGGCCAGCGCCGCCAGCAGCAGCCACAACGAGTGCGGACGGAAGCTGCCCGTGCGTTCCTTCGCGGCGCGCAGCAGGCCGAGCAGGGCGAGGGCGGCGACGGCGGCGCCGACGACCACGAGCAGTGTCGGCGGCTGCAGGCTGAACCAGCCGAAGGTGCCGAACACGGAGCGGAACACGTTGGGCAGGAAGCCGTCGACGAACACGTTCCACCGGTACTCCGGCGGGATCGGCGTGAACGCGGCGTCGTGTGCGGCGAGTCCCAGCGGGTCGCCATAGAGGTCGTAGTTGCGCCACAACATCGGTGTCGTCGTGAGCGCGGCGACGAGCAGTGCGATGCCACCGACGTAGAGCCACGCCGGACGCCGGCTGCGATCGCCCCGGGCGCAGGCAACCGCGAGTGCCAGACCCGACAGCGGCAGCAGGAACAACGTCGTCATCTTCGTCAGCAGCGCGGCGCCCACGGCGAGGCCAAGGCCGAGGCCATGCCGCCAGTTCGGCGCGTCGCTGCGCAAGGTGCGCACCACCAGCAGCAAGGTCAACGTCGCCAGCGGCGTCGCCAGCACGTCGTTGTTGAGCACGCCATGCAGGAACGAGAACATCGGCAGGCACGCGACCAGCAGCGCGGCGAGGTCGGCGACGCGCGGTTGCTCCGGGCAGCAGGCGCGGCCGAGCCGGTGCACGAGCCACACGGTCAGCGCCCCGAACAGCACGGACAACAGTCGAAGGCCGAACAACACGCCGTCGCCTTGGCCGCTGCCGTGCCGGAACTTGAGATGGCGCGAGGCCTTGTCGGGCGCTCCGAATTCGGGATTGATCGACGGCCCGAACACGGTGTCGTCGGTGTCGGTCGCCGCGAGCGCTGCACCGAGGATTGCGTAGTAGAGCGGCGGGTGGTGGCCGAGCACGGCGCCTTCCGTCTGGGCTTCACCGCGCAGCGCGACGAGCGCGCTGGCTTTCGGTTGGCGACCGGCGTTGCCCATCTGCCACGCGTATTCGTAGTGGATGTTCTCGTCGGGGCCTTCGAAGCTCGGCGTGGACCACGCGTAGCCCGTGGCGAGCGCCACGTGGCACAGCAAGGCGAGCCAGAGCAGGGAGCGCGGCATTCGGCGCACTCTACGGGCCGTGCCATCGTCTGCACGCGTGGTGCGCTGGCGACGTGCCTTGCTCGCTTGTGGTGGCGTGCCTACCGTTCGCCGGCTCATGGCCTCTGCTCCACTGTCGTCGCCGCACTCGAGTGCCCTGCGTTGGTACGTGGATGCTGGACTCGCGGCAGTCGTGGGGACGCTTGCGTACGCACTTTCGTGCGTGATCGCTCCCGCGGGCGATGTGGCCAAGGGCTTCGGTGAGCAGTGGCAGATCATCGCCGGGGATCCGACCGCGCTGCCGAGCATGTTTCCGCATCGCATGCTGGCGCCGTTGCTCGCGTGGCTGTCCGGGTTCGGCGGTGAGCACTACGTGCTGTTCGTGCGCGGCCTCGCGGTCGTCTTGTTGGCGACCGTGTTCTTCTTCGGCAGGCGTCGTGGTCTCGCGGCAATCGATGCCACCTTGGTCACGCTCGCGATCGCGCTCACCGCGTCGATCCAGCTCTACAAGGACCACTGGGTCGGGTACCCGGACCCGCTGTGCTACGCGTTGTTCCTCGGCAACCTGCTGGCGGCCCGGCGCCCCTCGGTGTTCTGGGCGATCTGGTTCTTCAACCTGACCAACCACGAGCTCGCGGTGTTCCTGCTGCCATGGCTGTGGTTCGTGCGGCGTGAAGCGGGTGGGCGCATGAGCCACGACGTGATCGGTGCCGGCGCCGCGCTCGGCGTCTACGGCGCCTACTACCTCGCGATCAAGGCGAACGCGCAGCAACTGTTCAGCTACGAGTACTTCACCAACCACCCGTTGTTCCCCGGCGGCACGGTCGTCGTGTTGGCACTGGCGCTCGTGCACCTGGTGACCACCTGGGGGCCGGTGCTTGCGGTGCTCGCATGGCACCAGCACACCCGCACGCAGGGTCGGGAACGATGGCACTTGTGGCTCGTCGGCGCAGGCATCGTCGTGATCTTCTGCATTGCGTTCGATTGGGCGCGACACAGCAACCTTATCCTCTTGCCTCTCGTTCTGGCGTCCGTTCGATTCCTGCAGGCTGGGCATCGCCTGGCCTACGCGGGCCTGGTCGCGCTGGGTGCCGGACTCATGCTGTGGATCCCACCGTGGGCGCCGACCGCATGGCCTACCGATGCGATGGCGAACATCACGTTGCTGACCGAATCGGGGATGGTGATTGGGCACCCGCCGAGGTTTCCGGGCGACTTGAACGTGCAGTTCGGTGGGGTCTCGACCGCCCTCGGCAGTTGGTTGCCGCGGGTCTGGAGCCTGTGGCTGGCGATCGCAGCGATCGCGGCGGGGTTCTGGCTGACCGGTTGGTGGCTCGCCCGCCGCGACCGCGCCGCTACTTCAGACCGCGCCGCTTGAGCAGCGCCGCCGTGTCGAGATCGCGCCCGCGGAACGCGGCGAACATCGCCATCGGCTCCTGCGTCATGCCACGCGACAGCACCAAGTCCCGCATGCGCGCCCCGTTCGTCGCCGTCATGCCCCCGTTCTCCATGCACCCCGCGAACGCGTCGGCCGCCAGCGCCTCGCTCCACAAGTACGCGTAGTAGCCCGCCGAGTAGCCACCCGGCCAGATGTGGGCGAAGTAGTTGCTGCGATAGCGCGGCGGCACCAGGTCCCACGCGACGCCGGCGTTCTGCAACGCGGCCCGCTCGAACGCTTCGACATCGGCGATCTGCGTGCCGGCCGGCAGCGAGTGCCACGCCATGTCGAGCGCCGCCGCAGCGATGTACTCGAGCGAGCCAAAGCCCTGGCCGAACGTGCGCGCCGCCCGCACCCGCGCGATCAACTCGGCCGGCATGGGACTGCCGTTCTCGCTGTGCACCGCCGTGCGCAGCAGCACCGCCGGGTCGAACGCGAAGTCCTCGTGGAACTGCGACGGGAACTCGACGAAGTCGCGCGGCACCGAGGTGCCCGACAGCATCGGGTACTGCACCTGGCTGAACAGGC
>SXPB01000119.1 GCA_005776475.1 Planctomycetia bacterium
GCACCTCGCGCACGACATGGTTGAGGCCGACGCAATGGAAGCCGGCGAGGTCAAACTCACCGCGACGCGCGAACGTGGGGCCTTTGCCGAGCAGCAACCATGGCCGTTCGGCGAACCGGACCTGCTGCAGCCATGTGCCGAGATCGATCATCCTTCCACCCAGTAAGGCATCGGCGCCAGCCGAACGCAACGCCGAACCTGCGGCAATCGTCGCTTCTGGAGCCGGTCGCTGCACCTTGATGACCAACCGCAGTTGAACGCGATGGACTGCACGGGCATCTGCATCATTTTTCGTCGACGGGGTTGGGTGCCATGAGTCGAAGTGATGGTAGGAGACGGGGCGGAACGCACGATGGGCCCAAAGGCCCGGCCGCGGCATGATCCGGCCCTCCGATGGTGATCGCTTGAACCTCTACGACCTCGTGAAGCGCAAGGACCGCTGGATCACCTGCCCGGACACGGCAACGGCGATCGAGGCGAAAGCGACGACGGGCACGCAACGCGGTATCCGCTTCGCGACCAGCGGCGAACTGCGCATCCGAATGGCCCAGGCCGCACGTTGCCTCGCTGACTTCCCGACGGATCTGGGCTGGGTGGTGCACGGCAGCGGCCCCTGGCGCGCCACGGTTTCCCTGCGCAGCGGTGACGTCCGGGTTTTGCTCGCGCAACGTGACGGCGACCACACGCCAATGCCCCTGACGTTGCGTTGGCCGGTGCCGGTGCCCCGCGAGTTCGACTTCGAACTCTCCGTCGCGACCGAGCGCCCGGTCGATGTGCTGGTCGGACCACTATGGACGCCGCGCACCGATCTTGTGCCGCAGCTGCTGGGTAACGGCGTCGAACTCGGCCCCGGTCTCAACCCAACCGTGCGGAACGGCCCCGGCGTCGCCGTTCGATACGTCGAGAAGAAGCACCCGTCAGAATGGGCGGCAACGTACGCCAAACGCGAACTGACGGCGGACGAGAAGGCCTTGTGGCAGCACTACGTCGTCGATTCCGCCCGTTTTCCGCAGGCGCTCGCGGCCGGCTCGCTCGACTTCGTGTTCTCGCACCATGTGCTCGAGCACCTGGTCGATCCTATCGGGGTGCTGCTGCGCTGGTGGGAACGGCTCGCACCGGGAGGCCTGCTCGCCGGTGTCGTGCCGGACACGCGGTACACATTCGACTGGCGCCAACCGGCGTGGTCGATCGGCGACGTGCGGGAACAGTGCGGCCTCGTGGACGACATGCCGACTCCGGCGATGTTCGACCGCTGGTGCCGCCACACCGCGCCGGACACCACGCCCGAGAACCTGCGCGCCCGCGACTACTCGATCCACGTGAACTACTACACGCCCGACCTGATGCGGCAGGTGCTCGACGAGGTCGTCGCGCGCATCGAAGCCAGCAGTGCATCCGTCCCCGATGGCGTGTTCCTCAACGCCGTGCGCAACGGCAAGGATTTCGGCTTCCTGCTGCGCAAGCCGCAATGAGCCACGAGCTCATGCGCTGCTCGCGTCGACGATTCGTTTGACGGCAACCCACGAGTGCCGTCCCATGCGAAGCCGCGAGGTGCGTGCGTAGTGCCGCGACGGGTGGACACGAGACTCATGCGCGACATCGACGCCCTGGCAGCATCTGGAAGAAGGCGCCGGCGCAGGCCTCAGCGCAATCCTTTGCGCCGGGGCCCTGCTTGCCCTTTCCCTCTTCTCGGTCAGGACTCTGGGTTTCCGCAACAAGGAGCTGATGTTCGCGATGCCGCTATTGGTCGTCAGCGCATCATTGTTGTGGGCACGCCCCGCCGGGCCGTCGTCGCGCGCGACGAGAGACTCACGGCACGATCGTCACCGACGCGGGCGGGCTCCACGTCTTGATCGAAAGCTGATACGCCGGATCCACCGTGATCCCCGCCACGTACGACGTCAACCCGACCAACCACGCTTCGTTCGGCACCAGCAGCACGCTCTGCGCCTGCGCCGCACCGTTCAGCGTCACCCACGTCGGCGACAGCACCGGATTGCCGCCCAGCGCGAAGTCGAACAACAAGTCATGGTTCAACGGCAGCACCCGCTGCCCACCGAGCGCAATGCCCGGCGTCGTGCCCAGCGACCACCCGATCAGCGCGCCCTTGCCCGCGTCGCCCGGGCTCGTGTAGGTGAACGTCACCGTCGTGCCGAGACTGCCGCTGCCGATCTTCGTCGTCGTCGCCGAAGCGCCCGTCGTCTCCAGCAGCACGTCGAGCGCCACCGGATTGTTCAGGCTCGTCACCGTGACCGGCACCGTGCGCGTCGCGTGACCCGCCGCCGCGAACGACACGTTCCACGAACCGACCGGCAGCCACAGCCCGTAGCGACCGTCGCGCGCGCGGCTCTTTGTCACTTCGCCGTGGTTGAACAGGTTCGGGGCGAACGTGATCGTCGCCGCCAACGGAGCCGAGCCGAGCGCCGAGCGCACGTGCCCGCGCACCGCCGGTGCCCAGGCCGTGAAGGCCTGGCGCACGCCGGGCCACACCAGCAATTCCTCGTTGACCGTGTCGATGAACACCGGCTGGAACGCCAGCCCGATCTCGATCAGGTACGACAGCGTGCCGCCCGACGAGAAGTGGTCTTCCGGCGCTTCACCGGAGGCCGACGGATCGCGCGTGTCGTAGCCCATCGGCGCGCGCAGGTCGTCGCAGTAGATCTGCTGGAACGCCTGCATGGTCGGGTTCACGGTCGCGCACGGCGCCCACATCCGCAACACGTCGCGGCCGGAGCTGTGCACGTCGAGGTAGATCTCGGGGCGCTCGCGGGCGATCAGGTTGCGCATCACCACCGTCTCCGGCTCGCTGCCAGCCGACGGACCGCGGTAGGTGTCGCTGCTCGGCGTCGTCGAGGCGCCGCACATGCCCCACAGGAACGGATAGTTGCGGTTGAGGTCGACGCCGAAGCTGGTGCCGTTGTTGCGCCGGTTCTTGCGCCACAGGTTGTTGGTGTTCCACACGTAGTTGACGCCGTCGGGATTCACCATCGGCACGAACCACACTTCGCGCGAGTCCACCAACGCCTGGATCGCCGGATCGGTCGCGTAGGCGGCGAGCGTGCGCTCGAGCGCGCGCAGCACCATGTGCGGCGAGTTGAGTTCGCGACTGTGGTGTTGCGCGGCGAACACGATCGCCGGCTCGTCTTCGCTGGTGCCCGGGTTGTCGCTGACCTTCACCGCGAAGATCGGACGCCCTTCGTGCGTGAGCACGCCGCCCGGCAGCGTGCTGAGGTTGACCTTCACCGCGCGGGTCGGATGCAGCGCCACCTGCGCGTCGAGGAACGCCTCGATCTCCGCGACCGTGTAGTAGCCGAGGTCGATGTCGCCGCCGCTGGCGATCGCCTGTTCGAGTTCGATCTCGTGGAACGGCCGCCCCTCGCCGACGTACGCGGCCGTGGGCACGATCGCCAGCAGCAGCGGCACCTGCGCCGGAGCGACGACGAGGTCGATGGGACCGGTCGCGAGCGGTCCGCCGCAGCACTGGCCGAGCACGTCGAAGTGCTGGTGCAGTTGCAGGCGCTGGGCCGGGGTCGGGGTCTTCACGAGATACCGCAGCGACACATCGTCCTGGGCGACGAGGGCGACGGTGAACAGACCGAGGGCGAGGAAATGGTGGCGCATGGGGGTCGCGGGCAGGCGACGGGTGGCGGGCAATCATGACGGCTCCGCCGTGGACCGCCCAGCCCCCGCGTCCCGAATGGCGCTATTCCGGGGCCACGGCCCCAGGATGCCGATGCCAGCCGCCGATCAGCACCCGGCGGCGGCCGTGGTCCAACCGCCGACCACCTCGGCGGCTGCGACCTTGCCGAGCTGGAGGCGAAGCGCCGGGTCGTCGATCGCGGCACGCATCGCCGCGGCGAACGCGGCCGCATCGGCGGCCAGCCAGCCGTTCTCGCGAGGGCGGATGCAGTCGCGGAACGGCCCGACCGCGGCGGCGATCACCGGCCGCGCGACCAACGCGGCCTCGACCCACTTCAGCTCGCTCTTGCACGCGGTGAAACGCGCCTCGACCAGCGGCACGAGGTGCACGTCGGCCTGGCGCAACAACGCCGGCAGTTCCTGCCACGGCACGGGCGCATGCTTGCGGACGCGGTCACCGAACCCACGCAGCATCGGCGGCACGTCGATCTCGCCGGCGAGCAGCAGCCGCGCCTGCGGCCGATCGCGCAACACCCCGGCGAGCGCGGTCTCGATCGTCGCGAGATCCGCACCGTGCGTCGCGGTGCCGGCGAAGTAGCCGAAGGTGACGCTGCCGTCGGCGGCAACGTCGGGCGCGGCCGCGCGCGCGGCGACGCTGCGCTCGACCATCGCACGGCTGGCGACGTTGCGCACGACCTCGACGTGCAGATGCGGGAACGTGGCGCGCAGTTCGGCGGCGAGCGGTGCAGTGGCGGCCGTCGCGTGATCGACGAGCGCCAGCACCTGGCCGATGCGGCGCAGTTGCTGCACGTAGAGCTCGCGCGCGAGGTCGCTGTAGTTGCACAGGATCGGCAGCTCGGGGCCGTATCGCTCGTGGATCACGAGGTCGTCGACGTCGACGACGACCTGCTTGCCGGCCGCCTTCGCCGCGCGCACGAACGCCTCGACCGAGGCATCGTGCGGCACACGCTGCAACACGAAGCGTTCGTAGCACCCGACATAGTCGAGCAGCGGGGCCGCCGGATGGTCGACGACGTCGCCGTCGCGGCCGCTGGCCCGCAACCGCTCGAGCGAGTGCTCACAGCGCCAGCGGCGCGGATGGCCCGGACAGCCGGCGACGAACAGCGTGTGCTTGCGCGTCGTCGTGGGAGGCAGCGGCGCCGCCGCGGCGGCGTTCACCGTGCCGACATAGCTGCGCAGGCGGCGCCAGGTCGGGCCGAGGCCCTCGGCGCGCAGGGAACGCCAGAACAGGGAGGCCAGCGTCCACAGGCTTTCGCCGCGTCGGGCGAACAGGAAGCGCAGGGCCGGGAGTGCCACGGCGCCAACCGTAGCTCGCGCGTGGCCCTTGGGCCACGCGCGGGACGCGTCACTTCGCGCCGCTCAGTTCCTTGACCAGGTCCTGCTCGCCGTAGATGACCGCCATCGCTTCGAGCATGCCGGCCGTGTGCACGCCGACGCAGCGGTTGACCTTCTCGTCGAACCAGTAGTTGCCCGGCAGCGACTCGATGTTGCCGTCGAACACGAGGCCGACGACCTTGCCCTCACGGCTGAGGATCGGGCTGCCCGAGTTGCCACCGATGATGTCGCAGGTGCAGACGAAGTTGTACGGCGTGTCGAGCTTGAGCTTGCTCTTGTTGTCCGTCCAGTGCTTCGGCAGGTCGTACGGCGCCTGGTTGTCGAACGACGAGTTGCGCTCGAACAGGCCGTTCAGCGTCGTCTTCGGCGGCACCTTGGTGGTACCGGCTTCGTAGCCCTTCACGGTGCCGAACGCGAGGCGCAGCGTGAACGTAGCATCCGGGTAGTTGGAGGCGCCGTAGGTCGCGAAGCGAGCGTCGTTGATCGTCTTCTTGGCATCGGCGCAGACCTTGCTGCTGACTTCTTCAATGGCCGGCATCAGGCGCTGCAGGTTCGGCTTCGCCGAGTGCTTCTCGCGCAGCTTGCCCATCTCCTTGGCGATGAACGCGAACGCGTCGGCAACTTCCGGCTTGCTCGAGCGCTTGATCAGCTCCTCGTCGCGCATGCGGATCTTGTCCATCCACACCGGGTCGAGCAGTCCGTTCAGGTGGCCTTCGTAGGCCTTCAGGCTGTTCATCGTGCCGAAGTACTGGTCGCGCAGTTCGAAGGCCTTCTTCGGGTCCTTGTCCATTGCGCGCTTCATCGCCTCGCCGCGGGTGCGCAGCAGCTTGACGATCTGCGGCACCGGCAGGTCACGCGCGAACTCCATCTCGGCGTGCGTCAGCGACCGCTCGGTGCCACCCGGGTGGCCCGACACGAACACCAGCTCGTCCGTCGCGGCGCCGTCGTGGTCCCACGGGAAGTAGTACTTCGACGAGTCGATCGGCTTGTCGTCTTCGTAGACGCGGAAGAACGCGCAATCGAGGCAGTAGCGCGGGTAAGTGAAGTTGTCGTAGTCACCGCCGTAGAACGCGACCTGCTTCTCCGGCGCGAACACGAGGCGCACGTCGTCGAACACGTGGTAGACATGCAGGCGGAACTGGTTGCCGTCGTAGAGCGGGACCAGGTCGGCCTTGTGGTTCTTCTTGCCCTCGACGGCCTTCGCGCTCATCTCCTCGACCTTCGCGCGCCACTCGTTGCCTTCCGGCGTCTTGTCGGCGGCCTTCAGTTCGAGGACCTCCTTGGTCACATCCTTGATCTCGACCAGCTGGCGCAGCGTCAGGTCCTTGCCGTGCACTTCGCTGCCGTACTTCTTGGCGCTGAAGCCGGGTTCGACCCAGTCCTTCTCCGGCGTCGAGATGGCCTGGATCGTCGACAGCGCGACGTGGTGGTTCGTCATCACGAGGCCGTTCGGCGACACGAACGAGCCCGAGCCGCCGGTGTCGAAGCGCACGCTGCCGAGGCGCACGTGGTCGAGCCACTCCTGGGTCGGCTCGAAGTTGTACTTCTCCTTCAAGACCTTGAGCGGAAGGCCGTCGAACGGCCACATGCCCTCATCGGGGCGGGCCATCGACGACGGGAACGTGGCGGACAGCGCGGCGAGCGCCAACGTGAACGGAACCAGCGATTGCAGATGCATTGCTACCTCGGTGTGTCTGGCGCCAGGGCGGCGCGCGAAGGGCGAGGATGATACGGACGGCGCGGCGCTTGGCGAGGTTGCAGGCAGGTTTGCCGGCCTGCCAAGCCCTCCCCCCGGTGCGCCGGAGCCAAATCAGACGCGGTGGGCGTGCAGCCGGACGCGCGGCCCGTTGCGCTGGTCAGCGAGCTCGATCTGTTCGACCCGCGCGAAGCCAACGGACTTCAGCACCGCAACCAGGTCGTCGAGCAGCAACCATTTCGCATGGTCGTACATGCCGGAGAACACTTCGGCCTTGCCGCCTTCCTTGTGCCGGTAGTACCGGAACGAACGGCCGCCGCTGGTGTAGGTCTGGGTGGCCCCGGTCGGCGGCGCCACATGGGTGTCGAGCAACATGCCCTGCCGCACACCCTTGGCCAGCTGCTGCAGGTGCGCGACCGGGTCCTTCAGGTGGTAGAGCACGCCAACGTGATGGACGAGATCGACCGCGGGCAACCGGCGCAGGTCCGGCTCGCTCTCGACGTCGCACACCGCGACTTCCGGCCGCTGCGCGAACATCGCGCAACGCACCACCGTCTTCACCACGTTCTCGATGCGCGAATCGATCGCGGTGACGAGTGCGGCGCGTTGGCACAACGCAATCGTGTGCACGCCTTCGAAGCAACCGATCTCTAGCACGTGCTTGCCGGCCAGCGTGAAGGCCTGGTCCATCGCGACGATGCGAAGGTCGGGAATACCTTGCGGCTTGTCGCGCTTGCCGACCCAGGCGGCGTCACCAAACCGGCGGCCGTGGCCATCGACGGTGAAGCAACTCCACGGCAGCAGGCCATTGAGCGCTTCGAGATCCTCGTTGCTCAACGTGTCGACGACGGGCGTCGGCACCGACCCGGTGGCCCAACCCGTCAGTGGCAAGTTCGGCTTGCCGGCTTCGGGACGCGACGGCTTTTCCGGGGACGAGGGCGCGGGTTGGTTCGACATGGTGTGGCGACGCGAATGGTGCCGCGCCGACCACGCCAATGCCATATGCGAACGGCAGCGACACCGCCGTTCGCGGCCGCGGGCTCACTTGCCCTCGACGCGGCGAACGCCGCAGCGCGAAGCTTCGCGGAACATGCGGCCAGGACCAAGGGGCAGGTGGCCTTCGCCGCAATGCGGCCACCGCAATTCGCCGCGCCGCGACGTCGCCGTAGGATGCCGACGTGACCTTGCGCGCTTCCGTGCATCGGGTACTCGACGGCGCCTCCCCGGATGCGCTCGCGACCACGGTGCGTTTCCTTCTCGGCGGCCTCGTGCTCGCCAACGTGGCCGCCGTGGTGCTGGAGACCGTGCGCGACGTCGCCGCCGTTGCCGGGCCCTGGTTCCAGTTCCTGGAGACGTTCTCGACCGCCGTGTTCGCCATCGAATACGTCGCCCGCGCCTGGGTCGCGGTCGAGACGCCGCGCTTCGCTGCGCCCCTGGGCGGCCGGCTGCGCTACTTGCTGACGCCCGGCGCCTTGATCGACCTCGCCGCGATCCTGCCGAGCCTCCTGCTGCTCGGTGGGCTCGACCTGCGCGCGCTGCGGCTGGTGCGGTTGTCGCGCCTCGTCCGCGTGGCCAAGCTCGGCCGGTATTCGATGGCGGTGCAGACGCTGCAGCGCGTCCTGCAGAAGAAGGCGCCCGAGCTGCTGTCGCTGCTGTTCGTGCTGGTGGTGCTGCTGGTGGTGTCGTCGACGTTGATGTTCCATCTCGAACACGACGCGCAGCCGAACGGCTTCTCGAGCATTCCGGCAACGATGTGGTGGGGCATCGTGACGTTGACGACCATCGGCTATGGCGACCTGACGCCGGTGACCGCGGTCGGACGCGTGCTCGGCAGCGTCATCGCCGTGATGGGCATCGGCATGTTCGCACTGCCCGCGGGCCTGCTCGGCGCCGCGTTCGTCGACGAACTCGGCAAGGCGCGCGCGCAGGCGCATGGGGATGCCCACGATGCCGCCGGCACACCGCCGTGCCCCCACTGCGGCCAGTCCATGCCGAAGGCGTGAAGGCAAAAGGTCCGCGTGGAACCTCGCCCGCGCGGCCGTACCATCCGCGCCGTGACCGCCACGCCGAACCTGCTGCTGCCAGCCCGCTCCACCACCGCGACCGAGACGCTCGCCGAGTACCGCGCTCGCGGCGGCTACCAGGGTCTCGCCGCCGTGCAGCAGAAGGGCGGGGCCTGGCTGCGCGCCGAAGTGACGACGGCGCAGTTGCGCGGTCGCGGCGGGGCCGCGTTCCCGACGGCCCGCAAATGGGAATTGGCGGCTGCGGCGGTGGCGGATGCGAAGTTCGTGGTCGGCAACGGCGGCGAACACGAACCCGGCAGCGACAAGGACAAGGTGCTGGTGCAACGGCATCCGCACGCAGTGCTCGAAGGCCTGCTGCTGACCGGTCTCGCGACAGGAGCGCAGAAGGGCTTCCTCTACCTGATCGAAGACATGCACGGGCCGCGCGCCGCGGCCGAGCAGGCGCTCGCGGAGCTGCGCGCGGCGGGCATGCTGCCGTTCCCGATCGACGTGCACCTGGGCCCCGGCACCTACGTCGCCGGTGAAGAGACCGCTGCGCTGTCGGCGATCGAGGGGCAACCGGCGAAGCCGCGCAAGAAGCCGCCGTTCCCAGGCGTTGCGGGCCTGTGGGGCAAACCGACGACGGTCAACAACGTCGAGACGATGGCGCACACGGCGTGGATCGCGCGCCACGGCGGTGCAGCGTTCGCGGCGATCGGCACCGAACAGAGCAAAGGCACGCTGCTGTTCACGTTGCCGCCGAACGTGCAGCGGCCGGGCGTGTACGAGCTTCCGTTCGGCGCCACGTTCCGCCAGTTGATCGATGGCTGCGGTGGCGGCCTGCGCGATGGGCGGCGCGTGCGCGCCGTGCTGCCGGCGATGTCGTGCGGGTTCCTGCTCGCCGAACACCTCGACGTGCCGATCGCCTACGAAACCCTGCGACCGCTCGGCAGCTCGCCGGGCTGCGGCGGCGTGCGCATCGTCGACGAGACCACCGACGTGGTGGCGATGACGCTCGGCATCGCCGAGTTCTTCATGCAGGAACAGTGCGGCCAGTGCCCGCCCTGCCGCATGGAGACGAACCAGTTCGTGCACATCCTGAAGGCGGTGCAGAACAGGAAGGGACCGGGCTACGACGACAAGCTCGTCAAGCTGGCCGAGTTCTCGAAGAAGAAGGGCAACTGCTCGCTGATCGAGATGGCGGCGGCACCGGTGATCAGCGCGGTGAAGGCGTTCGCGCTCGACTTCGCGGCGGCGGCGGGCCCTTCGACACCAACGGACGGTTGATGTGACCCTGCACTACTACTACGCCGCCTGCACGCTCGGCCTCGAGCAGGTGCTGGTCGACGAACTGAAGGCCCTCGGCGCCGGCCAGGTCGAAGCGCGCCGCGGCGCGGTCGCGTTCACCGGCGATCGTGCGATGGGCTACGCGGCATGCCTGTGGCTTCGCTCCGCCGTGCGCGTCCAGGAAGAACTGGTGCGCGGCCGCGTGCGCGATCGCGAAGACCTCTACGCGCTCGCCGGCAGCATCGATTGGTCGACGAGCATCGGCTACCTGCAGACGCTGGCCATCGACGGTTCGGTGAAGGACAGCTTCGCCAACGACACGCGCTTCCCCGTGCTGGTGGTGAAGGACGCGATCTGCGACCAGTTCCGAGAACGCACCGGCAAGCGGCCGAGCGTCGCCAAGGACCGCCCCGACCTGCCGATCAAGCTGGTGCTGCAAGGCGAGGAGGCGATCCTGTATCGCGAACTCGGCGGCGAGCCGCTGCACAAGCGCGGCTACCGCGAGATCCAGCACAAGAGCCCGCTCAACGAAGCGACCGCGGCGGGCCTGCTGCTGCTGTCCGGCTGGGATCGCAAGTCGCCGCTGTGCGATCCGATGTGCGGCTCGGCGACGTTCCTGTGCGAAGCGGCGTGGCTGGCGACCGACCGCGCGCCTGGGCTTGGCCGCGCCTTCGCGTTCGAACGCTGGCGCGACACCGACCTCGATGCGTGGCGGCAGTTGTTCGACGACGCCGAGGCGCGCTCGCTGCGCGGTGCCGACAACGTGCCGCCGCTGTGCGGCAACGACTGGCACGCCGGCGCCCTGTCGCTGGCGGAGAAGTCGATCGAAACCGCGGGACTCACCGGCAAGGTGCGCCTGCAGGAAGGCGACTGCCGCGACTACGTGCCCCCGTTCCGGCCCGCGGTCGTGGTGACGAACCCGCCGTACGGCGATCGCTTGTCCCCGGACGCGGTGAAGCTCGAAGAGAGCTGGCTCGCACTCGGCAACTTCCTGCATCGGCAGTGTGCGGGCGCGCAGGCGTTCGTCCTGTGCGGCAACCCGGAGCTGACGCAACATCTCGGCTTGCGGGCCGCGCAGAAGATGCCGGTGCGCAACGGGCCGATCGAGTGCCGCTGGCTGCGCTACGAAGTCGACGCCTGATCGCTCAGGCCGCGCGAGCGGAGCGTGCGTTCCGGCCCAGTGCAATGCCGAGCACGATCCAGACGACCGCGACGCCCATCGCCGCGAGCACTGACGCGCCAAGCCCCGCACCAGGCCGCTGCAGCCACACCGCAAGGAAGGCACCGAGCAGGTCGCCGAGCCGGAACGCGAAGGTGTCGAGCAGGAACTTGACCTTGTGCTTCGTCGCCAACGCCAACGGCGTGTAGAGCACTTCGCGGGCCGGCTTCTCGAACGCGTACTGGGCGCCCCGCCGCCCGATCTGCACCAACTGCATCGTCAGCACCGCGGGCGCGAGCCACAGGGCGCCGAGCCCGACGATGGAAACCACCGGCAACGAAACCAGGAGCACCGCCGCCGGCATGCGCGTCAGCAGCACTCCGGTGGCGAACAACTGCAGCAAGAGCACGAGACTCTGGCTCCAGAACTCGACGCTGGCGAGCCACACGTGTTGGTTGCGGGCACCGGCGATCTCCGCGCCCACGAGGCTCGTCTGCGCCGCGTAGAACGCGGTCGCCAGCATGCCGAGCAACATCATGTAGCAGCCGATGCCGAGCGCCCGCCGATCCGTCGCCAGCACACGCAGGCCTTCGATCAGGCCGCCGCGCGCGACTTCCTGCCGCGCGGTGCCAAGTTCGCGACACGGCCGCAGGCTCACCAGGAACGCCACGAACGCGACTTCGAGCAGGCCGGCGGCAAGCAGCGCCCCCACCCACGGCGGCGCCTCGAGGTCCTTCGCCAACCAGCCGGCCAGGGCCAGGCCGGTGACTGCACCGAGCGTGGCGCCGATCGCGATCCAACCAAAGCGGCGCCTGGCCGCTTCCGGACGGAAATGCTCGACCGCGTGGATCCACGCCAACGCCGGCACCGCGACGTTGAGCGCGGAGAAGCCGCCCCAGAACAGCTCGCCGAGCCACTGCTGCTCGCGCCACGCATAGTCGCCCATGAGCGACAGCCCGATCGCGAGTGCGGCGATGAGCGCCGCGCACACATGCAGCACGATCGGCACGAAGCGCCGACTCGGCATGCGGTTGGCGAGCCACCAGAACGGCACCACCGCCACCACCGTCGCCAGCAACGTCAGCGAGTAGAGCCACGGCAACTGGGCGGTGCCTTGGTCGATGCCGAACTGGTCGCGCAGCGGCCGCAACAGGAACGTGCCGCACAGCCCGGCTGCGGACATGGCCGCGATCGCCCACGTCGCACGCAGTTCAGCGGACCGGGTGGCTTCGGAGCCGAGGGGCGGCAGCATGGAACGGATCTACGCGGCTGCCGCCGGCATTGCGAGCGTCGCGTCCGCGCTTGCAGCGGATTGGTGGTCGGCAGGCCCGGCCCGCGCGAGATAGCTGGCCTCGCGCCTCGCGTTCCTTATCGTGCCGGCCCGATGACCGGAACCGCGCCGCGTTACTGGCCGCACTTCGTGATGACGGCGCTGATCGCGATCTGGAGCGCGTCGTTCGTCGCCACCAAGGTCGCGCAGCGTGAAATCTCGGCCCCTGGCCTCGTGGCGCTGCGCTTCTGGCTCGCGGTGCTGTGCCTGTTGCCGTTCCTGCGCGGCAGCGGTCTCGCCAGCTTGCGGCAGGCGCTCGTGCCCGGCCTGCTCGCCGGCACGGCCCTCGCCACCGGCTACTTGCTGCAGATGTACGGCATGCTGGAGACCTCGGCGTCGATGGGCGGTCTGCTCGCCGGCCTGATCGTGCCGCTGGTCGCCGTCGGCGGCTTCGTGTTCTTCCGCGCCCGCCTGGGTGCCTTGTCGTTGGTCGGCCTCGTCTTGGCGCTCGTCGGCATCGTGCTGATCTGCCTGCCGTCGAACGACGCCGGCGCCGTCGGCCCCCGCGACTCGTTGTGGGGCATCCTGCTGCAGGTCGGCGCCTCGGTGAGCTACGCCGGCCACGTGCTGTTGCTGTCGCGCTTCGGCCGCAGCGCACCGATCGCCGCGTTCGCGTTCGTGCAGTTGCTGTTCGTGTCGCTGGTCGGCACCGCGGCCACCCTGCTCGGCGGCGGCCTTGCCGCCGAGGCCACACGCGCCATCGACTGGAACGGCGAACTGTGGTTCGCGATCGCCTACCTCGGCGTGCTCGCTACGGCGGTCGGCATCGGCGTGCAGAGCAAAGTGCAGCACCTGGTGCCTTCGACGCACCTGGCGCTGCTGTTCGCGCTGCAACCGCTGTTCGCGGCATTGTCTGGCTGGGCGATGCTCGGCGAGAAACTGGGTTCGCTGCAGCTGCTCGGCGGCGCCGGCATCATCGGCGGCGTCGTGATCACGAGCCTCGACAAGAAGTCCGGCTGAACGGGCGCACCGCGGCTCACGCGGGCCGCACGAACCAGATCGCGCCGGCCAGCGGCAGCGCGAGCAGCAGGAATGCGAGTGCTGCGTGCGTTCCGCCGCGCATGCCCGGCCGCAGCAACAGCAACGCACACGGTGCCAGCAGCGCGCAACCGGCCGCCGACCACGGCAACGAACCGAGGTGCACGCCGAGTCTTCATGGGGATGTGGGGAGGGCGCCGGTATCGCACGGCCTGGCTGCACTCTCAAGATCGCTTGCGCCGCACGAGCACCCGCAGGCCGCGGGCCAGGGCGAGATCGGTCAGGTCGGCGCTGACCTCGTGCGGCGCGAACGTGCCAGCCAGGCTCGCCGCGAGCGTCGCATCGGTCGCCAAACGTGGGCTGAGCACGAGGAAGGCCACCTTCGGGTCGGCGACAGCGACGAGCAGCGCATCGACCGTGGTCGGCGCCTCGGGCCGTTGCCCCGCGGCCCACAGCACCCGCGGCAGGTCGCTGGCGAGCCGTTCGCCCGGTGCCAGCCGGCGCGCATGCAGGCGGCCGACGATGCGTTCGGCAACGGCGTCCTGGCCTTCGATCTCCCGCCACGCACCATGGCACTCGAACAGGACGACGGCACACAGGGCCAGGTCGCGGATGCGCACCGGCAAGCGGGCGAGTCCGACACCCGCGAGCACGGCCAGCAGGGGCGACCACGCCGCAAGCAGGTCGGCATCGCTGCAGATCGCAGCAATCGCGACCACCACACCGAACACCGAGGCAATCGCGACCACTCGCGCCGGACGGGGCGGCATGGCGACCAGCAGTGCCACCGGAACCAGGACCAACGACGACAGTCGCAGCGCCCGCCACCACGACGGCGGTGACGCCAGAACGAGGTCGCTGCCCGCCATCGCGACCAGCCCCACCAACACCACCGCGCTCCGCCAACGTCCGGTCACCGAGACCAACGCGGCCACGGCAACAGCGAGTGCCTGCAATGCAGCCGCCGAACCCGCCCCGGTCGCGACCGCGGCGCCCGCCGCCGCCATCGCCAACACGGCAGCCGGCAATCCGGCGCTCTCGCGCAACCGTTCGGCGGCGATCGCAACCAACACGACCGTGCCCGCGCCACACAGGCACGCGAGCACCTGGGCGGCGCCCCACGCCGGCGCACCACACGCGACGAACGGCGCCAACAGCACGGCCCAGAACGGCTGCATCCACGCGTCGGCCAGCACCGCAAGGTCACCGGCGGCCAGACGGCCTGCCCGCCACAGGTCGCCGCACGCATCGACACCTGGCAACGGAGTGCGGTGCGCCAACAACCATCGCCACACCATGCAGGCGCCGGCCAACGCCAGCACCAGGCGACGGTCGCGCACCGACAACGTGGGCGCGGCCTGAACGGGGACGGCGGTCATGGCAACTCCCCGCCAAGGCGCGCGTTCTCGCCATCGCTGCCGTAGTCGCCGAGTCGGAACACGAGGTCACGGTAGTTGCGCACGTCGAGAACCGCGAGGGATTGCACCGCCCGCAACGCCAGCACGTCACGCCGCACCGCACCGCCGTGGCCATGGGCGCGCCGCAACGTCGCAATCGCGTGTTCGGCCGGCGACGCGTCTGCCGGCAACCGCACCCAGGCATCGACGACGGCCCGCGTACCGCGCAGGTCACGCGCGTAGGCATGGCGCAACGCGTGGCGCGCCTGCCGACCAAGTTCCCGGCCGTGCCGCGACAACCACCGTTCCGCCGCGGGCACGAAGAACACCGACCGCAACGCATTCGCACACTTCCACGCGAACGAAGGCTGGCCCGTGCTTTCGAGTTCAGGCAACACCTCCGTCCGCCAGCGCTCCGCGAACAGCAGCGTGCGAACGTGGTCGTGGTCGGCGATCCACGCGCACGTCACCGCGAGTTCGCCGCCGGCATCGCCGCGCTGCTGCTCCGCCGCCAGCTCCGGCAACCACGCCAGTGCCGCATGCAACGCCACGATGTGCTGGCGCATCGCCGCTGCCTTGTCGCGCAGTTGGGTGGCTTCGCGTTCGCGCAGGTGGAGGAAGCGAAGGTCGCGCTCGACCGGCGGTTCGGTGGCGAACGACTCACCCGACGACCATCCGGCCGGCGCGCCGGCGTAGACCGGATCGACCGCCAGCCGCAGCCGGATCGCCTCGAGCAGGCCAGGCGCCTTCATGCGATGGATCTTGCGCAACGCCACCGCGAACGGTGCTTCGCCGATCACCCGCCGCTGCATCGCGAGGTCGGGGTCGAACACTTCGCGCACGATCTGGCGCACGCGCGCGACGAGCCACCCGATCGAACGCACGAAGCGCCACAGGAACAACAGTGGCAGCAGCAGCACGCGGCCGTGCGACAACCGGCGCCGGTGGAACCGCAGCGGGTTGAAGCTGCGTTCGTGCTTGGGCAGTTCGTGCACCGGGCGCGTGCCGAAGATCTCGCGCACCATCGTGCGCCGGTCGCGGCGCACGACGTCGAGCACTTCGTCGCCGAACACCGCCGCCAGGTGCCGATCGCGCTCGGCGTCGCCGCCGACGAAGTCGAGCGCCGTGAACTCGGCCGCGGGGTAGCGCCCCGCCAACGCCGTCGAGTCGAGCTTCTGCGCCAGCGTGCGACCGCCGCGCGGATCGCGCCGCCGCTGCAGCCAATCCTGCATCGCCGCCCGTTCCTCGGGTCGCGCCGCGTCGAGCTGGGCCAGCGGGATGCAGTAGCGGTTGTAGCCGGCGATGCGTTTGGCGGCTTCGACGGCGATGCTCTCGGTGATGAAGCTGAACCACAGGTACGGCCCGGCCAGGATCGAGCCCTGGTCGAGGCGCAGCGTGCGCAGCCGCTTCTTCGTCTTCTTGTCGGTGTGCAGCAGTCGTTCGCGCAGGTTGACCAGCGACTGGTTCGCCAGCAGTTGCTCGGTCGTCTTGACGTCGCCCTCGTGCAAGGGTGCGCCATCGAGGAAGTGCAGGTAGAGCAACGCCACGCGATTGGCTTCGAAGCGCAGCCACTCCGGCGTCTCGGGGTCGTCGACGGGAACGCCGGTGCGCACGCTGGCCAGCTGCGCGCGCAACAGTCGCTGCGCCTGCTTTGCCTCGTCGCCGTCACCGAACACGCGCTGGGCCAGGAACGCGGTGTCGACGCGCTCGAAGCGAAGCTTGTCGCGCTCGACCTGCGACAGGAAGTGCGCCTCGCTGGTCAGTCGGTAGGCGGCGCTGGCCTGGCCAGCCAGGCGCTTCAGCCAGTAGCCGAGACTGACGAGCCCAAGGCACACGGCCCCGACGATCAACAGCCCTTTGGAGAACGTGCCCAGGCCGAGCAGCGAGAACACGCCTCCGAACAGGATCAGTCGAACCGCCGGCCGCTGCGTCGCTTTCACCAGCGCCGTCGCCACGCGGTCGAGGATCTGCGGCCCGGTGACGATGCCGTGCAGGTCGGCGAAGAACAGCATGCGTCCGTGCCACCCTTCCACCCATTCGGCGATGCGGCGGCCGAGTTGCACGATGCGTTCTTCGGCGGTCGCCGGCAACGGATGCACGGCCAGCCGCCGGATGATCGGCAGCCAGCGCACTGGCACCGACGACAGCACGCGGATCACGCGATCGAGCGACGAGATGTCGGCGGGACGCAGCCAGCGCCCCACGTCCTGCGGCCGCAGCGCCCACAAGAACTCGATCGCGTCGGCGATCGGGATGTCGCGCGCGCCCGCGGTCGGCACGCGCGCGGGTGCATCGTCCAACTGCATCGACGCCGCCGCTTCGCGCACCACGGCGCAGCGTGCGCGCAGCACTTCCGCGCGTTCGCCCAACGGCAACAGCGCGACCAGTTCGTGCTCGCGCCGCAATGCCGCGAACAGCAGGTCGCGCAGATCCTCCTCGTCGACGCCGCGGCCGATGTCGGCGGCGGCCGGCACGAACACGAACTCGCGGTTGAGGATCTGGGCGAAGCGCGCCACGAGGCCATCGAGCCCGCGCACGAGGAACAACAGCAGGCGCGCCGACCGCAGCAGCGGCCGCAGCATCTGCACGTAGCGCGCCGCCCACGTCACTCGCAACAAGCGCACCGCCCGCAACAGCAGCACACTCTCGACTCCGCCCGGCAAGTCGTTGCCCGGCAGCAGAATCAGCACCGCCGGCACTGCCGGCACGAGGTCGGTGACAGCGTTGCGCAGGAACCACGACCACCGCGCCGGGTGCAGCGCCAGTTCGAACACGAAGTCGGCGACGAAGAACAGGCACGCTAGCGCATCGATCCAATGCAGCACATCCAGCTGGCCTTCCGTCAGCGACGGCAGCAACGTCCACTCGAGCACCAGCGTCGTCAGCACCACCAGCAACAGCACGAAGTTGGTGGTCTCCACGAACGCCACACCGCGCCGGCCGATGCGGGCTTCGAGCCGCTTCGCCAACTCGCGATCGTCGGCGGCGCGCAGCAGGCGACGCCCCAGGTGCCGGCACACGCGCGAACCCGTGGCCTTGCCCATCGCCGCGACCACGCGGCCGCTGCACGCGAGCAACTGCACCTGGTGCGCAAGCGGCAGTTCGTCGATCGCCGTCGACAGCGCCGCGAAGCGTTCGCCTACTTCCTGCTCGACTGCGCTCGACGCCCCCACGCGAGCGATCCCTGCGGCGATCGCCTCCCCAGCCTGGCGCACGATCTCGGCCTCGCCGGCCATGACGGCCTCCGCCTGCACTTCGGCGAGGTCGCACAACACGCCGGCGTCCGGTGTCGTTTTCGCCAGCGAACGCACTCGCGCCAGCAGCCAATCCACGCGCGTCGCCGCGAACTCCGCCGCCAGCGTCGCATCCGGCTCGCACTGGCCGAGCCACCGCAACTCGCTCGCCTGCAGCTCCTGCTGGACCTGGCCGTGCCCGGCGAGCCGCACCCGCTGCGCCGCCAATGCCGCCGCCGTCTGGGCTGGCGCCGTGACGGGTGCGTGCAGCAGCGCGCGCAACGCTGCTTTGGACGGCGCATCGGTCGACTTCATGAACGCGCAGGCAGGGTGCCGGGGATGCTAGGCAACCTCGCACGCGCGAGCACGGACGTTCCCGCGACCGGCCGCGATCACCAGGGGCGGCCGAACTGCACGAGACCAGGCGGCTCTTCGCCCAGATACTCGATCGACAACCGCCGCGACGCGCCGCGCGGCAGATCGGCCGTGGCTTCCAGTCGCGTGATCATGCCCGTTGCCTCGTCGCACAGGAGCCACGCGTCGCGCAGCCGAACGCGCCCATCCGCGCGCTTGCGGGTCGCCTGCACGCGCAACACCGAATGGCCGCTGCTGTCCACTTCGCGGCCCACGGTGGCGAGTTCGAAGTCCCCCGGCAACCGCTGCACCAGGTCGTGCACGTCGAGGTAGCCGAGATCGATCGAATCGCCGAACGCCTGCAGCAGTCGCTCGCGTTCGGCCAACGGCCCCGAGCGACGGAACATCCCATTCGCCGACAAGCCCCAGATCTCGGTGCCGTCGCAACCGAGCTGGAACTCGCCGAGCTGCAGTGGCCCGAAACCAAGCGTGCCGCTCACGCGGAACCGGCTGCCAGGGCTCGTCACCAACGCGAACTCGTGCCGCATCACTTCCTTGTCGGCCGAGTCGGAAGCATGCGCCACGACCCGGAACCGCCGCGCCACGTCGCGCGCGAGCTGGTCTACCGCACGTTGCACCGCGGCTTCGGCGGTCGGCAACGACGGCGGCGACGCCAACCACAAACCGACGCAGGCGAGCACCAACGCCGCCAGCAGCATGGGCAACCACCGGCGCTTCGTCTCGCCCGCGGCGTCGATGCGTTCGAGGATGCCGGCGACCCGGCTCTCGCGCGCCGCGGCGTCCTGGCTGTGCATCGCGCGCAGCAACCCGTGCAGGAACCGCTGGTCGGCGAGCCAGGCGCGCGCCTCCGGCGGCGTCGCCGCGGGCGCCGGACCGTCGGCAAGCGTGTCGTCGAGTTCGCGCCAGGCGTCGGGCACGAGCTCCCGGCCCTTCGGCTCACCCGCAACACCGTCGTCGTGCTCTTCGTGGTCTTCGTGGTTCACGCGACGTCTCCGGTCGGCAACTTGGTCTGCAGGCAACGGTGCAACAGCGCGCGGCCACGTTGCAGATGCTTCTTCACCGCTTCGAAGCCGATGCCGAGCTTCTCGGCGATCTGCTTGCAGTGCATGCCGTGTTCGTAGTGCAACTGGATCGAGTCGCGCTGCGGGCCGGTGAGGTGGCCAAGGCAAGCGCGCAACGCATCGAGCTTCTCGTCGAAGGTGTCGCCCTGCAGCGTGGCGAAGTCGCGGAAGCCCTCGTCGATGCGGGTCAGCACTTCTTCGTCGCAGTAGTGCACGCGCGACCGGCCGAGGCGCCGCCGATGGTTGAGCAGCAACTTGCCGGCGATGCCGCGCACCCAGGGGCCGAACGGCAGCTTGCGGTCGTAGCGGCCGAGGATCTTCCAGGCGACGAGGAAGGTCTCCTGCAGCACGTCCTCGGCGGCGACGCTGTCGCGCAGACTGGCGAGCAGGAACGCGCGCACCGAATCGATGTGCTCGCGGGTCAGGATTTCGAACAGGTCGCGGGGCTCCACGGCCCTCCCATTGTCCGCGGGCCCGGCCCCCGGGACAGGGGATTGTCCGGCCGGTGCGATTCGAGCCCCGCTCCCCCCCAGGGCGCCCCCCCAGGGGCCACTCCACCACGCCTTCGCATGGACTTCTCGGCACGTCGCCCGCTCTAACTAGGACCCCGTGCGCACCGCCGCCTACGTCTACACCGGCTGGCATCCGATCGCCGAGCGCGACACCACCTTCCATCCCGGGTTCACCGAATGGGAACTGGTGCGCGCCTGCACCCAGCGCTTCCCCGGCCATCGCCAGCCGAAAGTGCCGCTGCTCGGCGCCTACGACGACAGCGATCCGCTGCAGTTCGGCGCGCGCCTCGAGCTCGCCCACGAACACGGCGTCGACGCCTTCGTGTTCGGGGTGTTCTGGTGCCGCGGCAAACGCGTGTTCGAGCGCGGCCTCGACCACGGCTTCCTCGGCGGCCCGGCCGGCAACCGCCTGCCGTTCGCATGCATGTGGGCGAACCGCATGCCGCGCCGCGTGCTGCCGGTGACGCGCCGTGACCAGCCCGTGCTCGATCCCGCCCGCGCCGTGCCGAGCGACGTCGACGACTTCGTGCGCTTCGTCGCGATGCTGGCGGTGAACTACTTCGCGCGCCCCAACTACGTCACCGTCGCCGGCCGCAGCTACCTGTCGATCTTCGACTCGACCTTCTTCGTCAAGGAACTCGGCGTCGACGGCGCGCGCGCGGCGATCACCGCGGCCCGCAGCTGGCTGCGCGACCACGGCCATCGCGACCTGCACCTCGCCGCGATAGAACCCAACGCCGAAGCACTGCCGCTGGTGCGCGCGATCGGCTTCGACAGCGTCACGCACTACGTGCTGCTGCCGGACTGGAAGGGACCGTTCCAGCAGGACTATCGCGAGTACGCAACGTTGCGGGCATCGCAGTGGGCGTCGTTCAGCGAACGCTCGGGGCTGCCCTACATGCCCGCGGTGGCGCCGGGCTGGGACGCCAGTGCGCGCGGTGCCGACTTCGGTGACGCGCGGCCCGACAAGTATCCGTGGTGGCCGGTGGTCACCGGCGAGCATCCCGAGCACTTCGCGGCGGCGTTGCGGCGCGCGCGCGCATTCCGGTCGCCGGTCGGCAGCATCGACGATCCGCTGGTGCTGGTCGCGTCGCTCAACGAATGGAGCGAAGGCCACTACCTCGAACCCGACGAACGCTTCGGCTTTGGCTGGCTCGATGCCGTGCGCAGCGCGCGCTGAACCAGCCGCGAAGTCTCAGCGGTTGCCGACGAACGCGATCGCATCGATCTCGACGCAGAGACCGTAATGCAATCGCCCCACCGGCACCGCCGCGCGCGCCGGCCGGTGGTCGCCGAAGAACTCGGCGTAGGCCGCGTCGAAATCGTCCCAGTCGTCCTCGCTGCGCAACCACGCGCTGACCTTCACGACATCGGTCAGCTTCGCCCCCGCCACTTCCAACGCCGCCTGCAGGTTGCGCAGGGTCAGGGTCGTCTGCTCGCGCACCGGCATGTTGGGATCCGGATCGACCCCCTGGCGGATCGGCAGCTGCCCCGACACGAACACGAATCCCCCGGCCGCCACGGCGTGCGAATAGTGCCCCCCGGGAGCGACCCCGAAGGCGTTGGAACGGTGATACCGGGGCGTGGCGTGGGTCATGTGGCGGCGGGGGTGTCCTTGGCAACGCAGTATCACCGCGGCGCCCGTGGAGTCACGTGCATGGCAACGCAGCCGCCGTATGTTCGCGCCGTGGCCAAACGCCGGACGCCGAGCCCGAAGAGGAAACGCAGCTCGCGCCTGGTGAAGCCCTGGTGGGCCGACCTGCCGACCGAGGAACTGCTCGACGTTCGCCTGTGCGACCTCGAACTGCGCCTCGAAGGCACGGCGCTGCAGGCGCGCGTCGATCGGCTGCACGACGAACTCGGCCGCGCCGGCCTCGTGTTCCGACCGTACGTGTGGCTCGCTACCGACTGGTTCACGCCCGAAGGCTCGACCGGCTTCGCGATCCCGTTCTGGCTGGCGCACCGGCGGCTCGCGCGGCTCGAGCACGCGCAGATGTTCGAGGCCGAGGGCGCCACGCACGAACAGTGCATGAAGCTGCTGCGGCACGAGGCGGCGCACGCGTTCGACAACGCCTACCTGCTGCACTGGCGCGACGACTGGCGCGCGACGTTCGGCCGCTACAGCGATCCGTACCGCGTCGCCTACCAGGTCAGTCCGACCAGCAAGCAGTTCGTGCAACACCTCGGTTGGTGGTATGCGCAGAGCCATCCGGCCGAGGACTACGCCGAGAGTTTCGCGGTCTGGCTGACGCCGGGCTCGCGCTGGCAGACCGCCTACGCCGGTTGGCCGGCCTTGAAGAAGCTGCGCGTGCTCGACCGCATGCTGCACGACGTCGGCGACCTGAAGCAGGAAGTGCACAGCAACGACCGGCCAGGTTCGGTGCGCAGCGCGCGCATGACGCTGCGCGAGCACTACCGGCGCAAGCAGGCCGGCTACGCCCCCGGCGACGGCGCCCGCTTCGACCGCGAACTGCAGTCGGTGTTCGCCACCGCCGAGTCGACGACGCGCCGCGCCGCCGCGGCCGCCTTCCTGCTGCGGGAACGCACGGCCCTGCGCGCGAAGGTCTCCCGCCTCACCGGTCTGCATCGCTACGTCGTCGACCAGGCCCTGCAAGCGCTGGCGCAACGTTGCCGCGAACTGGATCTGCGCGTGCATCGGCCCGTGGCAGAGGCGAAACTTGGCGCGGCGGTACTGGCGACGATGGCGACGATGGCGCTCGCGCGTGGGCACCGCCCGAGATTTCGACGATGAAGAAACTGCGCGTGCTGGTCGCGATGCACGAGGAAGTCGTTCCCCCGCCCGACGCGGCGAAGCTGCCGGCGAAGGAGACGTGGGAGTACCAGATGGAACTGGCGGTGACGGAGGCGCTGCGCTCGCTCGGGCACGACGTGCATGTGCTCGGTGTCGGCGACGAGCTGCGCCCGATCCGCGACGCGATCACCGAGCAGAAGCCGCAGATCGTGTTCAACATCGTCTCCTACTTCCACGACGTGGTCGCCTACGAGGCGCACGTGGTGAGCTTCCTCGAACTGTGCAAACAGCCGTACACCGGCTGCAACCCGCGTGGGATCACGCTGGCCGGCGACAAGGCGCTCACCAAGCAGATCCTGGCCTGGCACCGCATCCCGCACCCGGCGTTCGCGGTGTTCCCGCTGCGTTCACGCAAGGCGAAGCTGCCCTCGCGCATGACGTTCCCGGTGATCGTGAAGGCCACCAGCGAACACGGCAGCGCCGGAATCGCGCAGGCTTCGGTGGTGCACAACGACAAGGAACTGGCGGAGCGGGTGGAGTTCTTGCACCGCACGCTGCAGGGCGACGTGGTGGTCGAGCAGTACCTGCCGGGGCGCGAGTTCACGGTGAGCGTGCTCGGCAACGAACGGCTGGAGTCGTTTCCGATCTGGGAGCTGTGGTTCGACAAGCTGCCGGAGGGCAACGAGTCGATCGCGACGTCACGGGTGAAGTGGGACGAGGGCTACCAGAAGCGGATTGGGTTGCGCACGGCGCGGGCGCGCGATCTGTCGCCCGAGGTGGAGCAGCACATCCATGCGATTGCACGGCGGACCTACCGGGCGCTGCATCTGTCGGGGTATGCGCGGATCGATCTGCGGATGGATGCGCAGGGGCGGGTGTTTGTGATCGAGGCGAACGTGAACAACGACCTGTCGCCGGGTGAGGACTTTCCGGAGTCGGCGTTGTTTGCGGGGGTGGACTATGCGCAGTTGCTGCAGCGCATTCTCAACACGGGGCTCGCCTACAAGCCGGCGTGGATGGTCGAGTGACTA